>JAABSB010000008.1 GCA_011390615.1 Desulfotignum sp. | reverse complement strand
ATGAATCTTGTCAAACATAAAATTTGCGGGTACTTTTTTCGTCAAGGCTGAACGGCTAAGTGTTATATCTTGACCAACCTGGTCTGAATGGATATACTTGGTTTAAGATGTTGAAATAAATAGAAGGGAAAACAGATGATTATCAATGTGTCTGAAGCCAAAACCCAGTTATCAAAGCTGATTGACATGGCATATCATGGCGAAAAAATCATCATTGCCAAAAACAATCTCCCGCTGGTAGAATTGATTGCGTATAAACCAAAAACCAAACGAAAACTGGGGTTGCTCAAGGGCCGGATCCATATTCCTGACAATTTCCTGGATGAAGATGAAGAAATAAATGCCCTTTTTTACGGTGATGTCTGATGAAAATACTCGTGGATACCCATATCTTTTTGTGGATGCTGTCCTGCCCTGAAAAACTGGATAAAAAAAGACTGTATGAACTTGAATTTCCAGGCAACGAGGTGTTTTTAAGTGCCATCAGTATCGCGGAGCTTGTGATAAAATCATCGATTGGCAAACTCAGCATTGATTTTGATCCTCTGGAGATGGCACGGGGAATGCAGGTCGAAATATTAGATTTTTCAGGCACTCATGCAATGAAACTGGCCCAGTTACCTTTGCACCACAAAGACCCGTTTGATCGCATGATCATTGCCCAGGCTGTTTCCGACAGGCTGAACCTGATGTCTGATGATTCAAAATTTTTAAACTATAACTGCCCGATACTATAGCAGTGCACAAGCAAACCCCATAGACGGTATCACATCTGAAAACGTATCAAAAACATATTCTGTTGTGTTCTTTTCTGCTTTCTCCGGAGGACCGTCAGATGCCAATCTCAGGCCGGTCACACCGCTACCCGCAGGAGGTGGGTATCAAGCAGCTGAACAGAATATGGTTACATGGGGTGACCCTGACAACCAGAGAGGAATTGCTTGTAAAAAATGTGCTGAAAGGATATGGTATCGTAGATTGCAAATAAAACCATGCTCAAAAAGGCGGCTCTCATGAAAATGTCAGTCATTTATTTGCTCATCGCCCTGCTGGTGCCATGTTTTGCAAAGGCAGATACGTCCTTCATTGGAACAATAAAAACCACCAAGGGAGATGTCACCGTTGTCCGCAGCGCTGGCCAAACGCCTGGCCATGTCGGTGACAAGCTTTATCCAGAGGATGTTCTGCAGACCGGTACAAACAGCTCTACAGGCATTCTTTTTGAAGACAATACAGTGTTATCACTGGGTTCTGACACCGAAATCATCATCAGTGATTATGTGTTTGCACCTGAAAAAGGCATATTTTCCATGGTCATCAACATGATCAAAGGCACTGCCTCCTATCTTTCAGGCATCATCGGAAAACAGTCACCTGAAACTGTTGAATTTCATACACCGGATGCAACCATCAATATTCGCGGAACCCAATTTCTCGTCAAGGTGGAAATATGAAAAAAACCATCTTGCTTTTCATCAGTTCAGCCCTTTTACTGGCAGTCAGTGCCTGTGGGACCAAAAGCACCGTGGTCCTGGTCCCGGATCCTGACGGACGGACCGGAAAACTTACGGTAACAAACCAGGGCGGGACACAGACTTTAGACCAAGCCAATCAATCTGTACAAATAAAAAACAAGAAAACAGCCCCCGGAACCCCGGAAAAACTCAGTCACGATGAAATCGCTGCCGTATTTTCAGATGCATTGGCTGCCCAACCCCTGCCTCCGGCAAAATTTACCCTCTATTTTCTGCCGGATTCAAATCTGTTGACCCAAGAATCGAAAAAGCTTCTCCCCCAGATCATTCAGACCATTCTGAAGCGCAAATCAAGTGATATTGTCATATCGGGCCATACCGACACGGTGGGCAAAAAAGCGTATAATTACCGGCTTTCCCTGGACCGGGCTAAAACCATGTTTAATATTCTGGTTGACAACGGAGCGGTCCCAGATGACATCAGGGTCACCTCCCATGGTGAAGGAAATTTGCTTATCAAAACACCGGATGATGTCGCAGAACCCAAAAACCGGCGGGTGGAAGTTCTCATAAGATAACCCGCCTTGCAATGCGTTGCTGAGAATGATTATGGCACGGATACTGAAGGAATTTACCGCTGTCAGGAAATACAGGCATTCACATATCATTGTCCTGGGCGTGTTATCCACCCTCTTTTTTGCCAGTCTTTTTTTCATCCAGCCCGCCCTGCTGAGATCTTTGGATGTAATGAATTATGATGGACTCCTTAAAAACTTTCCGGACAATTCAGCAGACAGCAGCATTGTCATTATCGATATCGATGAAAAAAGCCTGAATCAATATGGACAATGGCCCTGGCCACGGTATAGAACTGCAGAACTGTTGAACGCGATTGCGGCTTTAGCTCCTGCAACCGTCGGCATTGACATTGTTTTTTCCGAACCTGACAGGACTTCTCTCAACCAGATACGCAAGGATCTCAAAACAGACTGGAATTTAGATCTTTCAATTGACGGGCTGCCCGAAAAACTGGCTGACAATGATCAGATATTTTCAGACACACTGGCCAGGGGGCCTTTTGTTTTAGGCAATTCATTTCATTTCAACAGGCTTGAAAAAACCTCGGATTCCTGCATTCTCCACCCGGTCAAAGTTTCACTGGCACACCAGGCAGATACGGAACCAAACGTTACCGGGATATTCCAAAGCACAGGAATTTTGTGCAATCTGCCGGTTTTTTCAAAACAGGTGACCGCTTCAGGGTTCTGCAATTTCAGCCCCGACAATAACGGTGTTCTGAGGCGAATTCCCCTGGTTATCGGGCATGACAATAGCATTTATGCCGGTTTGGCTTTTGCCACTGTTCTGAACGCCCAAAAAACAGATCATCTGGTTTTAAAAACAGCGGACAATACATTGCAGTCCATACACAACAAAGATATGACAATTCCGGTCGATGCCAGAGGCTGTTTGCTGATCAAGTACCGGGGGCCAAAACAGCAGTATCAATATGTTTCTGCCGCAGATATCATGGCGGGCCGCATCCCGGCTGAACAGATACAGGGGAAAACCGTGTTTGTCGGTACTACGGCAGCCGGACTGAAAGAATCCTTAACCACACCGTTTGATCCGACATTTCCAGGAATCGAGGTGCATGCAACCATTGCCGACAACCTTAAAGCAGGCGATTTTATCTGGGTGCCACACTGGTCCAAGGGCTTGGTTCTGTTATCTGTTCTGGCTCTGGGCGGATTACTGACGCTGGTTGTCGCCTTCACCGGGACCCCTGCCGGAATTACAGCTGCACTGGCAGCAATTGCCGGTCTGTGGCTGGCCACCCGGCAGATTTTTTTCCATACCGGAATGTTTATTGAAACAGCATTTCCCATGGCGTCAACCGCTGGTATTTTTATATTTTTGACTTTTGTCAAATACCGGGAAGCCCGCAGACAGGCGCAAACAAAACACAAAGAAGCACAAAATGCAGTTGACTTTGAACGGCGGCAACTGCTGTCCATTTTGGACAACCTTAACCAGCTGGTCTATGTTGCCGATCCGTTCTCATATGAGATTCTTTTTGCCAACCAGCGTCTCAAAGATCTGCTGGGAAAAGATCCAACCGGCGGATACTGCCACAAAGAACTTCAGGGTTTTGATGCGCCTTGCGAATTCTGTACCAATCCCATTATTTTGAACAACAATGAACAGCCCCACATGTGGGAACACGTCAATCAGAAGCTGAAAATCGATCTGTCCATTGTGAATCAGATCATCCAGTGGCCTGACGGCAGAAAGGTGCGTATCGAATTTGCCGAAGACATCAGTGAACAAAAACAGGCGCAAAACGAGCAGGCCAGATTGCAGACCCATCTGAATCAGGTACAAAAAATGGAAGCAGTGGGTACGCTTGCCGGAGGGGTAGCCCATGATTTCAACAATATGCTGGGAGCTATCATGGGATATGCCGAACTTACCATTGCCGACATGGATCCGGCAGACCCATCTCGCAAAAGAATATACAAAATTCTTGAAACAGCACAGCGATCCGCCAATCTCACCAGGCAGTTACTGACATTTGCCCGCAAAGAGACGGTAACGCCCGTTGTGTTCGACCTCAACAAATCAATTGCGTCACTGCTCAAAATGATACGGCGGCTCATCGGTGAGAACATAGAACTGGTCTGGGAACCAGCAAATGAATCATGTCCCGTTAAAATTGACCCATCCCAGTTCGATCAAATCATTCTCAACTTATGCGTCAATGCCAAAGACGCTATTGCAAAAAAATCCGGTCGCATCATCATTGAAACTGACATCATCTATTCAGACGGCTTATCAGATGAATCAGTCTCTGAACTCCCGCCCGGCCGTTATGTCCAGCTTGCCGTCAGTGACAATGGATCTGGAATGGACAAGGAAACCCTGGCCCATATCTTTGAACCGTTTTTTACCACAAAAGGCATCGGATACGGGACTGGAATGGGGTTATCCACTGTTTACGGCATAGTCAAGCAACATGACGGCATGATAAACGTATCCAGCGAACGCGGTACCGGAACAACCTTCACACTGCTTTTTCCTCTGGACACATCCAAATTGAAAAAAATGTCAAACCCGCACATTGAAACCATACCCAAAAGCTGCGGGGAAACCATTCTCATCATAGAGGATGACACGCCTCTTCTGAAAATGGTTATTTTGATGCTCAAGCAGCTTGACTACAATGTGTTGTCTGCCGACACTCCCAGCGAAGCCATCCGTCTGGTCAAGGAATTCGGCAGTGATATTCACATGTTCATAACAGATGTGGTCATGCCGGAGATGAACGGCCGGGATCTGGCTGACCGTCTTATGGCGGTTCGGCCCGGAATAAAATATCTTTTCATGTCCGGATATACAGCTGATGTAATTGCCCACCAGGGGGTTCTGGACGAGAACGTCAATTTTATCCAGAAACCGTTTTCACTCAGAGATCTGGCTGCCAGTATCCGCAAGGTACTTGATGCACCCAACCCGGAATAAAGCAGTCACCTGCCGGCATATCATGACATTCCGGCCCGAACGAAATCCGGGCCCGGTATTATTTTTAACCAAGAGGAGGAAGAATGCGGTTTATTCAGGTTCTGGGAATGGTTTTTTTTCTGTGCATGGCCACTGGTACTGCTTATACGGATCACCTGGTCATAGGTGATTTTTCACAACTTGCATCCGGCGACGAACTGCCGGATGCCTGGGAACCGATGGTTTTTGACAACATTGACCGCCATACTGAATATAGCCTGATAAAAGACAATGGCAAAACAGTTATCAAAGCCCACAGCAGCAATGCGGCTTCCGGTATGATCTGTCCCCTGCGGATAGATTCCTATGCATATCCTGTGATAAAATGGCGATGGAAAATCGATCATGTGCTGAAAAAAACAGATGTGACATCCAAAAAAGGAGATGATTATGCTGCCCGAATTTATGTGGCGTTTGCCTTTGATCCGGAGACTGCAGGCTGGTGGGAGCGGACACGCCATAAAAGTGCGGAACTTTTTTCCCAAAAAGAGGTCCCCGGCACAGCCTTAAATTATATATGGGCCGGCAAGGCATCTGTAAATACCATCCTGCCCAATCCCTATATCTCAGAATCCATGATGGTTATTGTGCAAAGCGGCAATGCAAAGGCCGGGCAATGGATAACCCATGAGCGAAACATTGTGGATGACTACAAAAATGCTTTCGGCCGGACACCCCCTGAAATCATCGGTGTCGGCATAATGACAGATACCGATGACACAGGTGAAGAGACAACAGGGTACTACGGCCCTATTACGCTTTCAGGGCCTTCTGATTAACGGACATGCCTTACCTGGCACCGTATAATCATGAAAAAATTCGGTGGGTTGTTCAGTTCTAACATATGAATACCGTCAAGGCGTTTTTCACACCATGGCATAAGAACCAAGGTACCAGGTGGCAATCCCGAAATAGATCACAACCCCGCCGACATCTGCCACCGATGTTACCAGAGGCGCGCTGGCGGTTGCCGGATCAAGCTTTAACCGGATGAGCAGAAACGGCAGGGACATCCCCAGAAGGCTGCCGAAAACCACAACACATACCATGGCCAGGGCCACGATCACGGCCACATCGACACCCCCCCGGAAAATTCCGATAACAGATACGGCAATTCCCATGCATAACCCGATACACAAGGCAATGGTGATTTCTTTTCCCACCAGGCGGAACCAGTCTTTCATCATGACATCCCCGATGGCCAGAGCACGCACCATCAGGGTTGCTGACTGGGCACCGGCATTGCCGCCGCTGCCGATGAGCAGGGGAAGAAAGAAAACCAGGGCCACCGTGGCCTGAATGGTATCTTCATAATAGGCAATGCCTGCCCCGGAAAAAATGTTCATGAAAACCAGGGCCAGAAGCCAGGGCAGCCGTTTTTGAATCAGCAGCCAGGGGCTGGCATCCCGCAGCCCGATATCCACCAGGTCTTCAGGGCCTGCCCCTGAGCTGATGGAACCCATCCGGTGAAAGTCTTCAGTGGCCTCTTCTTCAATAACATCATGGACATCGTCAAAGGTGATAATCCCCACAAGGGCATCGTTGCCGTTGGTGACCGGCATGGCCAGAAGGTCGTATTTGGCCATCATCCGGGCCACCTCTTCCTGGTCATCGTGGACATTGGCATGAACGGGATCACGGCGCATGATTTTTGAAATTTTCACGGTGGGCCTGGCCAGGATAAGCTCCCGCAGGGACACCAGTCCCAGCAGCCGCCGCCGGGAATCAATCACATAAGAGTAATAGATGGTTTCCTTGTCAGGGGCTTCTAAACGCAGCTTGTCAATGGCCTGGCGGGCGGTGAGATCAGGTGAAAGTGTGGCATATTCGCTGGTCATCAAAGCCCCGGCT
Organism: Desulfotignum sp.; assembly: GCA_011390615.1. GTDB lineage: Bacteria > Desulfobacterota > Desulfobacteria > Desulfobacterales > Desulfobacteraceae > Desulfotignum. Next base: position 30,930 of record JAABSB010000008.1, on the reverse strand, counting down.
GTATCCTCTTCATAGGAACTGAGCCTGCGGATATCCTCTCTCTCAGTTTTGGCCAGCAGGCGCAGGAGAATCTCGCTGCTCTCCTCAGGCATGGACTGCAGCAGGTCCACCCTGTCATCAGAGGACATCCTGGTGATTACCAGGGCCAGTACGTCATTGGAAAGCTCTCTGGCAATCTCCCGCTGGTCATCGTAATCCATATGCACCAGGACATCAGCACAGCAGGCCGGTGTCATCCGTGAAAACACCGAGACCAGCAGCTCCATATCGTCAATCTCAGACAACTGGGCCGCAAAATCAGCAGGATGTTCTGATTCACACAATTCGGCAAGCACCTGCTCATCTATGTAATCAGGTGCATCGCCCTGTCCGGGCACAAAAAGATTATTCGGCAATTTGAGGGATTGGTTCACGGCCCTGCCTCCTTAGTATATGGCCCGCCAAAAAAGACAGGCAGGCCGGAGGTGCTGGCCTTGAAAAGTGAAATCAAAGCATAGGGGTTTTACACCAGGATGCCGTGATTTCCGTACCTGTCGTTAACAGCGGGATTTCATGAAAATGTTGTTTTCCACCAAAAATTACAGACATCGATAAGTGAGGACTACCACCTTCGTCATCCATTTTCATATCCTCGTCATAAAGCAGTTAACATCGGTTTTGCACATGATTGTCATGCAGCATATTTCCAGAACACAAAATCATTTAATAATACATTCAATGCCTTTATCTGTCAAACAAAAATCCCGGACAACCTGTCATCTTTTGGCAATAAAAATCGCCCGCACAGGGGCTGGATACCCTTCAACAGTTTTTTGCGAATCACTGGGATCCAGAAAATCCGCCAGAGATTCGGTCTGAATCCACTCGGTTTTGCGCTGTTCTGCAGATGTCGTTGGGGTGACATCCACACAGCGGACATCCTGGAAACCGGCTCGTAAAAGCCAGGATTCCATTACCGACAAATCCGGGATAAAATATACATTGCGCATTTTGGCGTACCGGTTTTCAGGAAACAGGCACAGGCTTTTCCGTCCGTCCAGCACCAGGCTTTCCAGGACGATATGACCGGAAGGCATAAGGTTTTTATGAATATCTTTGAGCATGTCCACCGGAGATTTGCGGTGGTAGAGAATGCCCATACAAAATACCAGGTCAAAATATCCATCCATCCCGGGCAGGTCTTCATGGGCCGCCGGCAGGCAGAATACGTTTTTCTGATCCACAAATTTCTGGACAGCCAGGTACTGGCAATAAAACGCGCTCTGGGGTTCCAGTCCAAGGACAAACAACGGTTTTTTTGCTGCCATGCGGAACATGTAGTATCCGTTACTGGATCCGATATCCAGGATCCGCATGCCTGTCAGATCCGGCAGATGGGGGGCCACCCGGTCCCATTTCATGTCTGACCGCCATTCAGCATCCACATGGATGCCAAACAGATCAAAAGGCCCTTTGCGCCAGGGTGCAAGCTGCAAAATCCGAGCTTTGAGAAACTGCCTCTCCTGTTGTGAGATGTCTGAAGAGATCCCGGCCCTGACAGCCGGGGCATCAACATTTTTTTCAGAAGGCACAAAATCGGGGATCTGGCTGACGATATTTTGGTACCGCAGAAAATTGCCGCCGGCACGGTCCAGAAACCGCCTTTTTTTTCTGACCAGATCAGCCAGTGATGTAAAAAGAGGTCCCGGCAGAAATTGTTTGTTCTGTGATAAAAATGTTTCCATACCAGGATATGCTGTCTTTGCACAGCTCCTTATTTTTTGGCAGCAGATGCCTTGTCACATGGTGCTTTCACAGCTATTATGCTGCTGAAATTAAACCATTTGAGCCAGACATCCACAAAAGAAAATCCTGCCTGTTCCAGGCGCCTGAAATGGGTTTTCAAGGTATCAGGCACCAGTACCTTTTCCAGGGCATCCCGCTTCTGGCTGATTTCCAGGTCTGAATATCCGTTTTCCCGTTTGAACTGCCTGTAAACGTCCTGTTCAAGGGCATTGCCGAATGCATCAGGATGGACGGTTTTCTCCATGAGCAGCAGAACACCCCCGGGCAGCAGCCCGGAAAATATCCGGCAGATGAGCCCGTCCCGCTGTGACACATCCAGAAACTGCAGGGTCAGGTTAACCACCACCACTGATGCGTTCGCAATTTTGACATCTTCCATGGATCCGCACACCAGATGGATTGCACCGCCAGGGCCGAATTGTGGCAGCCGCTGCCGGTACTTTTCCAGCATGGGCCAGGATGTGTCCACCCCCACCATGGTAAATGCCTGGTGCTGGAACTGTTCACAGATCAGCTGTCCCAGGTTGCCGTGGGAGCAGCCCAGATCATACATGCGGGTGCCTGTCAGATAAAACCGGCTGGCCAGTCTGGCCTGGCGGTATATGCTTTCCCTGTAAAGGGGAACCGACCGCACCAGCATATCGTCAAACACTTTGGCCACCTTTCGGTTAAAGGCAAAGGGTTTGATCTGGTGCTGTTTTCTGGCAAATACCCTGTCACGTTCCATGAAATTGTATCCTTGATAAATTTTGCACAACCTTATATCTGATTTGGCCGGATAGTGCAAGGTGCCTGCTCTGTCTGCCTTTCATTAGCCCTTGACTATCTTTGTTTCATAATGCTATCTACTGAACAAATGGTTTAAACTCCGGAGGAGGCATTACATGGAAATACTGGGCATTGATGTTGGTTTTGGATTTACAAAAGCCTATAACGGCAAGAACTCCGTTATTTTTAAATCCCTTATGGGGGATGCAGCCGATATCCAGTTCCAATCTTCTCTGGGAGATACCTCTTCCACAGCAAAACTGCATATCACCCTTGAAGACAAAACCTATTTTCTCGGGTCTTTTGCAGAACAGCAGTCCAATATACCTGAATTTACCCTGGACCAGGAAAAACTGGTGGAAAATTATGTCAAAATCCTTGCCATTGCTGCAGCAGGCATCTGCACTGACACAACCGGTCCCGTAAATGTGGTCACAGGACTGCCTGTGGGGTATCTGCGCCGGGATTCCAAACGGCTCAAGGAGATGATCCAGGGGGTGCATGAAATCACCTATCACAACCAGAACGGTGCAGATGTTACCCGGCGCATACATATTGACAAAATCCATGTTATCCCCCAGCCCATAGGCTCTATTTTCAACCTGATTTTTGACGAATACGGCAAGATCAAAAACAAAGAACTGGCAGTCCAGAAACTGGGGGTAGTGGATATTGGATTCAAAACCACCGATTTTTCCATATTCGACCATCTCCAGTACATTGAACGCGGATCTTCCACCATGGAAACAGGGATCTCCAAATGCTTTTCCGCCGTGGCCAACAAGCTGCGCCAGGAAAGCAATATCAGTATTGAACTCTACCGGATTTTCAAGTTCATGGAATCCGGCATGATCAAAATCCGGGGCAAAGAATACAATATCACCAACCTGAAAAAACGGGTATATTCCCATGCAGCCGCCGCTATTGCCGCAGACCTGAACCGGTTATGGGAAAATGACTGGGATATTGACTCCATTATCCTGTCCGGCGGGGGCAGTATTGAACTGGCTGATTACCTGATTCCCAATATTGAAGGAAATGTGATCCCCATCCCCAGAGACATTGATGCCAGGTTCAACAATGTACAAGGATACTGCAAGTTCGGACAATATAAATGGCATGCAGCAAAAAACACGCCCCAAAAAGAGAATAACCAAGGCCCCTCTGCCGCAAAAAAACACCATGAGAATGACAATGAAACACCAATACCCCCCCAGACTGATTCTGATCCGGAAAGGGCAGACAAATCCGGCAAAGGCCTTTCCTGGCTCCGGCGGTAACCCTGGAAAAAAAATATGACTCCCCAGGATATGACCCGGCTTTTGTCCCTGCTGGCAGATGGGCGCATCAGTGTGGCAGAAGCACAAAAACAGCTCACCTGCCCGGCGTTTGAATCCATCGGGTTTGCCAGCATCGACCATCACCGGACCCTGAGAAAAGGGTTCCCGGAAGTTATCTTCGGTCAGGGAAAAACCCGGGAACAGATTATCGGAATCCTGGAAAAAATGGTGCCCAGAGAAAATATCATTCTTGTCACCCGCATCGATCCTTCCACAGCAGAAGCCGTTCTTGCGCGGTTTGCATCAGCGCAGTACCATGCAGAGGCCAGACTGCTGTGCATCCAGAAAAAAGCGCCTGATATAACCGGAATCGGAACCGTTCTCATCATATCTGCCGGCACCTCGGATATCCCTGTGGCACAGGAAGCTGCCCTGACAGCCCGGGCCATGGGCAACCGTGTGGAAACCCTGTTTGATGTGGGGGTTGCAGGCATTCACCGCCTTTTTGCCCACCAGCAGATGATCATGGATGCCAGTGTGATCATTGTGGCTGCCGGCATGGAAGGGGCACTGCCCTCAGTGGTGGGGGGGATGGTGGGAGCCCCTGTCATTGCCGTTCCCACCAGTATCGGATACGGTACAAGCTTCGGGGGGATGACCGCACTTTTGGGCATGCTTAATTCATGTGCATCCAATATCGCAGTGGTAAATATCGACAACGGATTCGGGGCCGGATACATGGCCTCTGCCATCAACCATGTGGCACAGACAAACGCCTGAAATCAAAGTACCGGTTCAAAGCTTTTTTCTCATGCCCTGGGCATCCTTGTTTTCCGGATCCAGGCGAAGAACCTGGGCCAGGCACTCATCCGCCTCCAGGATGCGGTTGTTGCGCCAGTGAATTCTGGCTATTTCCATCTTGGCCCCTATATGTCCTTTTTCCAGGGAGTCTGCTGTTTTAAAATATTCCAGGGCCGTTTCCATATCCATGGTATCCCGGTGGAGTATGCCTGCCTTGAATGCCATCTGGCTGTTATAGGGGTTGTCCCTGAAAATATCGGCCATTTTTTCTTTGGCAAATGCAAATTCTTTGTATGCAATACAGATATCAATAATACGTTCTTTCATCTGCAACGCCTTTCCGGACCGGCCAAATATTTTTGAAAAAATATCCAGAGCCTCTTGGGAAAATCCCTGGCCCAGCAGTTTTCTGCCAAGATCCAGCCCATTTTCAAAATACCGGTCGCTTAACGCCAGAATCTCCAGATAGAGGGAAGCAGCCTTCTGGTACTGTTTTTTTGTCAGGTAATATTCGGCCAGGTTGATCCGGGATGCTGTATCCTGGCGGTTGACAGCGATGGCCTTCTGAAGGCATTTTTCACCGATCCCGGATTTGCCCAGCTTAAAATGGAGCAGTCCCATTTTTCGCAAGATCCTGGATGCAGAAGGTTTATTGACCAATGCCAGCCGGATCTGCTCAATGGCCTTTTCCAGATTCCCGGCTTCTTCATATTCCCTAGCAGTCTGCAGATACCGGGTCGTGGGGTCCGGGTTATTGGCATTTTCCACCACCTGGCGGATTTTCTGATCCAGTGCTGCCAGGGTCAGTGGTTTGAGTAGATAGGCATCAATTTCAATTTCCGCCACCTCAGACACAATATCTCTTTCATTTTCCGCTGTCACCATAATCACCGGCATATCCCTGAGATTATTATCACTTCTCAGGTGGTTGAGCATTTCTGAGCCGTTCATCACCGGCATGTTCCAGTCAATGATGGCCAGATCACAGGGAGTCTGCCTGAGAATGGCAAGTCCTTGTTTTCCATTTTCTGCAAACAGTAGATCCTTTCCGATGTTCAGGCTGCGCAGCATTTTTCTGATGGTCAGGCGCATGCTTTTCATATCATCCACCACCAGGACAGACATGGTGTCAAGTGCAATCATTGGGCAGCCTCTCCTGTAAACAGTTCATATTCTGTATAAATTTCTTCATATTTCTTTTGAAGTCCAATCGTGTCTTTTGCTGCATCCTGTTCCAGGCTTAGGGCAAGGTCTTTTAATCGGTCTGCATTGACATTGGCAGCAGATCCTTTGAGTGCATGGGCACAGGCACTAACCGCATGGATATTATGCTTTTCAACAGCATCTGCCAGGTCAGACAAAAGCTCCGGAGTCTCCTGGAAAAAGGATGCAAGAATTTCCTGGATCATGTCACCATCATGGCCGAACCTTTCCCATAACTGCGCTTGGTTAAAACGCATGCTGTCTTCCGCCGGCTGCCCGGGATCAGGATCTGGTTCAGCTGTTTTATCCGGATCAGCATCTGAATCTGCAAAAAGATACAGTAAAATTTTTTTTGCCAGCATATCCGGCTGCACAGGTTTGGTGATAAAGTCATCCATGCCTGCGGCAAAACATTTTTTGCGGTCCTGCTCAAACGCATTGCCGGTCATGGCAATGATGGGTACCCGGCTCAGTTGTTCCTGATCTTCAAGATGCCTGATCTGCCGGGTGGCTTCATATCCATCCATCACCGGCATCTGACAGTCCATGAGAATCAAATCATAGGGGGCCTGGGCATGTTTTTCCAGCGCATTTCTGCCATCTGCAGCCTCATCAATGGCATACCCCAGCCTGCTGATCAATGCCTGGGCCGTGATCCGGTTGGTTTCCATGTCCTCCACCACCAGTATCCTGTGGGCATGTTTTCTGTTTTCCTGGATACTGTAGCGGGTGATGATGGGAAGGGGATCTTTTTGAATGGTGTGCGGCATTGCCAAAACCGTTCTGATGCAGTCAGCCAGCAGCAGCTGGTCCACGGGTTTGCTTAAAAAAGCGGAAAATCCAATTTTCTCAAATTCACGGGCTTCCCCTTTCTGACCCACCCCGGTGACCAGGATCAGCTTCAGGCCGGCAAGCATTTTTTTGTTACAGATTTTTTCTCCCAGGTGCCGGGCAAAGCGGCTGGTTTCCTGTACATCCATCAGCACCACATGAAAAGGATGACGGTGTTCTTCAGCTGACAGCAATCTGTCAAATGCATCTGGGCCGTCCATGGCCAGTTCATGGGCAACCCCCAGATGCTGAATCTGTTTGACCAGGTTTTTGGCTGCACCAGGAACGTCGCTCACCAGCAGCAGCCGGCAGTCAGAAACAGACAACCCCGTGGAATCCACCCGGATTTCCTGACAGGATGATTTTTCAAATACCAGGTCAAACCAGAAGCTGCTGCCCACCAGCTCAACACTTTCTGCACCGATACGTCCCCCCATTTTTTCCACCAGCAGCCTGGAGATGGATAACCCAAGGCCTGTGCCGCCAAAGCGTTTTGTGGTGGAAACATCTGCCTGGTTAAAGGATTCAAAAATCCGGGTGATGGTTGTATCCTTGATGCCGATACCGGTATCTTCAACGGAAAAGTGCAGCCCTGCCCGGGTCTCTTCATCAAAATTCAGGGTCACTGCCAATGATACGCTGCCTGATTCTGTAAATTTGACGGCATTGCCGATGAGATTCAAAATGATCTGCCGCAGACGTCCGATATCCCCTTTCAACAGCCTGGGAACCTGGGGGTCGATGTGCCAGGAAAAATCTATCCCTTTCTGCCGCGCCTGAAGTTCGGGCAGGGATACCATATCCCTGATGCCGATCTCCAGGTCAAAGGGCCGGATATCCAGTTCCAGTTTTCCTGCCTCTATTTTGGACAGGTCCAGGATATCGTTGACAATGACAAGCAGGGCCTGGGCACTGTTGTAGACAATATCCGCATATTTGCGTTGGTCTTTGGTAAGATCCGAATCTTTGAGCACATGCATCATACCGATAATGCCATTCATGGGATTGCGGATTTCATGGCTCATGTTGGCCAGAAATTCATCTTTGATTTTCATGGCCTGTTCTGCATTTTCAGATACCCTGATCAGATCTTTTTGTGTTTTTGCCCGGGCTGTCTGTTCCCGGTCCAGATCCTTTTGCATCTGATCCAGGACAGCCATTTGCCGGTTATGTATATGAACAGCAAAAAACACGCATAAGCAGAAGATCACAAAAGAGGAAATAAACACTGCTGCCCAAAAAAGATAAACAGCCAGAACCATGCCGGCAGCCGCCAGCACCATGACCAGGATACAGAAGTTGATTTGATTGTTTTGTAATTGTATCTTCATAAAAGGTTTTCAAAACTATAGCCAATCCATGCCCGGGTTGTCAAATTTAATTGTCTCACCCCGTATTTTTTTCTTGACAGAAAAAAAATTTATATATAATAAATTAACTTTAAGGAAAGTGAAAATATTATGATACCCGGTTTTTTGACCATACTGCTAGTCCTCATTATTATCGTGGAGGTGATTATTGACACCTCCGTACGAAGGGGCTCCTAGTGGCATAACCCAAGTTTGACGTTAAAAGCCGTTATCAGCCCCGAGGGGCAGATAACGGCTTTTTTGCTTTTAAGGAGATGACCATGCGAAGCCACATTGCAACAAAAGGGGTACAAAGAGCCCCCCACAGGAGCCTGATGAAGGCACTGGGCCTGACAGACAGGGAAATCAGCCAGCCGCTCATCGGTATTGCCAACGCTGCCAATGAACTCATTCCCGGCCACATGCACCTGGATACCCTGGTTAGGGCAGTAAAAACCGGTATCAGCATGGCCGGGGGCACGCCCATGGAATTTTCCACCATCGGGGTGTGTGACGGTATTGCCATGAACCACGCAGGCATGCATTATTCTCTGGCTTCCCGGGAACTGATTGCAGATTCCATTGAAGTGACTGCCATGGCCCACCCGTTTGATGCCATTGTCATGGTGCCCAACTGTGACAAGATTGTGCCCGGCATGCTCATGGCAGCGGCCCGGCTCAATATACCGGCCATTTTCATCAGCGGCGGCCCCATGCTGGCCGGCCGCAACCCTGATGATCAGAAACAGAAAATTGATCTGGTGTCGGTGTTTGAAGCAGTGGGTGCTGTGCGGGCCGGCCGGATGGATGAAAAAGATCTGGCTGCTGTGGAAGATTGTGCCTGCCCCACCTGCGGATCATGCGCCGGCATGTTCACGGCCAATTCCATGAACTGCCTCACCGAAGCCATAGGTATGGCCCTGCCCGGCAACGGCACCATACCGGCCCCCATGTCCAAACGCATCCGTCTGGCCAAACAAACCGGCATCCAGATCATGGCTTTGCTGGAAAAAAATATCACCCCGGATAAAATCATAACCACCAGGGCATTCATGAACGCCCTGGCCGTGGACATGGCCCTGGGATGCTCCACCAATACCGTGCTGCACCTTGCAGCCATAGCCCATGAAGCAGGGATCTCCCTGGATCTATCAATGATCAACCAGGTCAGTGAAAAAACCCCGCATATCTGTTCTTTGAGCCCGGGAGGGCCGGACCATATCCAGGACCTGGACCAGGCAGGCGGCATTCAATCGGTGATGAAAGAACTGGCAGACCACCATTTGCTTGACGTATCCTGTCTCACCGCCACCGGCTGCTCAGTTACAGAAAACCTTGCCAAAATCAGGGTGTTGGATCCGGCAGTCATCCGGCCTGTGACTGATCCCTACCATACCCGGGGCGGACTGGCGGTTTTGTTCGGCAACCTGGCTCCTGAAGGGTGTGTGGTCAAGCAGTCGGCTGTGGCCGATGAGATGCTGGTACACCAGGGTCCTGCCCGGGTGTTTGATTCGGAAGAAGATGCCACTGCCGCTATTTTAGAGGGAAAAATCAATCCCAAAGATGTGGTTGTGATCCGGTATGAAGGCCCCTCCGGCGGGCCTGGCATGCGGGAGATGCTCACCCCGACGTCCGCCATTGCCGGCATGGACCTGGGAGCTTCCTGTGCTTTGATCACGGACGGCCGGTTTTCCGGGGGCACCAAAGGGGCCTGCATCGGCCATGTGTCTCCGGAAGCTGCCACAGGGGGACCCATGGCAGTGGTGATGGAAAATGATATCATCAAAATTGACATCCCGGCCAAAAGCATTACGCTGATGGTTGACAAATACCAAATCCAAGAGCGGTTGGCCCGGTGGGTCAAACCGGAACCCAAAATCACAAAAGGCTATATGGCCCGGTATGCCCGGCAGGTATCTTCTGCCGGACAGGGAGCCATTATTCAATAATGAAACAGGAGATTACAATGAAACTGACAGGGGCCCAGATTCTGGTTAAAATGATAAAAGCCCAGGGGGTTGACACCATATTCGGATATCCCGGCGGGGCCACCATCGATATCCATGATGAAATTGTCCGCCATGATGATCTGCGCCACATCCTGGTGCGCCACGAGCAGGGGGCGGTACATGCGGCAGATGCCTATTCCCGGGCACACAAAACCACAGGCGTCGCCCTGGTTACATCAGGACCCGGGGCCACCAACACCGTCACCGGCATTGCATCTGCCCATGCAGACTCTATCCCCATGGTGGTTTTCTGCGGCCAGGTGCCCACCGGGCTCATCGGCAATGATGCATTCCAGGAAGTGGATATTGTGGGCATCACCCGGCCCTGCACCAAGCACAACTATCTGGTGAAAGACCCGGACAAGCTGGCAGCCACCATCCAGGAAGCGTTTTATATTGCCCGTTCAGGCAGACCCGGCCCGGTGTTGGTGGACCTGCCAAAAGATATACTCCAGGCTGAAATCAACTTCCAGATGCCTGAAGAAACCCGCCTGCGGTCCTACAAACCCAACTACACGCCCAATAAAAAGCAGATTGCCAAAGTGGTGCAAATGGTCAAAGATGCCAGAAGACCGGTGATATTTGCCGGCGGCGGTGTGATTTCATCCCGGGCGTCAGAACAGATCACCCGGCTGGCACAAATGGCCCGCATCCCTGTAACCACCTCACTTATGGGATTGGGGGCATTCCCGGGCACAGACCCTTTGTGGCTGGGAATGCTGGGCATGCATGGTACATTCCGGGCCAATATGAGCATCGGCAACTGCGATCTGATCATTGCTGTGGGGGTGAGATTTGATGACCGGGTCACGGGAAACATCAGCAAATTTGCCCCCCATGCCGCCATCATCCAGATCGATATCGATCCCACTTCCATCCATAAAAACATCCCGGTGCAGTGCCCCATTGTGGGTGACTGCAAAACCACGCTGGAAAATATTCTGGCCCTCATGGAAAAACAAAATCCCGCACAATTGACTGTGGAGCGGGACTTGTGGCTGGACCAGATTGACCAGTGGAAACAGACCACCCCCCTCAAGTACGACCAGAAGGCAGATATTATCAAACCACAGTTTGTGGTGGAAAAACTGTGGGAAATCACCAAAGGACAGGCCATCATCACTACCGAGGTTGGCCAGAACCAGATGTGGGCGGCCCAGTACTACCATTTTGACCTTCCCAACCATTTCATCACCTCCGGGGGACTGGGGGTGATGGGGTTCGGCCTGCCGGCTGCCATCGGCGCCAAGGCTGCCTGTCCTGACAAACTGGTGGTGGATGTGGCCGGGGATGGCTCCATTCAAATGAATATCCAGGAACTGATGACTGCGGTGGAAAACTGCCTGGATGTGAAAATCGTTATTCTCAACAACCGGTTTCTGGGCATGGTACGGCAGTGGCAGGAATTTTTCTACAACAGGGCCTATGCATGTACCAATATCGAAAATGCCCCTGATTTTGTAAAACTGGCAGAAGCATACGGCGCTTCAGGGTTCAGGTGCACAGACCCGGCCTGTGTGGAAGACACTTTGCGCAAAGGACTTGACACTCCCGGCACGGTGATCATGGATTTTGTGGTGGAGCGGGAAGAATCAGTATATCCCATGGTGCCAGCCGGCGGTGCCCTCACGGAAATGCTTCTGGTATAAGGGTTTTGACACAACAACTGTAAGGGAATAATAATGGAAACCAGCAGATATTTACTCTCAATTCTCGTGGACAATGAACCAGGGGTATTGTCCAGGATTGCCGGACTGTTTTCAGGCAGGGGATTTAACATCGATTCCTTGAGCGTGGCCACCACCGATGATCCGGATGTGTCCAGGATCACCATGGCCACCACGTGTGATGCCCAGATTATTGAGCAGATCAAAAAACAGCTTCATAAGCTTATCAATGTAATAACGGTAAATGACCTTACCGAAAAAAAATATGTGGAACGGCAGCTGGCCCTAGTCAAGGTCCATGCCAAACCGGAAAAACGGGCCGAAATTCTGCGCATTGTGGATATTTTCCGGTGCCGGGTCGTGGATGTGGGGCATGCCCACTACACAGTTGAGATCTCAGGAGACAGCGGCAAGCACCAGGCGTTTTTGTCTTTGTTAAAACCCATGGGCATCATTGAAATTGCCAGCACAGGGGCAATTGCCCTGGCAAGGGAAATGGGGAAATAAAATGGATTCAGTAAAATTATACGACACCACCCTCAGGGACGGTATGCAGGGGGAAAACATCTTTTTTTCTCCGGAAGACAAAATAAAAATTGCCAGAAGGCTGGACGACACCGGCATCCATTATATTGAAGGCGGATGGCCCGGCTCCAACCCCGGAGCAGCCCATTTTTTTGAACTGGCACAAAAGATCTCCTTTAAACAGGCAAAGGTGGCGGCCTTTGGTGCCACCCGGCGGCCCGGCACCAAATGCGAAAATGATGCCAATCTTACAGCTCTCCTTGATTCAGCCGCTCCGGTCATCACCATTTTCGGCAAATCATGGGATTTGCACGTCACCCAGATAATGGACAATACACTGGATGAAAACCTGGCCATGATCCGGGAAAGTGTGGCCTATCTGCTGGCCCGGAACCGGGAAGTGATGTATGATGCAGAACATTTTTTTGACGGGTACAAAGCCAACCGGCAGTATGCCCTGGATACGCTGGCAGCGGCCCTGGAAGGCGGTACCCGCACCCTGGTGCTGTGTGACACCAACGGCGGGTCCATGCCCTGTGAAATAGATGAGATCGTCCGGTCGGTGATGGACCACTTCAAGGAGCACCATGATATCTGTTTCGGGATACACACCCACAACGACTGCGCCATGGCCGTGGCCAATGCAATCAATGCCGTGCATGCCGGTGCCGCCATGGTCCAGGGCACCATCAACGGATATGGGGAACGCTGCGGCAATGCGGATCTCACCGCCATTATCCCGATCCTGGCCCTGAAGATGAAAAAAAACTGTATGGCTGAAGAAAACCTGAAAAAACTGCTGAACCTGTCCCGGTTTGTCTCCGAAACCGCCAATGTGCCGCCGGTAAGCTCCCGGCCCTTTGTGGGAAAAAGTGCTTTTGCCCACAAGGGCGGGGTCCATGTGTCCGCCATCATGAAAAACCCCAAAGCCTATGAGCACATGGATCCGGCCCAGGTGGGCAATGTCCGCAGGGTCCTGGTGTCCGAGCAGTCAGGCAAAAGCAATATCATCTACAAGGCTGAAGAACTGGGGGTGGACCTGGGGGATGATGCAGTGAAACAAAAACAGATTGTGTCCTCTATAAAGGACCTGGAAGATGACGGGTTTGAGTTTGATGCAGCAGAAGGGTCCCTCAAGCTGATCATGGAAAAACTCACCGAACAGTACAAAAGCTATTTTGACCTGGAATCCTTCCGGGTGGTGGTGGAAAAGGACAGGGAAAAACCGTGTTACTCCCATGCCATGATCAAGATCCGGGTGGGAAAGACCACTGAAATCACCTCTGCAGAAGGTGACGGCCCGGTATCAGCTTTGGACAATGCCCTGCGAAAAGCCTTGTCCGCCATGTATCCCCGGATCAGTGACATGCACCTGGTTGATTTCAAGGTCCGGGTGATCGATGGGTCTGACGGTACCGATGCCAAGGTGCGGGTGCTCATCGAATCCAGGGACACGGACAATCTTTTCACCACCATCGGGGTATCAGAGGATATCATTGAAGCCAGCTGGCAGGCCCTGGCTGACAGTTTTCAGTACAAACTTTCTCTGGACCATAAAGACACGTCAACTACCCCGGCCTAAAGAACAGGCCCTGTAAACCAATATTTTTAAAAAAGGTTACCATCATGAAAGACCACAAACGCATTATCATATTTGACACCACCCTGCGGGACGGGGAGCAGTCCCCCGGGGCCAGCATGAACCAGGCGGAAAAACTGCGCATCGCCACCCAGCTGGAACTGCTGGGGGTGGATGTGATCGAGGCCGGGTTTCCCGCCGCATCAGACGGGGATTTCGAAGCGGTGAAAAAAATTGCCGGCAGCCTGAAAAAAGCCCAGGTGGCAGCCCTGTGCCGGGCTGATGAACACGATATCCGGCGGGGCTGGGATGCTGTCAAAGACGCTGTCAATCCCAGGATACACACATTTATCGCCACCTCGGAACTGCACATGAAATACAAGCTGCAGATGGAACCCGCTGATGTGCTGCACCAGGCAGTGGAAGCGGTGAAACTGGCAGCATCTTTCACCGGCAATGTGGAATTTTCCGCAGAAGACGGTTCCAGATCTGACCCGGATTTTTTATGCACGGTATTTGAATCGGTCATAGATGCCGGCGCCACCACCATCAACCTGCCGGACACGGTGGGGTATGCGGTTCCCGAAGAGTTCGGGCAGCTGATCGAATATGTCATTGCAAACACCTCCAATATCGACCAGGCGGTGCTGTCTGTCCACTGCCACAATGACCTGGGGCTTGCCACTGCCAACACCCTGACGGCCATCCAGAAAGGGGCCCGCCAGGTGGAGGTCACCATCAACGGCATCGGAGAGCGGGCAGGCAACACCTCCATGGAAGAGGTGGTGATGTCTTTGAAAACCCGGCCCAATTTTTTCAGCCACACCACTGGCATTGACACCACCCGAATTTATCCCACCAGCCGACTGGTGAGCATGATCACCGGCATTCTGGTTCAGCCCAACCGGGCCATTGTTGGTGCCAATGCGTTTGCCCATGAAGCCGGTATCCACCAGGACGGGGTGCTCAAAAATCCCATGACATATGAAATCATGAAACCCGAAGCCGTGGGCATCACCAAAAACAGCCTTGTCTTAGGCAAACATTCCGGACGTCATGCCCTGGCTGCCCATATCCGCACCATGGGATACGACCTGTCTGAAGAAGAAATCAATATTGTTTTTAAAAAGTTCAAAAACCTGGCTGACCGCAAAAAACAGATTCTGGATGAAGATATTGAAGCCTTGATAAATGAAGGTGTATTGCGGACACCCGAAGTCTTCGGCCTGGAATATATCCATGTGCTGTCAGGATCCACGGTATTTCCCACCGCCTCGGTTCAGCTCAAGATCAATGGCCGTCTGGTACAGGGTGCCCTGGAAGGCACCGGCCCCATTGATGCGGTTTACAATATTATCTCCAAGCTCACAAACACCAAGTCAGAGCTGCTCAGATTTACCATATCCGCCCTGACAGAAGGCACCGATGCCCAGGGAGAGGTTACGGTAAGACTCAAGGAAGACGGCATCGTTGCCCTGGGCAAAGGGGCTGATCCCGACATCATCACCGCTTCTGCACTGGCCTATCTCAACGGCCTCAACCGCCTGGAATACCTTAAGACCCATCCACCGATGGAGCAGGCGATTCTGTAACCCATTTGATATGGATGCCGCCCCTGGCGGCATCCTGTTCCAAGCATAAACTTGCTAATCCGGCAAAGTTCAATTGAATGTATTTTAAATTTTGAAATAATTGGTTATATTGAAAAAATCGTGAGATCTGGCCCGATAATTGCTTTAATTTCCGGTTATGGAAACACTCACATCCATCAAGGGAATTATCATTCCCGCTTCCTGGGATACAAACGGCAACATACTCAGTACTGCCATCGTCACTTTTACTGAGGATGTTTTTGCTGTAACAGACAGTGACTGCGGCCGATCCCTCACCCAGCACCTGAGAGAAACCGTAACCATGACCGGCTGGGTAAGTGTTCATGGATCATCAAAACACATTCATGTGCAGAGCTTTCAAATCCTTGATCCAGGTGAAACTGCCTGACCTGATAATCAATGATTGACACAAACGGCTGTTGCTGTTAATAGAAATCCAGATTTTCATCCTGTTCGCTGTTTTTGTTAGAGCGCTTGCCAGGCCATTGCTTTGGAGAGTCCACATGAAAGATATACTGGTACTGACCGACCAGGCAGATGATTTTGCCCTTATTGCCCGTGTCCTGGAAAAATCTTTTGTCGTCAGTCATGCCCCGGATCTGGACACGGCCAGGGCCATGCATACCAGATCACCTTTTGACATGATCATGGCAGATATCTTTGTGCTGGAAAAATATCCTGAATCCGGCACATTCCAGTTTTCAGAACATCCCTTTGTTGCAGCCAACCCGTTTGTACAATTTGTTGTTCTATGTGATAAAAACAACCTCACAACCGCATTGGCAGCGGTAAAAGACGGGGCTGCCGGGTACCTGCTTTCACCGGTCAGAAAACGGGATGTACAGCTGCTTTTGCAGTCGGTCACACGGGCACTTTCCAGGGATTTTGAACTGGATTATCTGCGGGACCATTTCTGGAAAACCGAATGGCTGGATGTTATCCAGTCAAAAAATCCCTGTATGAAAAAAGTATACGAAAGCATCAAGTCCGTGGCTCCCACCATTGCCACGGTGCTGCTGCTGGGTGAGACAGGCACGGGCAAGGGTATGACAGCCCGGCTGATTCACTGGCACAGCCAGCGCTTTGACAAACCCTTTATTGAAGTCCACTGCGGTGCCATACCGGACACCCTGATTGAAAGTGAACTTTTCGGGCATGAAAAAGGGGCGTTCACCGGCGCAGACCGCAGAAAACCCGGAAAATTTGAAATGGCCAGGGGCGGCACCATTTTTCTTGATGAAATCGGCACAATCACGCCGGCTGCCCAGATCAAACTGCTCCAGGTCTTGCAGGACGGTGTTTTCAACCGTATCGGCGGTGATATGTCTTTGCAGTCTGATGTCCGGATCATTGCAGCTACCAATGCAGATATCTTTGAACTGGTAAAAACAGGACACTTTAGAAAAGATCTGTATTACCGGTTGAATATTTTCCCCATTGAGATTCCGCCGCTCCATGACAGGCGTGAAGATCTGCGCTATCTGTCTGATCTATTTGTGAAAAATTTGAACATTAAATACAAAAAAAAAATCAGCGGCATACACCCGCTGGTGATGGAAAAATTTGCACGCTATGACTGGCCGGGAAACATCCGTGAACTTGAAAATATCATTGAACGGGCCTATATCCTGGAGCAGTCTTCACAGCTGATGCCCCACAGCTTTCCTCTGGAAACCATGCCGGACTGTGACTCTCCTGTTCCAGAAGATGATGCCGGCACCACTCTGGCAAAGGCAAGGCAGCATGCCATTGACCGGTTTGAACAATCCTATCTCACGGTCCTGCTGGGACAGGTCCAGGGCCGCATTGACAGGGCGGCTGACAGGGCCGGGATCACCCCCAGGCAGCTCAACCGGCTTTTAAAGCGCCACCACTTGAATAAAAATGACTTTAAACCCGGAAAAGACGTGTGATGTCTGAAAGCCGGCCTGAAAAAATCTATTTCAAGACTTCCCATGTCAGGTTTCACTGGTGACCGTAGCATCCCTGCCGGACATTTAGTGCTGTGCATTTTTCCGGCAGGGACCCTGGTTTAAAAAACATTATCCGGCAAACCCTGCATCCGGCATTTCCATTATTGCAGGGATATTACCCTGGAGCGCCTCCATTTTTCCCAGGGTGGCAGGCAGTACCCAGGAAATATAATATTGGGCGGTTTTCACCTGTCCCTGGTAAAAAGCGGCATCCTTCTTTTTGGCAGTTTCAATTTTGGGCTGTGCAGCAACAGCCCGCCACAGTTCCAGCCAGGCCATGACCACATCACCTGTGATATCCAGAAACGGATGGGCCACGGCAAAGGCATCAAGCACTTTTTCAGACATGGCGGTCATGCCCATGTGCATGGCAACCTCGCCGAGTTTATTGACAGCCTGCTCCAGCTTGACAGCCATATTTTTAAGTTCTTCCATCTCTTTTGCCCGGGCAATGGTCGTATTCATTTGTGTTAACAGATCCATGAACGGTTTGCCTTTTTTCAACCCCAGTTTTCTTCCCAGCAGATCCATGGCCTGGATCCCGTTGGTGCCTTCATAAATGGAGGTGATCTTGCAGTCTCTGAGCAGCTGTTCCTGGGGGTATTCTTGGATGAATCCGTACCCGCCGAACACCTGCACCCCCTGGGTGCAGACCTCAAAGGCCCGGTCCGTGATATAGCCTTTCACCACCGGAATGAGCAGTTCAATCAGTCCCTGGTATGTATCTTTGTGTGCATCATCTTCTGCCGTCAACACCTTGTCAAAACACAGGGCCGTATAATACATCAAGGCCCGCATCCCATCCACCTGGGCTTTCATATGCAGCAGCTGGCGTTTGACATCCGGATGGTTGATGATGGGAACAGGCGCTGCATTCTTGTCAAATATCCGGGTCAGATCCACGCCCTGGATTCTCTGCCTGGCATAATTGACGGCATTGATATAAGAAGCGGATGCAAACCCGAACCCCTGGAGCCCCACCCCCAGTCGGGCTTCATTCATCATAACGAACATGGCTTTCATGCCTTTGTTCTCAGGCCCCAGAAGCTCACCGATGCACTTGCCTTTTGAACCAAAAGCCAGGGAGGCTGTTGCATTGCCGTGGATTCCCATTTTTTCTTCCAGCCCGGTACAGATCACATCATTGGGTTCCCCGATGGATCCATCTGCATTGACCCGGAATTTGGGCACCAGGAACAGGGAAATGCCTTTGGTACCGGCAGGGGCACCTTCAATACGTGCCAGCACCGGGTGGATAATATTTTCAGTGAGATCCTGGTCTCCACCGGATATGAAAATTTTGCTGCCGGTAATGGAAAACGTCCCGTCTTCATTGCGTTTTGCCGTAGTGGTCAGATTGCCCACATCAGATCCTGCTTCCGGTTCTGTCAGGCACATGGTGCCGGCCCATTTGCCAGTATACAAATTTTTCAGGTATATTTTTTTCTGTTCATCCGTACCGAACTCCTCCACCAGCTTGCCCGCCCCGTGGGTCAGGCCCGGATACATGAGAAATGCACAGTTGGCGCCGGTAAACAATTCTCCGGCAGCCATGGACAACACCCGGGGCATGCCTTGGCCACCGAATTGCGGATCATCACACATGGCCACCCATTCCCCTTCGCAGAACAGTTTATAGGCCCGGTGAAAAGATGAAGGGATGGTTACCTTGCCATTTTCCAGGGAGCACCCTTTTTCATCCCCTTCCTTGTTGGCGGGCAGCAGCTCTTTGACTGCCAGGTTTCTGGCCTCGGAAAGCACCATGTCCATGGTTTTTTTGTTGAATTCCTCAAACCTTTCATGGGATGCCAGGTCAGCTGCATTCAGCATCTCATGAAGTACAAATTCCTGGTCTCTTCTGTCCGCTATTAATTGTGCCATGGTATGAATTCTCCTTATTTATTGTTTTTTTATGCCGGTTGTAAACATTTCAAAAATCATGGACAGCCGGTGGTCTGATGTGTCCTTGTCTTCTTCTCTGAACAGGCAGGACCAGGCTGCGGAATGTACGATATCGGCAAAGAGTTCTGCCATGTCCCGGGCCGGGTAGGCCTTGAACTCCTCGTTGCAGATCCCCTGCTCAAGCATCTGTTCAAACAGGTGCACCATGCGCTCATGGAGGCGGTTTACCCGTTCATTAAGCTGGGGCATGCCCACACTGTCGATATTGCTTCGCTCTGAGATATAAATTTTCACCACATCCTGGTTATCCCTGTAAAACCGGGCCTGGGCCTTGAGGGCGGCCAGAAGTTTATCCGTTACTGCCATCTCTTTTTTGTGTGCGATATCATACAAAATACGGCCCAGTTCATGCACCCGTTCGATCACCAGGTCATGGTACATCTCTTTTTTTCCGGGAAAATACTTGTAAATGGTGCCAAGTGGATATTGGGCGGCCTTGGAAATATTTGCCATGGTGGTGTTATGGAACCCCCCTTCAGCAAACATTTCCAGGGCAGCGGCCAGGATTTCCCGGCGCTTTCGGTTGTCATCCCGTTCTTTTCTGGTCGGTCGGGCCATGTATCAAACTCATTGTTTCATTTTTAGAATAAACATTCTATAAACAGAATATTAATTTTTGTCAATAGTTGTTTTTTTCAAGAAAAATTATTAAAGGCGCATTTGAAAAGACTTTTTCCTGAGGACACGGAATTGCGACATGAGTTTCTGGATATCTTTCGCATGATGTTTCACCGCAACAAGACCATTTTTCAAAGGATCAGCGCTTTGCTATGTCCGTTCGATAGATAAAACCCCTGGTGGTCTTTATATACAGGTAAGCGCAACTGTCATTTAACAAAACAGCCGGATATCACGCCATGGCACCGGCAGGCCGTAGCCACCAGACATTTTCCCTGGTGCTGGCCTATTCTGTTTGCCAAATCAAACAGGTCTGCCGGGGCATATCCCCCGACCCCCGGCCCGAGCTGGCGGCTTTGGATCACAAACGAATGGGTTTCTTTAAAATCCAGATCAGCGATGATCTGGAACATATCTTTCTTTCTGGGTTTTCCGGTCTTTGTGCACCTGTCGTCCGGTTCACTGCAGTTTGGGGGACACAGAAAATCGGCATGGCTCACATAGATCTGATTATCTGTTCCTCGCATGGCGTTGGGGAGGTGACATGCGATCTCATCAGGCAGGGGCCAGGACAAAAGGCGTTTTTTCCCCAGTCTCCATCTGCACCATTGCCAGGCCAGGTGCACGGGTACTGCCGGTACCACCCAGTCCGGTTCCTGGTCACAGGTCATCCGGGTGAAAAGATAATCCACCCCGTCACCCGCATAAATGTAGCATCCCAGAGATTGTGCCTTTTCCAGACACTGCCTGTCAAGGTCCACCAGGGTTACTACAAAGGATGGTTCTGTATGTTTAATGAGCCATTCTGCCGCCCTGAGCCCGAACCTGCCGCCTCCGATGATCCATACATGCTTCATGTCCGGGTTATCCTACGGGTATCCTGTGTTTGTCAAGACTGCTGTCCAGAAAAAAAAACCTGACTTCTATTTCTATATACAAACATTCTGGACAACTGTGCCGGAATATTTGTACAAAAAGCAAACCGTATTGAAATTGAATTTTTACACTTGCCAGGCGGATCGATTTTTGGTTAAATCCCCGGGAATTTAAAATATAAAAAATATGAATAAAGGAAACTTTTATGTCGAAGTCTGTTGGAATTGATTTGGGGACCACCAACTCAGCCATTGCCATCAAAAAAATTCAGGTTGAAATCATTCTCAACAAGGAAAATGAAATGATAACCCCCTCCTGTGCAGCCCTCCAGAAAAAAAAAAGATTGCTCGGCCTTTCCGAAAAAACCGAATTTATCGTGGGAAAACATGCCCTGGAATGGTTGAAACAGGACCCGGCCAATACCGTCACCGCTGTCAAGCGATTGATGGGCCGAAGTTATGACAATCCGGAAGTACAGAAACTGGTATCAAATCCCCGTCAGATGGTAACCATCGGCCGCCAGACCAGGGGAACCGAAAACAGTCTGGTCCTGGTGCTGAACCAAAAAGAATACACCCCGGAAGCAATCTCTTCTGAAATTTTGAAAAAACTGTGTGCCGATGCCGGGGCCTATCTGGAAGATACCGTGGAGTTTGCAGTAATAACGGTACCGGCCTATTTCAACGACAAACAAAAACATGCCACCCGGACGGCGGCGGCCCTGGCCGGCATCAAGGTACAGCGCCTGCTACCGGAACCTACGGCAGCCGCCATCTCCTTCGGGGTGGATCAGATCAATGAAACGGAAGTGAACACAGTTCTGGTGTTTGACTTCGGGGGCGGGACCTTTGACCTGTCGGTTCTGACCATCAGCGGGGGCCAGTTCATCGAGCAGGGCAAAGGCGGTAACATGTGGCTGGGCGGAGAAGATATCGACCGGAATCTAATGGATCACGTATTGGAGATAACGGCCCGGGAAAATGATATCCAAAATATCCATGCATTGATCGATCAGCAGACGGATCGTGTGAAAAACCAGTTTTTAGGAGAGTTGAAAGTTCAGGTTGAGCAAGCCAAAATCCGGTTGAGTCAGGAACAGGAATCCTATATTGAAATCCTGGGCCTGCTCAAGGATGAAGACGGTGACCTGCTGGACGTGGATGTGACCCTGACACGGGACCGGTTTGAAACCCTTGTCCAGCCCGTGGTGGAGACAGCCATGGATTTGACCAAAAGGCTTTTGACCGACATCCATATCCCTGCGGATCTGATCGACAGGGTACTGCTGGTGGGAGGCAGCTCCCACATTCCCTGTATCATTGGGGCTGTCCAGCAGATGTTCGGGGCAAAAAAAGTGCTGGTGCATGACCGCCCCATGCTGGCCATTGCAGAGGGTGCGGCGATTTTAAGCCACCGGCTGTCGGAAACCTATGAATGCGCCGGGTGTGGGAAATCAGTGAGCCAAACCGATACCACATGTCCGCATTGCGGGTTTGACCTGGAAAAACATACCATTGACCAGGGAATTCTGGACATTGTTCATTCCACGGCCCATGACTATTATGTGGTGCTTGAAAACGGCGACAAATATCTGTTTATCGAAAAAAACACCCCGCTGCCCTGTGAGCAGACCGAGGTGTTCAAGCTGGTACAGGATGATCAGCAGCTGGTTCATATGAAATTTTTCAACCGGGTCAACGAGATAGAGGAATCCATCGGAGACCTGTGGCTGGGTATCGATAGGGAAACCCTGAAAAAGCATTGGGACAATCTGGGGGATTCAGATGAATCCACTGTATTCAGCATCGAGATCACACTGAAAATCGATGAAAACAACCTGGTATCGGTTGACGCATCCCTCAGGGAGTTTCCGGATGTTCACCTGAGCCGGACCCTATCCCGGGGCCGGGCCGATGAGACCCTGTTCCGGGAAGTGGAAACCATGATCAATGACGTCAATGAAAAAGAGACTTCCCTCTATACCACACAAGACATGACCACCCGGATCGTTTCCGCGATTCAGGATATCCATCAGGTGATCGACCCGGAGAGCGGACAGGTGGTTGAACCGGTTCACCAACTTGCTGAAATGAAAATCGAAAAAACCCGCCGGTTTTCGGAAAACGGCATCACCTGCCACAGCACCATCAATTTTGCACAAAGTGCGCTGGATCATTTTGGCATGCTGTTGACCAGCAAGGATAAGGCCCGTTTCCAAAAAAAGATCGCGCATCTCAAACAAATGAACCTTACCGGATCTTACGAGGAAAATCTGGCTGCATATGAAGATTTATGCCGATGCATCGACGATTTTCCGGACATCGTTCTTTTGATGCAGGTCCAAAAAGCCCACGATTATTGCGATCAGCATGATCCCGACCGGGCCGGAGAATTCAAGGAGGACATAGCAAAACTCATGGGGGCGATAATGAAAAAGGATTTGAAACTGACAGAGACCCTCTTTCATGAAATCATGCCCAGAGTAAACAAAATCCTGCACCGATTTGAAGAAAGAACCGGAAAAATTCACAAAGGAATTACCCGGTGACAACCGATCGGATCCAATGCCCGGTCTGCCAGTATACCCATATTCCCGGGAATATGGATACTTGCCCCCAGTGTGATTCCGACCTGACCTGTTTCCGGCTGCTGGACGGTCTGTCCAATAAACCGCCGGAACCAGCCCCCTCCGCTCCTGAATCCGCCCCCGAAGACAGGTCCGCCTTCGGGGATATATCTGATGGCCGAAAAACGGCTGCATTGAAGTCAAACGATTTGTCAGGCAGCCATCCCGGACTGGTGCCTTTGGCCCTGATGGTATTGACAATTGTTCTGGCGGTTTTTTTTATCTTTTTTACATACCGGTTGTCAACGGTTGAGCATCTGCTGCAGCGGCAGCATGCCGCTCTGACGAATCTGTTTTCAGCGGACGTATCCCGGGAAAAGGATTCCCAAAATCAGAACCAGATGCAAGAACTGCTTCGGAAACAGGAAATCACTTTGGCATACAGTGCCCTTTTGAAAACATATATGGCAGATCTAAAATCCTCTGTTCGTGAAAATGACACCCGACTGGACCGTATTGAATCCAGATTGTCACACCTGTTATCCCATCGTGAAATGGACCCGATCCTGGATAGCAAAAAACAGACGCAGGTTGCCATGAAACCGATTCTCATTATAACGGAAGCCCTAGAAACGGATACAGGCAGCAAAATCATTGGAATTGATATGGAGTAGTAATGGCCAGAAAAAAGAAAAAAATAGATACAATACTGAATCGGGCACACAAATTGTTCGATGCACAAAATTATCTGCTGGCGGAAAAAGAGTTTGAAAAAGCCCGGAAAAAAGCACCGTCCAGAGACATTGATGAAAAACTGGATATCTGCCGGGAAAAGAACCGGTCTGAAAAAGGAAAACTGCTTGTTAAAAAAGGGTACACCGCCATTAAGAATAATGCACTACAGGATGCTATTTCCTGTTTTACCCAGGCGCAGCAATTAATGGATGATCCGGGATTATCTGAAAAAATAAAGGAACTGGATCAGCAGATTCAGGTGGGCAGTATCCTTGATACCGCCGGAAATGCCGAAGAATCCGGTGATTATGTCACAGCTGCCGCATTGTATGAACAGATATGGCAAAAGACCGGTCAACAGCACTTTTGCATCCGCAGTGGTGTGTGTCATGTCAAAGCAGGAAATGAAGATCATGCCATACACATTTTTCAAAATGCAAAAACGCTGGATGATACCGGCTGCTATTACTATGGATTCGCCATGGCAAAAACAGGGCAGTATCCCGAAGCCATAACCCAGTGGGAAAAGATCAATACCCCCATAAATGCTTTGATCCCCCAGAAAATACAGGTTCTGTCCCTGGCTTTTTCCACTCTGTACCATACCCTGGAAAAAGGGACGGATATCGAAACCATCCGCAGCCGTGCAAAGGAATTAAAAACGATTGCCCGTACGCTGGACCAATCGGTATTGGCAGACCATTTTGACACGCTGTACCATTATTGCAGTATCGCGTTACTGGAGATATGGTGGGAACAGGAAGATTATGAAAAAATCGCCGATCTCCTGGAACAGGCAACCGCTTTCAATACTTTGGAATTCATCGTCCTGAAGGCAAAAACCTGTTATCACCTGGCTGAAAAGAACGAAACCTTCTTATACCCCATGGTACAATCCTGGTTCACAGCCATTTTTTATCAACACCCTGTCGAAAAATACAGTGACAACCCGGAAAAACAACAGCAGATACGTCAGCAATTGATCCGCCTGGCAGAGCAGCGCATCGATAGTCATACCGGTTCTCCAACCGTCCGGCAGGCAGCTGCCCTGTTTGCCGTGGAAAAAAAACTGATCACAGACATGGAAACCATGTACCGGGAATCCCGGTCCGACACCCCCCGTATCTGTACCCCCTTTTATGCAGCGATAACAGGTCGTTCGGATGAGATCTTGTCCGATATCCGCAAAAACAGGGATTTTTTCAAAGATCCGGAACATTATCTGGAAACCGGGGGGCTATATTCCAGGACATGGGAAAGTCTGTATGCCTTGAAGACAGGAGATGTTGACAAAGCACATGCGTTGATTGAACAGATCATCGAAGACAACGCTTCTTTGGATGAATTTGTTGAATATACGGTGGCACGGGTGTGGTTAGCCTATGGACAGGCCTGCCTGGAACGCGGAGAAAAAAAATTTCTGCCCTTTTTTTCATCCACCCCTGCCCTGTTCGAGACGGCACCCTCCATTGAACAGCGTTTTGCCGACCACCTGGACAAATATGATGGGGACAGATTGGCCGAATATGAAACAGTATTGAAATGGCTTTACGAAAAAAGACCGTCGCCCCCTGTGGCCCGGGCCTTTTCCGCGATCATGGCCACATTGGCTGTCAGACGATTCAATAAAAATCAATTCAATGATCAGCAGCTGGCTGCAATGTTGAAAAAAGCGTTGGATATCAACCCGGAAAATCAATTCGCACGGTACAATCTCCAACTGACACTCATTGATATCCAAAAAGATGATATGCTGGATGCCCTGTATAAAAACAAAATGGGAAAGGCAGCTGATATCGTTCTGGAATCGGAATATCCGGAAATGGAAGCCTTCTTTTTTTCAGAAGCGGAAGACATGCTGGATATGCTTTGCAGCACTATCCCGGAAAAAGGGTTTTTGACCATCATGCTTCACCGATTGCGCGATGCGTGTGAATCCGTGGATGAAACCCATTATCTTGTGGAAAAAATAAATGACAAACTGACGAATCCAGGCAAAGGAATGTGAGATGAATCCGTTTAAAATTCTCAGGGTGACACAGCATGCCACCCACAAAGAAATTATTCAGGCAGTCGGGCAGGCGATGCGCACCCGCCAGTATTCCGCCCAAACCATTGCCCGGGCTCAGAAACTGCTCCTGGACCCGGCATCCCGGGCCTGTCAGTATTTTTTACATTGTATTGATCTAACAGATATCAAAAATGACATGATGAAGGACATGACAGGCATTTGTGAACAGATTGAACAGCAACATGCCCCCCGAAACGTGCCGCTGCAATACCTGGCTGAAATTGAGATGAAAAATGATTTCTGACAAACAGCAGCTGAAACAAAAACTGATCCTGTTTCAACAGCAGATCAGTGAACTGAAACAGACTCTGACCCAGAAAGAGATGCAGTTTCAAGAACGGGAAAAAGCGCTCTTTTCAGATCTTTTCGAGATCGTGGACGGAATGGATAATATTGACCGCTTTGTTACATCCAAACAGGACCAGATGGACAAAACCGGAAAAAAACTGGGTAAGAACATCGGGGCTGTGCATCGAAAACTGCTGCGCCAGCTTAGCTCCCGGGGGATCGTTCCGATCCTTTTCTCTGACAACAAAGCGGCCATGGAAACCTGTAAAATCATCGAGACCCGGAAGCAGCCTGATCTGGAAAATGAAACCATCCTAGAAATTCTCAAAACCGGTTATATGAGTGAACAGGATGGCACTGTGATACGCAAGGCTGAAGTGATAACGGTCCTGAATGCCGATGGATAGGATGTGGTTCATCATTGCCCGGCTTTGGCGTATGCTGAAAAACCGGCCGTCCATGACAGGTGATTAAGCAATCCAGCAGACAGGTCCGCCGGGCTAAGCCCGGGAAAGGCCTGGTCCAGGCGCATGACAAAATCTTTGTGAACCCGGTGTCTGCGGTAAGCAGGCTCTCTTGGGGGATGAAACAGATACCGGTCCATGGCATCCAGATCGGTGGATACCAGCAGGGATGCGGTGTAATAGGCCAGGCCTTTGGAACGGTAGAAGCTGGAACCGCCCACCTTGCGGTTTTCCAGCACCAGATCGGAAATCCCGTCCTGACAGATCCCTGTCAGCCCCATGGATGCACATCCTTTTATCACCAGATTGTTACAGAAATTGAACAGGCGCTGGATACCGGCAAACCCTTCTGCCGGCAGGGCCATGGACACGATGAGGGTGCCGGGATCAAGGAACACGGCACATCCCCCGCCCTTCCTGCGGAACACGGGGATGTTGTCATCCCTGCACAAAGGCAGCCGGATCTCAGTGTCCGGGTCACTGCCCCGGCCCGCCACCACGGACGGGAATGCAAACAGATACACGGCGACCCCCGGTTGCCCGGTTTCTTTGGCCTTTGCCAGCAGGTCCCGGTCAAATGCATAGTCTTTGACCGTGGAAATCAATGCTGAATCCAATATCACGGCATCACCGGCGTTTTTTCATCAGGTGGACCGATCCGTTCCTGGCGGTTTCCGCCGCTTCCATGATGGCTTCGGAAAAGGTGGGGTGGGGATGGATGCTGACGATGAGATCCTCCAGACAGGCCCCCATCTCGATGGCCAGATTTCCTTCTGCAATGAGTTCCGAGGCGTGCTCCCCCACAATGGCCATGCCCAGAATCTGTTCAGAATCCGGATCTGACAAAATTTTCACAAACCCCCGGGTTTTGTCCACACTCTTTGCCCGTCCCAGGGCGGTGAGGGGAAATTTTCCCACATTCACGGTAAGTTTTTTTTCCTTTGCACGGGTTTCCGTCAGACCGGTCCAGGCGATTTCCGGGCTGGTAAACAATACCGCCGGCACACTGACATTGTCATAGGCCGATTTTTTGCCGGCAATAACCTCTGCCGCCACCCTGCCCTGGCGCCCGGCCTTGTGGGCCAGGGCAGGTCCTGCCACCACATCGCCGACAGCAAAAATATAGGACAAAGAGGTTCTGCACTGTTCATCAACAGTAATCCGCCCGGTGTCATCCATGTCAATGCCCAGGGCAGAAAGCCCCAGGTCTTCGGTGTCAGGTTTTCGGCCTGTGGCGGCCAGCACCCGGGAAAAGGTATGGGTGATGTCCCCTTTTTTGGTTGCCATATCCACCTGGAACCCCTGGTCCTGTTTTGTGATCTTTGTGACCCGGGAATCGGTATAAATGGCTGCAAACTGCTTTTCGCACTGCCTGAGCACCACCTGGACCAGGTCCTTGTCTGCGGCGGCCAGAAGCTGGGGGGAAAATTCCACCAGGGTCACCCGGCTGCCCAGCCCGGCATAGGCCTGGCCGATCTCAAGCCCGATATACCCGCCGCCGATAACCAGCAGAGACTCCGGGATCTCTGGCACCTCCAGGGCCTGTGCCGATGTCCATACCCCCTGGTCAAATCCTGTTTCCAGCCCCTGGGGCAGGTCATTGATCCGGGAGCCTGTGGCAATGACCGCATTTTTGAACCGCACAATGGTGTTGGCCCCGTCCACATACACCTGGTCGGATTGGATGAAACGGGCATGGCCGTTAACCAGTTCAATGTCGCGGTTTTCCACCAGCCGGGCCACCCCGTCGGACAAATCTTTCACAGTGGACCGGATATATGCGGCCAGCTTTTTGGCATCAAAGCCGATCTCTTTGTACACAATGCCCATGTCCCCGGCCTCTTTGACACTGTTGGCGGTGTTCACCACATGGATCAGGGTTTTGGAGGGAATGCACCCCCGGGTGAGGCAGACCCCGCCCAGCTTGTCATCTTCTTCCACCAGCACCACATCCTTTCCCAGATCTGCGGCATGGATGGCAGCGGCATATCCCCCCGGACCACCACCGATGACCACCACATCGGTATCATAAATCATTTCTCCCACAACCATTGCCCTGTCCTTTCACTGCATTTGTTTCAGATATGTGCCATGAAAACCATGGGATCTTCCAGCATCTCGACAAGATCCCTGACAAACCTGGCTGCCTGGGCACCGTCCGCCACCCGGTGGTCAAAGCACAGGGTCAGGGACAGCATTAGGCGTATCTTGATCTCATCGTCTTTCACCACCGGTTTTTTCACCACCCGGCCCATGCCCAGAATAGCAGATTCCGGATAATTGATGATGGGCAGCACATGGGTACCGCCGATGGCCCCCACATTGGTCACGGAAAAAGTCCCGCCGGTCAGGTTCTCCACCTGGATCTCACCTTTTTTCGCCTGTTGTGCCAAATGCCGGATGCGCATCCCCAGGGTTGCCAGGCTGTGCTGGTCAGCATCCTGAATCACCGGCACCAGAAGTCCCCTGGGGGTGTCTGCAGCAAATCCGATGTGAAAAAACTTTTTATGGATGATCTGCATGCTGTCTGTATCCACACTGGCATTGAATGCCGGATATTTTTTGAGCAGGCCGGCTACCGCCTTGATCACAAAAGCCATCAACGTCAGATGCCCGTTTTGTTCCTTTGTGTCATCATAATCGTGTCGGCCGTCTGTTTTGTCATTATATGCCCGGCGCAGGGTTTCCAGTTCCGTGACATCTGCTTCATCCATGTGGGCTACATGGGGCACCAGAATAGAGGATGTCACGGTCCTGGCAGCGGTTTTTTTCCGCACAGAGCGCATGGGAATTTTTTCCACAGGGCCCTGGGCCGTAAAATCCGGCAACGGCGACAGGGTCAGAAACGGAATACTGGATGTCGGGGCCATATCTTTTTTCGCACCTGCATCCCTGGCAGCGGTTCTGCTTTCAACGGATTCGGCTGTTTCCTCCGGTTGTTTTGCCGCACCCTCTTTACCCTTTGACCCCCCCCCGGTATCAGTACCATGGGTGTCATATTTTAACAGATCATCCGCCGTGACCCGCCCCCCGGGGCCGGTGGCCGGCACCTGGTTGATATCGATATCCATTTCTCTTGCCAGGCGCCGCACAGCCGGTGCGGCAATCGCCCGGGCCTGGGAGCTCTGATTATCTGCTGACGTATCAGCAGCTTTGAAGTCCTGGCTGTCCTGATTGGTTTCTTCCTTGTTCCGCCCTTTTTTATTCCTCCCCTCTTTGTCCGGCACCCTGGATGACGTAGCATCAGCCTTTGGGGTACCGGTCTCAGTGGATTCTTCTGTCTCAATGGTCACCAGCACCTGGCCCACCTGGACCATATCCCCGGGCTGGGCCCCGAGTGTGAAGATTACCCCGGTTTTCGGGGAAGGGATAGTCACGGCAGCCTTGTCGGTTTCCATATCGCACAGCGGATCATCTTCCTTTATCAGGTCTTTTTCCTGCACATGCCACACAAGCAGTTCCCCTTCCTGGATGCCCTCCCCCAGGTCCGGCAGTTTGAACTCATACATGGGTTTCTCCTTAAAAATGCAAGGTCTCTGTGATGGCCTGGTCGATGTCGGAAACCTTTGGCAGATAAAACTTTTCTCTGGCAAACAGGGGCATGACCACATCATACATGGTCACGCGCTTCACCGGTGCCTCCAGGTACATCAGGGCCTGGTCATTGATCACTGCGATGATTTCCGATGCCGGGCCGAAGGACTGCTGGGCCTCCTGGACCACCACGCACCGGCCGGTCTTTTTGACAGAGGTCACAATGGTGTCCACATCCATGGGGGAAATGGTTAACAAATCAATAATTTCCGGTTGAAAACCGGTTTTGGATTTCACCGCTTCCACCGCCTTGATGGTATCTCTCATCATGGCACCCCAGGAAATGATGGTAATATCCCTGCCTGTCTCGACCACATGGGCCTTTCCGATTGAAAAAGAATTTTTCTCCTTTTCCACTGTTTCCTTGAACGAC
>JAABSB010000079.1 GCA_011390615.1 Desulfotignum sp. | reverse complement strand
TTTTGGCGGTGGCATTGGGGTGGTATTTGTTGTCAACAGACACCACCGGTGCCAGGGCGCAGGCACCGACACAGTTCACTGTATTCAGCGTGAACCGCATGTCTTCGGTGGTCCCCCCGGATTCAACATGAAGCTTTCTTTCCAGATCCTCCACCAGGCGCTGGCCGCCTTTGAGATGACAGGCGGTTCCCAGGCAGACCTTGATCTCATGCTCTCCTACGGGATCAAGGCGGAAAGACTGGTAGAATGTGGCCACGGCATAGGCCTGGGTCAGTGGCACATGCACATGGTCGCTTGCCAGGCGCATGGCATCACCGGAGATGAAACCGTACTTGTTTTGAATCTCCTGCAAAATAACAATCAGGTATTCCGGCTTGGCTGGATACTGATCCATCATTTCGTCGATATAAAGGGCGTTGTCGGTCATGGTGCTGCTCCTTTGGGATGTTTGTAGGTACTTGGGTTGGTTATATGATTTCCGCGCCTATATCAGGCCGGCACCTTTCATTCTCCGCCACAGTGAGGTGCGGCTTATGGTCAAAAGTTTTGCCGCCTGTGTTCTGTTTCCGTCCGCTTTTTCCAGGGCCCACAGCAGATTTTCCTGATCCGGATTGTTTTTTTTGCCTGGACCAGAGGGCTCCTGCACAGTAAAGTCTTCAATTTCCGGCAGATACCGGGGAAAGATGATGGGGCCTCTGACAAAGACAAACGCATGTTCCATGCAGCGCTCCAGCTCCCTGATATTTCCCGGCCAGTGATATTTTTTAAAAAAATCCATCACCTTTGGATCCACCAGCCGGACGTTTTTGTCATATTTACGGTTGAATGTATTAATGAAATGGTCCACCAGCAAAGGTATATCCTCGATACGCTCCCGCAGGGGCGGGATCCGTAAAGGGATGGTTCTGAGCCGGTAATAGAGATCTTCTCTGAAACTGCCGCAGGCCAGGGCTTTGTCCAGGTCCTGGTTGGTGGCGGCAATGACCCTTGCAAAAAGCTTTATGGGTGAACTGCCCCCTACCCGTTCAAATTCCTTCTGCTCCAAAACTCTGAGCAGCTTTACCTGGAGAGCGGGTTTTAATTCACCGATTTCATCCAGAAACAGGGTGCCGTTTCCAGCCAGTTCAAACCGGCCCTGTTTCATGTGATCCGCCCCGGTAAAAGCCCCTTTTTCATGACCGAACAACTCTGATTCCAGAAGGGTTTCCGGCAGAGCTGAACAGTTTACGGCCACAAAATTTTTCGCATCCGGATGGGAAAGGGTATGAATGGCCCTGGCCACCAGTTCCTTGCCGGTACCGCTTTCACCGGTTATAAGGACATCTGCCTGACTTGCCGCAACATCCCTGAGCATGGCAAAAAGTGATGTCATGGCTGCGTTTTTACTGATCATCCCCTGAAAGGTAAATGCATCCAAAGAGGGCCGTGTGTTTGCTTTTTTCATGGGCAGCAGCCGGAAACTTTCAACCGCCCCCACAACACTGCCGTCAGCAGTTTTCAAAGGAGCGGCATTGAAACGGATTTTCCGGATGGATCCGGTACGGGTCTGTATGGTCGTTTCCTGGTTTTCACAAGACCGGCCGCCCTTGAAAATATCTGCCAGAGGACAGTTGTGTTGACAAAACCCTGACTGAAACACCTGCCAACAGTATTTGCCGATGATATCATCACGTGAAAGGCCGGTCAGTATTTCAGCGGTTTTGTTGAATGCGTTGACCCGCCATTCCCGGTCAATGGAAAAAACACCCTCAGGCAGACTGTCCACCACCCCCTGGAATCCCAGTCTCGGTAAATATGTCAGAGAAGAGGGAGAGGGTCCTGTCGTTTTTTGTGTTTCTACAGCCTTGAAGCTCAGGATGACGCCGATGGCCGACTCGTATCCGGACATCAGCGGAAGGGCTGAAACATTGCATTGAAACGGTCTGCCGGCGGCATTGACAAAGCAGATGAAGGCATCTTTTACAGGGGCCTTTTTTTCAATTGCATCGGCAAAAACACTGCCGGCAGCTGCCAGGGATTTTGTGTCTACTATCTTTTCAAGGGGGCAGTCAGTTCCCGGGGCTGGTGCAATTCCCAGCATCCGGCATGCCTGGCGGTTTATCCCCATCAGACTGAATTTTGGCGATAATGCTATGATGCCGGTCTTATCAGACCGGGTATGGGGGGGGTCAGCCCTTTTCATAAAATAGCCCTACCTTTGAACATGGTTGCTTTCCTTTTTTGCATGGCATCCATCACCGGAGTGCCTGTTGTTCAGCCATATTGCAAAGGGTGGGCCATTGATTTTAACCATTTGAAATTATGGATAAATATAGGAAATTTTAGGGCGCGGCCGTTGAAGGACCAGCCGTGATTGAAACAAGGAAGGAAAAATTAAAAGAATATTTTCATATAACTATTTGAATATAATGGAAATTATTTCAATGTGAAAAAATGAAACATTTGAAACATGTGAAACGAATTTTTGAAACATCAGTCCAGCAGGCCCAGGGTTTTCATCTTCCGCCACAGGGAGGTGCGGCTGATATCCAGCAGATCCGCAGCCTTCTGCCGGTTGCCATCTGATTTCTCAAGGGCCTTTAAAATGGTTTCTGTGTTCAGACCCGGCTTTGCGTTATGGGGTGTTTCAGAAGCAGGCGGTTTGCAGACCATTTCCAGATGCGGCAGATTTTCCATCCGGATGATGGGTCCCTTGACAAAAACAAAGGCATGTTCAATGGTTCTTTCCAGTTCCCGGACATTGCCTGGCCAGTCATAATCCGAAAACAAGGCCATTACTTCCGGGTCAACCCCCTTCACTTTTTTTTTGCATGTGGTGTTAAAAAACTGGATATAATAACGCACCAGCAAAGGGATGTCTTCTTTGCGTTCCCTGAGGGGCGGAATGGCCAGGGGTACGGTTCTTAACCTGTAGTAGAAATCTTCCCTGAAAGATCCGTCCTTCAATGCCAGGGCCAGGTTTCGGTTGGTGGCGCTGATAATGCGGGCCTCCAGAGGAAGAGTCTGGGTACCGCCGACCCGCTCAAATTCTCTTTGTTCCAGAACCCGGAGCAGTTTGATCTGCAGGCTCGGCTTGAGTTCGCCGATTTCATCCAGAAAAAGGGTCCCTTTTTTCACCAGCTCAAACCTGCCGGCCCTGGCTTTTGTCGCACCGGTAAATGCGCCTTTTTCATGGCCGAAAAGCTCTGATTCCAGAACACTTTCGGCAAGGGCAGAGCAGTTGACAGCGACAAAGGGATGCCTTGCCCGGGAAGAATTGTCATGCAAAGTGCGCGCAAACAACTCTTTTCCTGTACCGCTTTCACCGGTAATAAACACATTGACCTCACTGGCTGCAAGATCCGGCATGAGTGCAAAAAGCTGTTGAATGGGCCGGCTGTTTCCAATGATGTGTGAAAAAGCATGGGCCTGTTTTGTTCCGTCAGGTTGATTTCTCTCACCGGTCAATGGCCGGAAGGTTTCCACTGCCCCGGCAACCCGCCCGTTTTCATCCTTGAGGACACCGATATTCACCAGTATGGTCAGTTGGGCACCCTCTTTTTTTAAAATGCGGATATCCTGGTCCATCTCTGATTTTCCGGTTTCAATGGCGGTGCGCAGGGGACATCCCATATCACAAAGATCTGAGCGGAAAATTTCCCAGCAATAGCGGCCAAGAACCTCTTTGCGGGAATAGCCTGTGATTTCTTCAGCTGTTCTGTTGAAGGATGCGATTCTCCATTTTGTGTTAATGGTGAATACCCCTTCTGGTAATGCTTCCAGAAGAGACTGATGTTTTATCAACGCGCTGTTGGAGATGTCATCTGTGGTATCGGATACCGGCGGTGTTGAAAGCTGCTTGAAGGAAAAAATAAGACCTATGATTACCCGGCTGGTTTCATACAGGGGGTGAATGGCATAACGGATGAAAATGGATTTGCCGGATGTGGTTTTTAGCGCCGCTTTTGCATCCACCCGGGTTTTGCCCTGGTGGAGTGTCGCTTCAACCGCATCTTCCAGCATCGACAGATAGGGACTGGCGATAAAGGAACTGAAATTCAGTTTTTGGCCATACCTGGGTTCAGGGATGATGATTTCCCGGGCCGCCGGATTGAAGCTCATTATTTCCAGGGAACTGTCCAGCACCACCAGGCCGTCATCCGCATTGATCAATGAATCACGTGTGTTGTTGTTCACGCCCCGGCATCCGTTTTGCTTTTGATTCCGAATTAGCAGGCCCATGTCTGCTGTCATCTGACAAAACAACTTTATGGCAATTGAAACCCCGTGTCAACCACTGCCGGGATATAAAAAACCCGGTGTCGCAGCCAGGGCGGCACCGGGTCGGATACAAGCAGCTGGTGTATCACTGGATACGGGTGGATCAGGTAAAGCTAACTTTCAATAATCCCGGCTCTGACCCCTTTGAGGTAATTCATGCAGTAGTTGTCATGGCCCAGGAGCATGTCTGCGGTTTTGATGGCAGCCATGATTTTTTTGTCCAGGGGATCAATGATGGCGGAATCCATTCCTGCCAGCATCATCAAGGTCACAAAGGTCCGGTTGATGATGTGGCGCTGGGGCAGGCCGTAGGAAATATTGGACAGTCCGCCGGTGATGTGCACCTCTGGATATTTTGTTTTGATGGCCCGCACCGCATCCAGGACCATCACCCCTTTGGTGGAGTCGGTGGAAATGGGCTGCACCAGGGGATCCACATAGATATTACCGGTGGGGATACCAATTTTGTTGAGTTCGGCCACCAGGGAATCGGCCCGGCCCACAATGTCATCAGATACAGTGGGCATGCCGCCGTCATCCATGCAAAGGGCAATCACCTTGCAGTCCTTGCCTTTCAGAAACGGCATCATGTTATCGAACCGCTCTTTTTCCAGGCTGATGGAGTTGATCATGGGGGTCTTTTCCACCATGGCAAAGGCCATTTCCAGGATGGCCGGATCCGGGCTGTCCAGGGCCAGGGGCACGGTGGCAATGGGCTGGATGGTTTCCAGCAGCCATTTCATGTCTGCTTCTTCATGGCCGATACGGGCCCCGGCATTCACGTCGATAAAAGCGGCCCCTGCTGCCTGCTGTTTTTTGACATCGTCAATGATATAGTCAGCATCCCGTTCCGCCACAGCGGCCTGAACCAGTTTTCTGGAGGTGTTGATACGTTCTCCGATTACTTCAAACATGGGTTTCTCCTTATCTGTATCCCTTATGCTACAAGGCTTTTGGCCAGTTTTGCAGCCGAGCCTGCATCTGCTGCAAAACCGTCCGCACCGATTTCCTCGGCAAAGGACTGGGTCACGGGTGCGCCGCCCACAAGGATTTTCACCTGGTCACGCAATCCTGCTTCCACAATAGCATCTATGGTTTGTTTCATCATGGGCATGGTGGTGGTCAAAAGCGCTGACAGGCATACAATCTGGGCATTTGTCTCTTTTGCCTTGGCCACAAAATCTTCAGGCGGAATATCAACACCGATATTGTGTACTTCCATGCCGGCACTTTCCATCATCATGGCCACCAGGTTTTTGCCGATGTCATGGAGATCCCCTTTGACCGTGCCGATGAGTACAGATGCGGCAGCTTTCCCTTCTCCTTCTGCAAGCAGGGGCTTGAGAATGGTGACGCAGCTTGCCATGGCATGGGCGGCCATCAGCACTTCAGGGATGAACATGTCACCGTTTTCCATTTTTTCACCAACAATGTCCATGCCGGCAATCAATCCTTTGTTGAGGATCTCGTTGGCAGATGCATTCTGGGCCAGGGCATCATTGACAAGGCTTGTGAGTTTGGCTTCATCGCAGGCAACCAGTGCTTCTGTCATGGCATTAAAATCAGTCATTTTTTTCTCCTTTATTTGGTTTTGCGTTTTTCAACGTAATCAGTCAGTTCTTTTTCAATATCCGGATTGATCTCCGGTTTTTCATAGGCAGCCAGGCGCTGGGCAACTTTGTCTTCCGCCACCTGATAAATATGCTGTTTGCCTGCCTTTGCCCAGGCATCCTTGTTTTTCCGGCTCATGAGAGACGGCATATAAAACTCGGTCCGGCAGAGCTTGAAGGTCTTGGGGTGGGTCAGGTACTGGCCGCCGATGCCCACCTGTTTGATCATATCCAGGTCAATGGCATCATCTGTCAAAGAAACCGGTTTAAACATGTTTCTTATCATACCACACAGTTCTTCGTCCACCAGAAATTTTTCAAAACTCATGGCAATGTAAGATCCGAGGATACCACAGGAGTGCAGGATGAAGTTGACGCCTGCCCGAGCCGCCGTGGTAAGGGCCACAGCAGATTCCACACCAGCCTGGGCATCAGTGCACAGGGCATCGGTAAGTCCGCCGCCGGCCCGGGAGGGCAGGTTGTAGAACCGGGCCATCTGGCCCACCAGGTGGATGTTTTTGGACAGTTCCGGCGCCCCGATGGACAAAGCCCCTGTTTTCATGTCCATGGCCGATGAGGTGGAACCGTAAACCACAGGCGCCCCTTTCCGGACCAGCTGGGCCAGGGTGATGCCGGCCAGGATCTCCGCATTCTGCAGAGCCATGACACCGCCGAGAGTCACCGGACCGGAACCGCCTGCCATGATCAAAGAGGCCACCACACAGGCCTGGTTGTTTTTGGCAAGGGCGATAAGTGATCCGATCATTTCATCGGAAAACTGCAGAGGGGAAAGTGAGTTGATCAAAGAGACCGACACGGTCTTGTCCATGATTTTTTCCTTACCGCCCCAGAGGATTTCGGCCATTTCCACCCCTTCCAGGGCCGCTTTTTTGGATACCGGGCTGCCCATGAAGGGTTTGTCGCACAAAAGCATGTTGGACAGGTTCAGGTCCAGGTGCACGGTCTGGTGGGGCATGTCTGCAGGTTCCACCATCATCCAACCGTTCATGTCGATGTACGGAGATGTCTGGATCAGTTTGCAGAAGTTGTCATAATCCTCCATGGTGGCCTGGCGTTCATTGCCTTTGGCATCCATGACAAAAGGGGCGCCGTAGCCGGGAAGAAAAACAAAGTCATCTTCTCCGACCTCAACACTTTTTTTCGGATTTCTGGCGTGAACGGTGAACCGTTTCGGTGCGGTTTCCAGGGCCTTCTGCACATCGGATTCCTGGAAAAACACTTTGTTACCGTCTACCTTGAAGCCGTTGTCTTTGAAAATCTGAAGTCCTTCCTCATCATTGAAGGCCACGCCAGTGGTCCTCAACAGATCCATGGCAGCATCATGGATTTTTTCCATGTCCTGCCTGCTCAGTTCCTGCATGCGGTCATACATAGGTTTTTCTCCTTTGAAGACCCCCGGGGGTCCTCTTTTAAGGGTTGGCGATTATGTTACATCAAAGTTTTGTGTCCTGTACCGGTGCAACCCCCTGAAGGTGCTGAACAGGGCCAGCAACAGTAAAAACATCAGGGGAAAGGCCGTGGCAATGGAAGCTGTCTGAATGGCCTTGAGGCTGCCTGATCCGGCCAGCACGGCTGCCACAGCACCCAGGGCGATTCCCCAGAAAGCCCGCAGGTTTCTGCCTGGATTTTCATGGCCTGATACAAACATGGCCAGAGAAATGGCGGCAGAGTTGGCAGAAGTCAAAAAAAATGTTCCGATGAGAAAGATCAGCGCCACAGCCAGCAGTCCTGTCATGGGCAGATGCTGGGCAATGGCGAAAATAGCACTTTCCACACCATGTTCTTTCAGTGTTGCGGTGACGTCAAAATGGATGCCGGCCCCGCCCACCACGCCGTACCAGAGAAAATTTCCAAAAGAAGGCAGGATCAGGGATGCAGCAACTGTCTGCCGGATGGTCCTGCCCTTGGAGATGCGGGCAATGAAAACAGCCACAAAAGGTGCCCAGCTCATCCACCAGGCCCAGTAGAAAACCGTCCATGAACCGATCCAGTTACCCTCATATCCGGGTGCTGTGAATAGGCTCATGGGAATAAAATGCAGCAGATACTGGCCCATGGAATTAACGGTAAGGTTTATCAGAAAAATGGTGGGACCAAATACCAAAACGAAAAACCACACCAGGGCAAATACCCACATGTTGATGTCTCCGATAAGTTTGACACCTTTTTGCAGACCTGTGTAAACGGACAGGGTAAAAATCGCAGTGAGCGCCCCGATAATGATATAGGTGCTGGATGGACCCAGCTGGAGTCCATACTGGTATTTGAGGCCGGCTGACAGCTGAAGCGCCACAAAACCGGTGGTGGTGGCAAGTCCGCCCAGGGTGGCAAAAACCGCAAATATATCCAGGATCTTTCCCCAGATGCCATGAATTCTGTCACCGATGGCATAGTAAAATGCTGAAGAAAATTTCAGGGGCAGGTTACAGGTAAAACAGGCATGGGCAAGGGCAATGGTAAGCATGGCAAAGATGGACCATGCGCTCAGACCCCAGTGAAAAAATGAATAGGTCATGGCGTTGGCCCCGGTGACCGGGGTGTTGGCTTCCCCGCCGAAATAGGGGGGCGGGCTCATATAGTGGTAGGCAGGCTCGGCTGGTCCCCAGAACACAATGCCTGCGGCAATGGCAGATCCGAACAGCATGGCGAACCAGGAAAAATTGGAAAATTCGGGTGTGTCCCCGGGCAGTCCCAGTTTCATGGAGCCATATCCAGGACCCATGAGAATGAAACATCCCGTCACCAGGAAAAATACTGTGATCAGGTAAAGCCATCCCCATACCGTGGTGGTCCAGTTGAAAACCGCATTGATGACCAAGGCCATATTTTCGGGAAAAATAATTGACCAGAGCACAAACACAATGGTAATGCCGGCGGAAATCCAGAAGACAAAGGGGTCAAAGGCTCTGTGTGAAACGGTTTTTTGTGTCACTGATAATCTCCTGGATTGTTCCAAAAATTGCAATAAATAAGGGTTGAAACCCGCTGGTATTTCTTATAGAGAATGCAGGATACGTGCCAGTTGTCTCAGGGTCAAAAAAACGGTGCAGATTGCCCTGCAAGACGTTGATATAAAAGACCATATAATAAAAAGATTGCCCATGGTATTCCGGGCATGTCCTGCAAAAAGTGAAAATTTTTTTTCACTTTTTGCAGGACAGAAAGAAAATTTTTTTTCAGGTGAAAAAAAATTACCTGTCTGGCCGGGGCAAATAATCGGCCCGGCATAACCGGTATTTTTTAATTTTATAGTGCAGCAGCTGTCTGGAGATCCCCAGGGTGCCGGCTGCCCGGGTCACGTTGCCCCGGCAGGTCAAAAGGGCTGCCTTCACAGCTTTTTTTTCACGGTTCTCCTGGATGTCTGCAAGGGGCTGGAAAGAATCCTGTGCAACTGCCGGGGAAGGTGCAATGTCAATGTCTGTTTGCTTTGCATCAACAGGATCCAGGGCATCCAGTCCCGGGGTGAACTGGTCAATTCCCAGAATTTTTTCCTGACCGGCCATGTTCATGGCACCTTCGATAAGATGCTCCAATTCCCGTATATTGCCGGGCCATTGATAGGCCCGGAACAACTCCAGCACCTCGGAAGATATTTTTCGGATATGGGTTCCCAGGCGCAGATTATATTTTGCGATGAAATGGGAGACCAGCTCCTCCAGGCTGTCCAGTCGGTCCCGCAGGGGCGGCAGTTTGACCATGACCACCCCCAGCCGGTAGTACAAATCCGTGCGCAGGCGGTTCTCACGGATCGCCACCCGGGGATCCTGGCTCACGGAACTGATGATTTTCACATCAACGGCAATCTCTTTGACAGATCCCAGCCGGCGCACCTTTTTTTCCTGGATGGCCCGGAGCAGTTTGGCCTGCAGTTCCACCGGCATGGCCAGCAGTTCATCTAAAAACAGGGTGCCTTTGTGGGCGGTTTCAAACAGGCCGGGTTTGTCCAGGGCGCCGGTAAATGCGCCTTTTGTGGTGCCGAACAGCATACCTTCCATCAGGTAATGGGGAATGGCGGCACAGTTTACCGCCACATATTTTTCCTGGTGCCTGGGGCTGAAATTGTGGATGGACTGGGCGAACAATTCTTTCCCGGTGCCGGTTTCTCCCTGGATCATGATAGGAGAGGGAGATGCAGATGCTTTCTGGGCGGTTTCTTTGACCCG
Organism: Desulfotignum sp.; assembly: GCA_011390615.1. GTDB lineage: Bacteria > Desulfobacterota > Desulfobacteria > Desulfobacterales > Desulfobacteraceae > Desulfotignum. Next base: position 4,050 of record JAABSB010000079.1, on the reverse strand, counting down.
GATAAAGTCGGCACTGGTGCCGATGAGATCATCAAAGGTGAACCTTGTGCCGTTTCCCAGTTCAAACCGGCATTCAGGCGGGCCAGTCACAGGCATGGACCTGCGCAGCAGCGCGTAATCCTTGACAAAACAGATAACCCCGGTGATGAGGTTTTTGTCGTACAAAGGATAAACAGAGGTGATGGTATTGGCCACTTTTCCGGAAATGGTCCTGTAAAAAAAGATCCGGTTTTTTATGGCGCTTTTGCGGAATGCACATTGCATGATCATGCTGGTGCGGTTGTTCAGCTCGTAGATGTCGGTTACCTTGAGACCCATGGCTTTTTCCGGTAAAATACCGTCGATTCTGGACTGGGCCAGGTTGTAGAAGTGGATAACCCCGTCCATGTCCGCAATGATCACCCCGTCATCCAGATGGTCCAGTACGGAAAAAAAATTGATGCGGTTCATGTCCAGCATGCCGGAGGCGGTGTTGGATGCTCCCATATCTGTTTCCTTCAACCTGTTTTTATTTGCCTGTCAGGAGCGGCAGCCTGCATGGCCTCCGAACTGCGGTGCCTTGCAGATTGTGGTGTCTGTGACTGCCAGACTGTCAGGGCAATCCCATGTTACAAACACTGATTCTGTTGGCTGGTATATGGAAACACAAACCATGGGATTTTCACAAGAAAAAAAATAAAAAAACCGGTGGTAACAACACTGTTTTGTCACCACCGGTCAAGTCAATATGGAAAACAAATGACCTGTCTGGGATAGATGCTGCCTCTGTCCGGAGCTTGTACCCGCCCCAAGAGGGCATGATCTGACGGGGCGGGGTGCCTTAAAAGCATGCGAATGCCCTGGGATTCATACAGCGTCACCATTAACCTGTTTTTGGTTAACTTGGAAACATGTCATCTTCTATTTCCACAGCTGCCGCACTGGTGTTCATCAATGCAGCAAACCGGCCCAGGGTGATGGGCAGCATGGTTTCCGTGTAAAACTGCAGGGATTTGATGATGCCCTGGTAAAAGGGTTTGTCTTTTTTCTTTGCTTTTTCAAGCTTTTCGGCTGCAATGACTGCACGCCACAAAAGCATCCATGCCATGACTGTATCACCGGCCGCATCCTGGAACGGATGGGCATTGGCAAAGGCGGACAGAATTTTGTCGGACATGGCGGTCTGGCCCATGTGGATTGCCACCTCCGCAAGTTTGTTGACCACCTCTTCCACTTTGACGGCATAGCCCTGGATGCTATCAATCTCTTTGGCCTGGGCAAGAGTTTTCTGCATTTCACCGAACAGGTCCATAATGGGTTTGCCCTTGTTCAGCCCCAGTTTTCTGCCCAGAAGATCCATGGCCTGGATGCCGTTGGTGCCTTCGTAAATCAGGGTGATGCGGCAGTCCCGGAGCAGCTGAGCCATGGGGTATTCTTCGATGAACCCGTATCCGCCGTACACCTGCATGCCCTGGGAGCATACCTCAAAGGCCCGGTCTGTCACATATCCCTTGGCAATGGGGGTGAGGACCTCCACAAATCCCTGGTATTTTGCCTTTTGTTTGTCATCAGTGGCAAATTTTGCCATGTCCGAGCAAAAGTGCACAAAATAGAGCAGCGAGCGCATGCCCTCCACATATGTTTTCATCATCATGAGCTGGCGCCGGACATCCGGATGGCGGATAATGGGTACCCCTTTGGCATCGGGGTTCATGATTTCGGTGAGGTCTTTTCCCTGTATCCGGTTTCTGGCATAGTCCAAAGCATACATATACGCGGTGGTGGCACAGGCAAATCCCTGGAATCCCACCAAAAGCCGGGCCGCGTTCATCATCAGGAACATGGCTTTCATGCCCTTGTTTTCTTCTCCTAGCAGGGTGCCGATGCAGCTGCCTTTGGATCCTAAGGACAATGAGCAGGTGGAATTGCCGTGGATACCCATCTTGTGCTCTATGCCGGTGCAGATCACATCGTTGAATTCCCCTATGGATCCGTCAGGGTTCACCCGGAATTTGGGTACCAGGAACAAAGAGATGCCCTTGGTACCGGCAGGGGCGCCTTCAATACGTGCCAGCACCGGGTGAATGATGTTTTCCGCCAGGTCATGGTCACCGCCGGAGATAAAGATTTTTTCTCCCACAATGGCATAGGTGCCGTCCCCGTTGGGAACTGCTTTGGTGGTCAGCGCCCCCACATCAGACCCTGCCTCCGGCTCAGTTAACAGCATGGTGCCGCACCACTTGCCGGTGTACATGTTTTTCAGGTACAGATCCTTTTGCTCTTGTGTGCCGAAATGCTCCACCAGATGACCGGCCCCCTGGGTCAGGCCCGGATACATCATGAACGGGTAGTTGGCCCCGTTAAAATATTCAGCCGCAGCCGAGGCCACGGTCCTTGGCATGCCCTGGCCCCCCCATTGCGGATCTTCAGTAGGGGCCAGCCATTCTCCTTCATTGAAAAGTTCAAGCAGCCGCTTGAATGAGTCCGGTGTGGTTACCTTGCCGTTTTCAAGGGTGCATCCCTGCTGGTCCCCGTCTTTGTTTGCCGGTAAAAGCTCTTTGACTGCAAAATTTTTTGCTTCTGAAATGATCAGATCAATGGTTTTTTTGTTGAAGTCTGCAAACCCGTCATGGAGCCTGGACAGCTCTTCGGCTTTGAGCTGTTCGTGCATGACAAATTCTATGTCCCGCCGGTCTGAAATTACCTGTGCCATGTTACATTGCCCTCCTGAAGTTAACGTCTGCCATGGATACTGAATAGTTGCTCATTGCAATATTTTCCATATTTTTTGCAGGCATATCCATGAAAAAGTGTTGGTTGAAATATTTATTTTAAATTAAAATAAGCTGTTGTGTTTAATATCTGCAGGATATCCCATACTGGTTGCGGCAGGATATCCCGGTTTTTATAAAATGAATACTGATTCATTACATGGAATTTTATGCCTGTCAATGATTATTTTTGAAAATCGGTCATGACCTGAATATACATTGTTATCATCCGGTGTGATACTGCTTGACCCTGTCATTGTTTTTTGGTAATTCTAGTTATTTAAATTACCGGGCGTGTTCAACGCAACTGAAAGGCAATTTCAATGCGTTTCATGACATGATTAACACTAACTTGGAGGATGAGAATGAAAAAATTACTATTGACTGTATTAAGTGTTTTTATGGTGGTGTCCTTTGCTGCTTCTGCCGGCGCAAAGACTTTTAAAATGGGGCTGGATGCCGACCCGGTATCCCTGGATCCCCAGGTGCAGCTTTCCGGCGGCATGCTCCAGCTCTCCCACTGGGTATTTGACCCCCTGGTGCGCTGGACCCAGGACATGGAGTTTGAACCCCGCCTGGCCACCAGCTGGGAACGGCTGGATGACCTGACAATGCGGTTTCACCTGAGAAAAGGTGTCAAGTTCCACAGCGGCAACACCTTTACCGCCAAAGATGTGAAATGGTCCTTTGACCGCATGAGAAAAAGCGTGGATTTCAAAGGCCTGCTGGAACCCTTTGACGGATGTTACATCGTGGATGATTACACCGTGGACGTCAAAACCAAAAAAGCGTATCCCCTGGTGCTCAATATGGCCACCTATTTCTTTGCCATGGATTCCGAATTTTACACCGGTACAGATGAAAACGGCCAGCCCAAGGATGCAATTTTAAAAATCGGTGAATCCTTTGCCTTGAACAACGCCTCGGGCACAGGGCCCTTTATTGTCACCAATCGCCAGCACAACGTGGTGCTGGAAATGAAACGGTTTGCCGACTACTGGGACACAAACAGCCCGGGCAATGTCACCGAATTCATCCTGAGCCCCATCAAGGAAAACGCCACCCGGGTGGCAGCCCTGCTGTCCGGCGGCGTGGACTGGATCTCTCCGGTGCCCCCCCAGGACTTTGCCAGAATCCAGTCCGATGACGAGGTCAAACTGGTGAACATTAACGGCGGCCGGATCATCACTTTTCAGATGAACCCCAACCGGGTGGAGGCGTTCAAGGATGTCCGGGTCCGCCAGGCCATTGTCCATGCAGTGAACAACGAAGGCATCGTCAAACAGATCATGAAAGGCAC
>JAABSB010000078.1 GCA_011390615.1 Desulfotignum sp. | reverse complement strand
GGCTCACCGACAAATCCGGGGCTTATCCGATCCAGCTGTCCGGGGGCCAGCAGCAGCGGGTGGCCATTGCCCGGGGCCTGGCCATGTCTCCAAAAATCATGCTGTTTGACGAACCCACTTCAGCCCTTGACCCGGAGATGATCGGCGAGGTGCTCGATGTCATGGTGAACCTGGTATCCGAGGGCATGACCATGTGCGTGGTCACCCATGAAATGGGGTTTGCCCGAAAAGTGGCGGACCGGGTCCTTTTCATGGATTTCGGCAAAATCATTGAAACCGGCAGACCGGATGAATTTTTCGACAATCCCCAGACCCACCGGGCCGCGGATTTCATCAGCAAGATCCTCACCCATTGACAAAAAAAATCTTGGGTCATTGGCTTATTGCATAGGCCGCAATAAGCCAAGCCTGACCCCACTTTAGGTGACGATTTCAATCAGAAAATCACCTTTGGGCGTGATTGCAATACTATTTCAGAAGCATTCAGAAAAAGGACCGGAAACCTGCCACTGTCCGGTCGATATCCTCTGCATCGATATCCAGGTGGGTCACCAGGCGCACGGGGCTGCCCGGACTGATGCGGATGTGCCGGTCTGCCAGGTGTTTCACAAGGGCCTGCGTGTCCGCGTCAATGTCTGCAAGCACCATATTGGTCTGGAGCGTTTTTTCATCGATACGGATGGCATCGATGTCGGAAATGCCTTCTGCCAGGCGGACCGCATTGGCATGGTCATCTGCCAGCCGATCGATATTGTGGGACAGGGCATACAGTCCGGCTGCCGCCAGAATGCCTGCCTGGCGCATGCCGCCCCCCACCATTTTGCGCCACCGCCTGGCCCGGGCAATGAAATCTTTTGATCCGCACAGCACCGATCCTACCGGTGTGCCCAGCCCTTTGGACAGGCAGCAGGACACGGAATCAAACAGGGTGGTGATCTCTTTGACGTCGATTCCCAGTTTCACGGCAGCATTGAACACCCGGGCACCGTCCAGGTGAAACCCAAGGCCATGGCGGTCTGCCAGAGAACGGGCTTCTTTGAGATAGGCCATGGGCAGCACCTTGCCGGCCTGGGTGTTTTCCAGGCAGAACAGCCGGGTTCTGGCAAAATGAAAATCATCCGGCTTGATGAACCGTTCCACTGTGGCCAGGTCCAGGGTGCCGTCCGGCGCAAAATCCAGGGGCTGGGGCTGGATGCTGCCCAGGACCGCCCCGCCGCCGGCTTCATATTTATAGGTATGGGCGGTCTGGCCCACGATATATTCCTCCCCCCGCTGACAGTGGCTCAGCAGGGCCACCAGGTTGGTCTGGGTACCGGAGGCGCAGAACAGGCCATCCGCCATGCCGGTCATGAGGGCCGCAGTCTGTTCCAGCTGGTTCACGGTAGGGTCTTCGCCGTACACATCATCTCCCACCGGCGCGGCCATCATGGCCTCCAGCATCTTTTGGGTGGGCCGGGTCACGGTGTCGCTTCTCAGATCTATCTGTTTCATTCTGTCTTTTTCCCTGTTTTATCTGTTGATCATTCACCCGCTTCTTACAACTTCTGTTTTAATTTGTAAACCGCCCGGAAATCTCATATTTGGGGGAAAGTCACTATTCGGGAAGGAAACGGCAGATTAGCGAGAATGCTTTCGGAAATGATCATACCTTCAACATTGCCGCATTGGAATATATTTCACTTTACATCCCTGAAATGCATGAATATAATTAAAATTCAACAGGTGAACGGTCAGGAGGAAAAATGGATATACCACAAAATCGAATGGTTGGATCTGATGAGCTTCAGCAGATTTTAGAACCATTGATACGAAGAATTATTCGGGAAGAACTTTTGAATATTGCCAGGAAAAATACAAATATATTTTCCTTGGACTCAAACATGCCCCTTTACAAAGATTTACAAGAAATTGCCCAACGGAAAAAAAACCACAAAATCGAACTATTTTCCCATGAAGAGGTATGGGATGACTGAACCGCGAGAATATCTTGCGAAATATGAAAAACAATTTATCAAAAATCTCAAACGATATCCATCCAATAAAAAACAAATCAAACGTTGCGTGGAACGTATCATTCTTGACCCCTATTTTCACACTGAATTCCTTTCAGACAAGAATGGAAAACTGACTTTGAAGGGTTGCAGAAGTTTTCGTGTCGATAGAAACTTTCGGATCATATTTGTAATCTGTGAGGAATGCATCCATGTTCCGCAATGCGAATACTGCTTTTGTGAAAATTTTCCTGACAATACCATCATTTTTTTAACGGTCGGACCTCATGACAAAGCCTATGCAATGAAATAGTCAGGGCAACATTTTTCAAAAAATGAGATCGAATTTATGAAACATTCACGCACCTGGCTTTTCACCACGGTTATTCTTGCGGCGGTCATGTTTGCCATGTCCCAGTTCTACCGGGCATCGGTGGCGGTGATCTCTCCGGATCTGATGCAGGAAATGGGTTTGAACGCCCTGGATCTGAGCCGGATATCTGCCGCATTTTTCTATGCCTTTGCCATCATGCAGATTCCGGTCGGTATCTTTCTGGACACAGTGGGGCCCAGAATAGCCATGACCGCGCTGACACTTTTGTCGGTGATCGGTGCCATTATCTTTGCCCTGGGCACCACGCCGGCCTGGCTGACCTTTGGTCGGGTTTTGCTGGGGGTCGGCATGGCATGTAACTTCATGGGTGCGTTGAAGCTGCTCACTGTCTGGTTTGAACCCCGGCAGTTTGCAACGCTTTCCGCTGTGGTGGTGTCTCTGGGCACCCTGGGAAACATTGCCGCGGCCACCCCCCTGGTGCTCATTGTAAGTCTTGTAGGATGGCGGCACAGCTTTCTTGTCATTGCAGGATTTACTTTTGCCCTGGCCCTGGTGTTTCTGGCGGTGATCAAAGACCGGCCAAGGGCTGATGAGGGAGGGGCCGGTGAAATTACAGGTGGTGCCGCCGCAAAAAATTCATACGGTGCAGACGGCAAATCAGGCCCCAGGGGCTCGGAAGACAGGGCGGATATCCGACCCAGTGTATCCCAGACCCTGGGCCGGGCATGGGCATTGTTTCACGAAAAAGACTATTGGATCATCTCAGCGGCCACCTTCTGCCGGTACGGGATCTATGCAGCTGTCCAGGCCCTGTGGGCAGGACCGTTTCTCATCCATGTCCTGGAATTGTCCGCAGTCACGGCCGGCAATATCCTTTTTTTGATGAGCATCGGCCTGATCCTGGGGTGTCCCTTGTGCGGGTGGCTGTCTGATTCCCTGGTGGTATCCCGGAAAAAAATCATCATTCCCGGCATCTGCTGCATGACAGGGCTGCTGCTGGGCATGAACCGGCTTTCCCCGGATACCGGTGTGTGGGTGGTATATCTAGTATTTTTTTCTTTTGGTCTGGCTTCAGGCTCCGGACAGGTCATGTACGCCCATATCAAGGAACAGGTGCCCCGGGCCAATGCCGGCATGGCCATGACCGGGATAAATTTTTTCACCATGGCCGGGGTGGCGGTGTTTCTCCAGGGTATGGGTCATGTGATGGCCCGGTTTTTTCCTGACGCTTCTTTGACCCTGCCCGCCTTTCACCTGGCATTTGGATTGTGCAGTCTGTGCCTTGTGTGCATTGCCCTGCTCTATTGCCTTACCCGGGAAACCCTGGTAAAGTGAATACAGGCCTGCACAATGGCAAATTATTTAATGTCAGATCCGGAAAAAGTGGATGAGGTTTAAGATGACACTGGACAAAAATGCCTATCAAAGAATTATTGAAAATCTGAACGATGGTCTGTATTTTGTTGACAACAACCGGATCATAACATATTGGAACAAGGCTGCGGAAAGAATTACCGGATTTTCTGCCAAAGAAGTGATCGGCACTTCCTGTGGTGATAATATTCTCACCCATGTGGATGAGCAGGGCCATTTGCTATGTACCGGAATGTGCCCCCTGGCCAATACCCTAGCCGACGAAAAAGTACGCGAAGCCCAGGTCTGGCTGCATCACAAAAAAGGCCACCGGGTGCCGGTGCTGGTCAGGGTAAGTCCCATAACGGACCAATACGGCAAAGTGATAGGGGGCATTGAGCTGTTTACCGATATCAGCGACTTTGCAGCCAATGCAGTGCGGGTGAAGGAACTGGAAAAACTGGCATATCTTGACCATCTGACCGGCCTGGCAAACAGAAGCTATATTGAAAGGGAACTGGCCGCCCGGTTTGGGGAAAAAGAACGGTACAACCTGCCCTTTGGCATACTGTTCATGGACATCGACCATTTTAAACTTTTCAATGACCAGTTTGGCCATGATGCCGGAGATGATGTGCTGAAATTTCTGGCCGGCACATTCACCGCCAACACCAGGCCCTTTGATATATACGGCAGATGGGGCGGTGAGGAATTTATCGGCATCATCCGCAATGTCGATGCCGGAGCATTGGAAAAAATGGGAAACCGGCTCCGGACTCTGGTTGAAAGCGCCTATCTGGTCCGGGGCACAGAAAAACACCATGTGACCATTTCCATCGGTGCTGCTGTTGCCAATGCAGACGATACCATGGACAACCTGATCAAACGGGCGGATATCCTTCTATACAAGAGCAAAGAAGCAGGCCGCAACCGCCTGACCATTGGATAAAAGTTACCTGCCGATCCTGCCATCCAGGACCTCCCGTACCTTTACAGCCAGATCTCTCACCGCAAACGGCTTGTTGATAAAAGCGGTGCCTTTTTTCAACACCCCTGTGTCGGTGATGACATTGGTTGAATAGCCGGACATGTACACAATTTTTGTGTCCGGAAGAAAGAATCGCAGATGCTCGGCCAGTTCCCTGCCGTTCATCTCAGGCATGACCACATCTGTGAGCAGCAGATGGATTTTTTCAGGGTATGTTTTTGCCTGTGCCAGGGCATTTTTCGGAGTGGCAGCTGTCAGCACCTTGTACCCCAGCGTTTCCAGAACCGTTCCGGCCAGTTTCAAAACAGGGGGATCATCCTCCACAAGCAGCACGGTTTCTCCTTTCCCCTGGGGAATCCGTGCGGTTTTCTGATCCATCTCCTTGTCAACCAAGTCCCCATGGCGGGGCAGAAAAATTGTAAAACAGGCCCCTTTTCCCGGTTCACTGTGAACCGTTATAAACCCTTTGTTCTGCTTGACGATACCGTAAACGGTCGCCAGTCCGAGTCCTGTACCCTTTGATTCATCCTTGGTGGTAAAAAAAGGTTCAAAAATCTGCTCAATGGTGTCTTTGTCCATGCCGCTGCCGTCGTCTTGCACAGACAGCACCGCATAATCTCCTGGAGAAAATTTTGGGTACCCTGCGAAATTTGCGGCATCAAGGGTTTCAATACCGGTCTGGATGGTGATTTTGCCGGTACCTGTGATGGCATCCCTGGCATTGACCAGCAGGTTGGCCAGTACCTGGTCTACCTGGGAGGGATCTATTTTCACGGGCCATACATCTGCGCCCGGCTCAAAGCTGAGGGCAATCTCTTCGCCGATTATCCTGCGGAGCAGTTTGAGCATGTCCGTGATGGTGGCATTGAGATCCAGAATGCGTGGGGTAACGGTCTGTTTACGGGCAAAAATCAGAAGCTGCCGGGTGATATCCGTGGACCGCCGGGCTGCATTCAGGATCGCTGTAATATATTTGTGCAGGTCATCATCCGGATGTGTTCTGTCCAGGGCCATTTCCGAATACATCAGGATCACGCTGAGCATGTTGTTGTAATCATGTGCAATTCCTCCGGCCAGTCTGCCCACGGATTCCATTTTCTGGGCCTGGAAAAGCTGGGCCTTGAGCTTTTCTTTTTCAGCATCCGCCTGGATGGATTCGGTGATATCCTGTACTGTGGCAAAAATGATGGGCTTTTTTCCAGGTCTCCGGTAAATTTCACCAATGGTACGCACATGTATAACAGTGCCATCCCTGCGTACCAGCCTGTATTCATTGGGGGTCAGCGTGTCTGTGCCGGATGCGGTCTCCCTTTTCAGCCAGTTTGTGATCTGTTCCAGATCATCCGGATGGTGGACCTGTGCATTGATTCTTTCATAATCAAAATTTTCCGATTTTTCATACCCCACCAGGTCGAACAGGGCATCAGACCAGGAAATTTCGCCGGTTTCCAGGTCCCATCTGAAATCTCCCATTTTGGCCAGGCGCTGGGCTGCCACCAGCCTTTCTTTGCTTTTTACAAGTTCTTTTTCAGCCTGCTGACGGGCCTGAATTTCCTTTTCAGCCTGATTGTCACCAACAAGATTTTTCATAACTGGTCCCCCTTTGCGCATTCTGAAAACTGAGATAGACAGGCTGTGATCTGCGCCACAAAGGTATGACACAGCTTGTGAAAAATGCGTTTCGCATAGTGCTTTTGTTTCCTCTCAACCACTGGAAATCATTTTTTAATTTTGGCTTTTTTCAATCGGTTATGGGATGTTATTGTGTAACAGCTTCGTTGAATTGTTGTTTTCTTTCTTCAGATCGCTATTGTATTAACATTGTAATTTTTTTATGTTATAATTTTCTATACATATATAGTAGAGTGTATTGTATGTGAATGCAATTTATTTTTTGCCTGTATAAGACTGCTGATTGTAAAAAATAACCTTATTTGTAAGATTTGTAAGAAATGAGATGCAAAAAACATCAGATCATAAAATTCTCATTGTGGATGACGACCAAATCGTCGGCAAAGCCCTTGGGCATCTGATAAAACAAATCGGAGCGCAATCTGTCTATGTGCCCTCAGGAAAACAGGCCCTTGAAAAAATCACCACCGCTGACACCCCATTTTCCCTGATCATTTCAGACCAGCAGATGCCGGAAATGAAAGGATCGGAGCTTCTGGAAAAAGCCAAAGAGATCACCCCGGATACCATCCGGTTTCTCATCACCGGTTATGCAGACATGGATGCCGTCACCGAGGCATTAAATCGAGGCGCTATCCACCAATATATTTCCAAACCATGGAATAGAGAATCCCTTTCTGAAGCCATCAGAAACAGCCTTGAACAGTATGCTGTCATTATGGAAAACCACAGGCTGTTCACCCTTGCCAAAGAACAGAACACCGTGCTTTACAGACTGAATGTGGCCTTGAAAAAAAATACTGACCAGCATCAGAAAGCCCTTCTCAAAAAAAATGAGCGAATTGCCGAATTAACCACCCGGCTGGAAAAGGAATTTGACAGCCGGGATCACATGCAGGAAGTACAGACCTTTTTACAGAAAGAACAGCTGCTTGACCAGACCCGCCTGCATGCACTGCATTCTGCCATGGCATCGGAGCTGTACAAACAATTTACAGACATTGCCGCCCGGAGCGGATTTGAAATGCCTGAAACTTTCGACACCGGCTTCTGAGGAAAAACCATCCCACAAGAAAACACCCATAAAGTTCTGGTGATTGAATCAGACCCTGCTTTGCGCAGCAGAATCCACAGTATTTTAACGGAAAACGGTTTTACAGTGAACAGTTTCTCTACTGCAGCCGAGGCACTTGCTGAACTGAAAACATCACCTTCCTATGCCCTTGTCATCTCAAGTTATGCAATGCCAAAAATGAAGGGCGATGACATTCTTAAACAGGCCAGGAAAATTGCGCCGGATACCCGACGGATACTGATTGCAGAAGCATCTGAACTGCAAACCCTTGTCAATGCCATTAACGTTGCAAAAATCCATGCCTGTCTGACCCTCCCTCTCCAGGAACCGCATGTGTTAAGCCTGGTAAGCCACTGCTGCACCCAATATGAAACCCTCCAGAAACAGAAAAATCTTTTGCAGCTTACCCATCGCCAGAACAAGCAGCTGTTTCAGCTTGCCAGCAGATTAAAAAAAAAACAAGCCCTGTATGCCGATCAGATTGAAAACAAAAACAAAAAAATTCGGATTCTTGAATCCAGTGTCCGTTCTGTTTTTGCCCCCAGACCTGTGCTGCTCAAAGATATCCTGGATAACTGGAACATCGCTTTTTCTCCCAAAAGCTTTTCTACCCTGTTTCTGGCAATGCAGGATGAAATAAAGAAAATACTTGAAACTGCAGCTTTTTCCGCCGCCACTACCCTGCCGTCGAACAGCGCTCACACCAAAGGCTCTCTGCCCCCAGCCACAACGGATTACCAGGATATGGCTGAAACGCTCATGCCCTGGGTGTTTGCTCTTTTTAAAAAAATGGAACGTCCACCCAGGCAGGACAGGCTGGAAGATTTTTTTGCACTGACCCTTTCGGATGACAATACGCAAGCATTCCTGCAGATAAAAAAATCAGACTTCCGTGATTTAACCCCTGCCCTGGTCAAACAATTTCTTGAAAAAAAAAAGGTCATCACCGGGATAATACCGGATGATGAAATCGCATCCCTGCTTTTCAAGGCGGCGCCGGGAAATGGACCTGTCCTGATTGCCCAAGGAAGGAAACCCAGGTATCCGAAAGACGCACAGATCCGGTATCATTTTCCCACAGCATTCCGCCATGCCGGCAAGGTCAGAAAAGACGACAGCATTGACTTCAGTGACAGGGGAAAAATCCCCCATGTTGAAGAAGATACCCTTCTGGCGGAAAAAATATTTCCTGAACCCGGCATACCCGGCATTGATGTGTATGGCAGGATGCTCATGGTGGATGAGCCGGCTGACCTGGATTTTTCACCGGGTGCCGGCACACGAGTATCTGAAGAGGGAGATAAAATGTATGCAACCGAATCCGGGCAGCCCCACCTTGATGCCATGGGAACATTGTCTGTATGCCCTGAATTTCATATAAAAGGGGATCTGGGATTTGAAACCGGGGATGTGCATTTTAAAGGCAATGTCATTGTGCAGGGAACAGTCAAGCCGGGCTTCAAGATCACCTGTGCCTCTTTGACAGCAAAAGAAATAAATGGTGCACACATAGACATTACCGGAGATCTCAATGTATCTCTGGGCATTGTAGACACCAAACTTGTCAGGGTAAAAGGATCGGTCCAGGCAAAATTTATCCACAATTCAACCATAACCGCATTTGGGGATCTTATTATACAAAAAGAGATCATTGATTCTGACATCTGCCTGAGCGGGGCCTGTGTCAATACAAACGGCATGATCATCAATTCAAAAATTTCTGCAAAACTGGGCATTGCCGCCGGCACTGTGGGAAAGCCTGCTGCACAGCCGTCCATTCTCAAAGTGGGTGTGGATGAACAGCTCAATCAGCTGGTGGCGGCTCTCGATGCAAAGCTGGATATCATTGCCCGCAGTATAGATGATCTGGCATCCGGGATCGTTCTGCTGGAAAAACAAGACCAGGATCTGCATGCTGACATATCACAACATGCCTATATCCAGGACCGGGCTGAGCTGGAAATAAAAGAGATAGAAACAAAAACAGTAAACTTAAGAACCGCTGGAAACATGTCTGCGGTGTTAAAAGCGTCAAAAGCGGTCAAAGAACTGGAAAAAAAGGCAAAAAGAGCAGAGGCGGAAATTAATGCCGGCTTTGCCCGCCAGGATGCCATTGCCGGGGAGATTGCCAACAACAAGAAACAGATTACTGAATACACAAAAATTTTTGAGGAACTTTCCCGGGAAAAAGAAACCCTGATGGCCTTTTCCAACAGAGAAAAACCATTGCCAAAAGTTACAGTGGCCAGGAAAATTGAATCCCGGACCCAGATTTTCGGGGCAGCCTCATCCATTATTCTCAAGCAGTCCTATACAAAATGTCATATCCAGGAAATTCTGCGAAACCAAGACGGCACAGGCGGGACACCCTATCATGAGATACAGATCACCTGATACCTGCCTGCCTTCACATATGAACGTATCCCACAATACAAAGGAATCTTGTTATGAAAAACCCACCAGCCATCACACCCCAAAAAACCCGTATCGGATTCATCGGTTCAGGCGTCATGGGCCGCAGCATGGCCGGGCATATCCTGGAAAAAGGTTATAACCTCTGCATATATACCCGGACCCGGTCAAAGGCCGCTGACCTGCTGGCAAAAGGTGCTCTATGGGCAGCATCTGCAGGGGATCTGGCAAAACAGTCAGATGTCATTATTTCCATTGTGGGGTATCCGGCGGATGTAAAACAGGTTTATCTGGGGCCGGAGGGCATTCTGGAAAATGCAGCTTCAGGCACCCTGGCCATAGACATGACCACATCAGATCCTGCCCTGGCCCGGACCCTTTACAAAGAAGGACAAAAAAAAGGGATCCATGTTCTGGATGCACCGGTGTCAGGCGGTGACCTGGGGGCCCGCAATGCTACCTTGTCCATCATGGTGGGCGGAGATGAACCTGATTTCAACACAGCCCTTCCCCTGCTGGAAGTCATGGGAAAGAACATTGTATACCAGGGTCCTGCCGGATCCGGCCAGCACACCAAAATGGCAAACCAGATCGCCATTGCCGCCGGCATGGTTGCGGTATGTGAGGCCCTGGCCTATGCAAAGCAGGCAGGGCTGAATCCTGAAACCGTGCTGGCAAGTATCGGCCAGGGCGCTGCCGGGTCTTGGTCCCTCAACAACCTTGGCCCCAGGATGATCAACCAGGATTTCGCTCCGGGTTTTTATGTCAAGCATTTTATAAAGGACATGACCATTGCAGCTGATTCCGCCCAGACCCTTGGCCTTGAAACACCTGGCCTTGACCTGGCAAAAAAACTCTACCACAGGCTGGCGGAAAAGGGCTGTGAAAATGACGGCACCCAGGCCCTTTTCAAACTGTTTGGGGTCAAAAGTTAACTTCTGACTCCTGGTTTGAGGAAAAATGTCAAGGCGGCACCGCAGGCGGTGAGAAATGCGCACAGATAAAATGCCGGGGAAAAGCTGCCGAAGCTGTCTGCCAGAAATCCTGCCAGGGCCGGGCCGGCAATCTGTCCGGCCCCGAAAAACAAGGTGATGAACCCGAATGCCCTCACCGCATTCTGCGGCCCCATATAATCACCTACTGCCGCAGACATGATGGTGGGGATGCTCCACACCGCCAGGCCGAAAATCCCGATGGAAACATACAAAAACAGATCTGAATGGGCAGCCGCGGCCAGGGCATAAGAAATGGTAAACAGGGAATACACGGCAATGATGGTAATTTTGCGTCCCAGCCTGTCGGACAGCCCCCCGAACAAGGGGCCGGAAAATATGGACAATGCCCCCACCACGGCCCAGAACGTTCCTGCAGTGCCTTCTCCGAACCCCCTTTCATCCACCAGGGATGTCACAATAAACGTGGCATACACCACATAGGTGGCCCCGAAAAAGGCATAGATACAGCCCAGATGCACCATTGTCCATTTGTGGCGGTTTTCGGGCACGGCAGTGGCGGAAGGACTTTTGTCTTCACCAGGAACATGGACAAGGGAAGGATCAGGCTTTCCCATGGGGGCCAGGCCCAGCTCCTCCGGGCTGTTTTTCAGGAGCAGGGCCGCAATCATTGCGATGCAGACAGAAGCAATGCCGATGACCAGCCAGCCGGTGCGCCAGCCTTCCGGCCCCAGATCCGCATTTATCCAAGGGATCAGCAGGCCTGAAAACACGATGGCAATCCCGTTCCCTGACAGCATGGTGCCGGCGGCCCGGCCCCTGGTGTCTTTTTTGAACCAGTGGGAGACCAGGCCCATCATGGGCACATTTGCCAGGCCTGATCCCATGCCGGTAAAGGCATACAGGAAAAGTACCTGTAAAAATCCATTGGATCGGCTCACCAGCAGGATCGATGTCCCCACAAGTAAAAGTCCGGCAGCAATGGTTTTTTTTGCTCCAATGATCCTTGCAACGATCCCGGCAAGAATCACAGAAGCCATATACCCGGCAAAATTTCCGGTACCGATCAGCCCCATCTGGGAATAGGAAAGTTCCAGAGAAATGCCCATGGAGGGAAGCAGCATACCCAGGGCAAACCGCCCCAGGCCCAGGCATGAAAACAATACCAGGGTGCCTGTAAAAACGATGATCCATCCATAATGCAACCGCATGTCCACACCTGGGGGGCATCACACCTGGGGGTTAGAGGTTAACATTTTTACTTTTTTTAACAGTTTGCCTGCTATACAAAATAAAAAGTAAATTAAGAACCTCTGACCCCAGATATCTGACCTCAAAAAAAGGTAAAAATGTTAACTTCTGACCCCACTCCTGGGCAGCACCAGGTTGAGGAAAACGCCGAGGATGCCTGCCAGGCCGATGCCCTGGAGCTGGAACTGGCCGGCGGAAAAGCTCATGCCCCCGATGCCGAAAATCAGAATCAGGGCAACAATGGCAAGATTCCTGGCCTCCATGAGGTCATCTCCGGATCTTACCAGGGTGTTGAGGCCTACCACCATGATGGCGCCAAAGAGCAGCAGCATGATACCGCCCATGACCGGTGTGGGGATGGTCTGGAGCAGCGCCCCCAGCTTGCCTACAAATGCCAGGAGCATGGCTGTGATGGCAGCCCATGTCATGATGGCCGGGTTGAACACCTTTGTCAGGGCCACAGCCCCGGTGACCTCTGAATAGGTGGTGTTGGGCGGCCCTCCTAAAAAAGAGGCGATGCTGGTGGCAACCCCGTCCCCCAGCATGGTGCTTTTAATGCCCGGGTCCTTGAGATAATCTTTTCCTGTAACCCCTGATACCGCCACCACATCACCGAAATGTTCAATGGCCGGGGCAATGGCAATGGGTACGATATAAAAAATAGCGGACAGGTTCCATTCCGGCAGGACAAAATTAGGCACGGAAAACCAGGCTGCTGTAAACAACGGGGTAAAATCCACAAACCCGAAAAACAATGCCAGTACATACCCCACCCCGATGCCGCAGAGGATGGGGATCAGCCGCAGAATACCTTTGCCCAGTATGGACACCAGGATGGTAGTAGCCAGCGCAGCCAGGCCGACGATCATGGACTGGGTCTGGGGAAACAGCACAGCTGCGCCGTCCCCTGTTTTGCCCATGGCCATGTGCACAGCCACCGGGGCCAGGATCAGGCCGATGACCATGATGACCGGGCCGGTGACCACCGGGGGAAGGACCTGCCGGATCGCATCACCCCCCCGCCATCTCACCAGCAGGCTTAAAATAATATACACCACGCCGGCCGCAGCCAGACCGCACATGGTGCCGGGAATGCCCCAGGTCTGGACACCGTATATGATGGGTGCGATAAAGGCAAAGGAGGAGGCCAGGAATACCGGCACCTTGCCCCGGGTGATGACCTGGAAAACAATGGTGCCCAGACCTGCTGTAAAAAGTGCCACATTGGGATCCAGTCCGGTGAGCAGTGGCACCAGGACCAGGGCGCCGAATGCCACAAACAGCATCTGGGCACCCAAAAAACAGTCTTTCACCTGAAAATGATATTCTGTGGATGAGGGATCGGATACAGACATAGGTACTTTCCTTTCTATTTTTTTGGGGTCAGAAGTTAACTTTTTTACCTTTTTTGTTTTTGCAAAAAACCAAACGACCACGGGCCTAAAAACGGCTAAAATCTGCATATTAACAGCAAATTTATGACCCATTGCCTCCGGGTTTTAGATGTAAAAAGGGTAAAAAAGTTAACTTCTGACCCCAACATTATTTGGTGCCGAAAATTTTATCTCCTGCATCGCCTAAACCCGGCAGAATATAGCCGATGTCATTAAGGCGTTCATCTACGCTTGCGGTATAGACATCCACATCCGGATGTTTTTCTTTGAGCCTGGCAATGCCCTCCGGGGCCGCCACCAGGAACAGCCCTTTGATTTTTCTGCACCCTGCCTGTTTGAGCAGGTCAATGGTGGCAATGAGGGTT
Organism: Desulfotignum sp.; assembly: GCA_011390615.1. Classification (GTDB taxonomy): domain Bacteria; phylum Desulfobacterota; class Desulfobacteria; order Desulfobacterales; family Desulfobacteraceae; genus Desulfotignum. Next base: position 481 of record JAABSB010000078.1, on the reverse strand, counting down.
CCGCCTGTGGCGAGCATGGGGTCCAGAATCAGGGCCATGCGCTCTTCCATGGCAGATGCGGTTTTCACATAATACTGCACCGGCAGAAGGGTTTTTTCATCCCTGTAAAACCCCACCACACTCACCCTGGCAGAGGGAATCATGTCTAGAACACCGTCCATCATACCGAGTCCTGCCCTGAGAATGGGCACGATGGTAATCTTTTTGCCTTTTATTTTTTCAATTTCCACATTACCAGCCCAGCCCTCCACCACTTTTTTTTCCGTGTCAAGGTTTTTGGTGGCTTCATAGGTCAACAGCCTGGCAATCTCGGATGACAATTCCCTGAAATCCTTGGTGCTGATATCTTTCTGGCGCATGAGTCCCAGTTTGTGTTTGATAAGGGGGTGGTCCCCCACAAAAACGGCCATGGCATCTCCTTTTATTATTTGGTTTATGTCCGGAAAATAAATTTTGTCATAAGTATTAGAATACAGGTATT
>JAABSB010000077.1 GCA_011390615.1 Desulfotignum sp. | reverse complement strand
GGATGTGCAATCTTTGATCTCCGGCCTTCAGAGCGTCAAATTCCGCAAGGCCAAGGAACAACTGAAAACCCGTGTTGAAAATTACGAAAGCCGGATTTTGTCCTTTCATATTATACGTCACCAGTACGGCTCCTCTGACCAATACCAAATCGTTGACGATTGATAACCACAAATTGGGTCAGGGGGTGCTGCGTATTTTGCAGCACCCCCTGCTTCAGCCTTTTTTGTATCAGTCAGCCGGGGCCTTATACTCCATGGGCAGCTTTTTGAACCGCCCGCCGTGGATAATAGGATCTCCCTTGTACCCCAGGGCCTTGAAATTTATGTAATCGGTTTTTTCGATCAGATGGTCCACATCCCGTCCCATTGATTTCATATAGGAAAAATCGGTTCCCTTTTGGGCAATGGCCTTGAAATCAACCTCCCGGTTGTCCTGGTGGCACCGGTTGCAGGTCTGATCGCCTTTGAGGCTTTCATGGCACTGGGCACAGGACAAGGCCATGTCTGCGGGCATGACCTCATGGTTGATCCGCCAGTACATCCAGGTTTCCTTCCATGTGACGTCCCCGCTGTAGGGCAGGTCCACCGCCTTCATTCCCGCCTGAAACGCCTTGTCCCAGTCCAGGTTTTTCCAGTAGGCCGTGGTGTTGTCCTTGTCTGCGGAAAACAGCTGGGGCACCAGCACATGGGCATGTTCCGCGTCAATGGCCTGAATGCCTTTCATGATTTTGAAGGCCGTGATCTTGGACTCCGGATCATTGATGGAGCCCACCGGATCGGTCAGGGTGATCACGTCCGCCTCCAGGTCCACCTTGTCCCCCATGAGGACCCGGTCCATATATCCGGCGTACCAGGTATAATCCGGCACACCGGATTCTTCCCATTTGAATTCCCCTTTTTTCCAGTTGTAGTCGGGCTGGCCGTATTTGTCTTTTTTCACCTCACGGTCCTTGTCTCCGGCCTTGGACCAGTCCCACCAGGTTTTGGTGGGTTTGCACTTGGCAAACACCGGGGCATGGCAGACATTGCATGCCACGGTTCTGCTGTGGTCGTTGAGATGGTGATCCAGCAGGCCGCCGCTGTAATGGGGGGTGTCTGAATGACATTTTTCACAGGACACCACCCCTTCGGCCACGGGCACGGAGGAACTTTTTCCGGCAATTTTGTGGTTCCGGGTTTTGTGACACTCTGCACAGGCAAAATCATACCCGCCCATGTGGATATCGCAGTTCCGGTCCGGTGTCAGCAGCTGGCGGGACATGTCTGCATGCTTGATGGCATCCCCGCCGCCGCCATTGAAATGGCAGGCCCCGCAGGTGGCCCTGGAGGAATGCCCCACATTCTGTGCCACCAGTTTCAGGTCCACATCCTTTTCGGGCATACCCGCACCGGGCGGGTCCTTCTTGTAAGTCCCGGTGGTATCATGACACACCAGGCAGTCTATTCTGGTTTTATCGGTAAAATCAAAAGATGCATCTTTCCATCCATATCCTGCATGACAGCTTGTGCAACGAGCCTCGTTGCTGATGGGGCTGATTCAGAAATTGTTCAGGGCTGTGGTCCCTTTGCCGTGCAGAATATCCTTGCGGTGACCGGTGGTGTATGGAGACGGTCCCCGCCACAACCAGTGGGCGGTTTTGAGCATGTCTTCCCCCTGGGTGTCATGGCATTCCAGGCAGGCTTTGGTCACCTGGATGGGATCCGGGTTGTCCGGCAGTTTCACCAGTTCCTTGTGATCCGGCACATGCTTGAGGTGACACCCCGTGCAGTCCACCGGTCCTTTTGCCTCTTCCTGATGGCATTCCATGCACTGCTGGTGGTAGGCTGCCTTGAGCCCGATGCGCTCCGGATGATCCGGATTGAAACTGTCCTGGTGGCAGGCGGAACACCGGGTGGTTTCCAGGGCGTTTTCATCCCTGGGCCGAAAATGGTGGCATTTGCTGCAGTCATTCACCAGGGCTGCATGCCGTTTATGGGCAAACCGCACCGGTTCATAATGGTCTTCTCTTTCCTTGATGATGGGGCTGTCCAGCAGAAAATACACCGTTTCCACATCATCCAGAGACACCCCGGCATCTATCAGGCAGATACGCCGGCTGATCTGGCAGTCATCCTGGTATTCCTTTACGAATGGTACCACCTCTTTGGCCCGTTCTTTTGCCCGTTCCTGGTCCGGTGCCTGCCAGACCTGGGCCGTGCAGACGCCTGCCCACAAAATCATCAGGCAGACGATTCCTCCCATTTTTTTTATCATGATCTTACCTCCTTGGATGCCTGTAGTACCGGCAGATAGGTCACAGCGACGCGATAAATGAACATGAGGGCCGCAACCAGCCCCAGGGTCACCAGGATCTCAGATACCGCCGGAAAATATCCGTTATCGCTCAACGGCGGCTTAAATCCCACTATGAACACGTTGATGCGGTTGAGCACCACCCCGCCCACAATCAAGGCTGCAGCAAAAAAAACGCCTTTTGCTGACTGCCGGACCCTTTGGAACAACAGCATGGCCCAGGGAAGCATCACCCCGAACAATACCTCCACGATAAACGCGTTGGTCTGTGTGGTGCCGTCCAGAAGATACACCCAGGTACCCCGCACCACCATATCCCCGACCTTGACCACCATGTAAACGCCGAGAAGATAGATGGTGATCCTGGTCAGCGGCGCCAGGATGTGCATTTCAGAATTCAGTTTGAAAGAAGATGTGGCCAGGGTGGTTTCAAACACCACCATGGGATATCCCACAGCTATGGCCGAGGTGAGAAACAGCAGCGGCAGAATGGGGGTATACCACAGGGGATGCAGCTTGGTGGGGGCCACCAGCATGAGCGATCCCAGGCTGGACTGGTGCATGCAGGACAATACCACCCCCAGGATAATGAAAACCCACATCACCTTTCCCAGAATTCTGTCCGCCACCTGTAAAAGTTTATCCACCAGGTTGTTCAGTTTCGACAGGATCCCCGGCAGGTTGACCCGGCCCTTGAACTGCTCTGCCACAATGGGCAGAAACTCGATGTACAGGACCGTTAGATAGATCATCACACACATGGCCACCTCGAACAGCACGGAATTGAAGTTCCAATGGAACATGGGTTTCCAGATGGCCCAGGAGCGGCCGATATCCACCAGCAGTCCAATGACCACAAATGTATATCCCAGCACCGCCGTCAGCAGGGCCGGACGGGTCACGGGTTCATAATAATGGCGGCCGAAAATGTGGGCCAGGGCCGCAGTTGTGAATCCCCCGGCTGCCAGGGCCACGCCGGTGGCCACATCAATGCCCACCCAGATACCCCAGGGCCTTGCATGGGTCAGGTTGGTGACATACCCGATACCGCCGGTGAACCGGGCAATAATGGCCAGGGCCCCGGCAAACATGAACACCAGCATCACCAGTACCCCCGGTGTCCACAACGGCCGGTTCATGGGACGCGCATTATGTGCCATCAGACACCTCCTTTATCTGGATTGTTTTCTTTATGGTCTTCTTGGTTGCACCGTGCCATGAACGCCCCGAGCACACCGAACAGCAGCACCGGGGACCACAGGTAGCTAAACAGCGAATGCTGGATGGTTTCCGACAGTTTCGGGGCCGGGGTATCGGGAAGCGTTGGCAGATTCACCGTATCAAAGGGCACCGATGAGATATACATCCATGCGGTGCCCCCCACCTCTTTTTCCCCGTAAATATGCTGCAGATAAATACCAGGGTTTTCCTTCAGCCGTTTTTTTGCCACCTTCAGCAGGGTGTCACGCCGGCCGAATGTGATCGCTTCGGTGGGACAGATGGCAGCACACCCGGGAAGCCCGTCCGCTTTGGAGATGCGCTCCTGGCAAAAGGTGCACTTCATCACCCGGGGGGTGATGGGATCAAAATATTCGTAGGCCGGTATTTCGAAAGGACAGGCCACCATGCAGTACCGGCAGCCGATGCACTTGCTGACATCATACCGCACCGCACCGGTGTCTTCTTTTGTGAGTGCTCCCACAATACAGGCGGACACACATGCCGGGTCCTGGCAATGCATGCACTGGACCTTGGCATAGGTGGGCACCGGCTTGTCAAAGGTATCCACTTTGCCGGTATAATACCGGTTGATCACGGTAAACGCTGTCTCATCCGGCCGCCGGTTTTTTTCAAAAATGGTACACTGACAGTCGGCCCGTTCCGGTTCCGGAAGACCATTGACCGTTGCACAGGCTTCTTCACATTTGCGGCACCCCACGCACCGGGTCAGATCCACCAGGCACCCGAACGTGTCAGGCGGTGCCTTGGACTGCCATGCATGGGCAGATGGGGGCCGGACAGCGACAGATGCTCCTGCAGCGCCCATGAACCTGAAAAAATGCCTTCTGGTGATTTGCATGTTTCCTCCTTTTTTCGGATTCCTCTATTGTAACTGTTTTACCCTTTATCTTTTATATCATCATAACGTCTTGGCCCTTTTCTGATACCGATGCAGATACCGTCCGGTGTCTGCCACTGGTACAGTATTTCATCATTGGACTTGAGAATGATCATGGTCAGATGTTTCACCACATCCACATCTGCCAGTACCGCCTCCAGAACATCACCTGTTTCCATGGCAGTGAGGCAGGCACTGCATTTGAGCAGATCCATGGGAGATACTACCCCTTTGAGATCCAGTGTGATTTTTGCCGTCATATCAACTCCAATGATAGGCTTTCCTGCCGGTTTTCCGGCACACGTATGCAGGTGCATCAATTGCAACCCCCATGCCCGGCGGCCACACTACAAAAAAATGCTTTTAACCCATTGATTTCAAACTAACTTTTAAAAACCACTTCAGGTTATTGACCAGCGCATGTGTTAAATGGTATGTAAACATATGTTAAACTTTAACTGTTTTTTAACATGTGTTTAAGCTGAACACATAAGGAGCATGCCTGTGAAAGAACATGACATGAACATCTTCTGGAAAAAAATCGTCAACACCATAAATGACGGACTCATGTTCATCGGACCTGAGGGACGGATCATCATGGTGAACAAGGCCTTTGAAACCCTGACCGGGTATGGTGCTGACCAGGCCATCGGCATGTCCTGCACCATGCTGGGGTGTGATGCCTGTGAGCGGTTCATGCAGACCAGCACCAATACGATCTGGTGCAAGCTGTTTGAACCGGGCCAACAGGACATGAAAAAATGCCGGTGCCTGATTCGTCGCAAAGACGGCAGCTTTCTGCAGGTATTGAAAAACGCCTCTGTTTTGCGGGATGAAAATCAAGTCGTCATGGGGGTGGTGGAAACCCTTACCGACATATCCGAACTTGCCAAACTGGATGAAAAGGTCCATCTTTTGTCCAGACAATATGACCGGCTGGATGATTTTTATGGCATTGTCGGCAGGTCCCAAAGCATGTGCCAGGTGTTTGACATGGTCAAAAAAGCGGCGGAAAGCTCCGCCCCGGTGATCATCCTGGGAGAAAGCGGCACCGGCAAGGAGCTGGTGGCCAATGCCATCCACCTGCACGGCGCCCGGAAAAACGGCCCTTTTGTCCAGCTCAACTGCGCGGCCCTGAATGAGGCGGTGCTGGAAAGTGAATTGTTCGGACATGCCAAAGGTGCGTTCACCGGTGCTTTTACCAGCCGTATCGGCCGGTTCGAAGCGGCCAACCAGGGGGATATTTTTTTAGATGAGATAGGAGATATTCCCATCTCCTTGCAGACCAAGCTGCTCCGGGTGCTGGAATCAGGAAGGTTTGAGCGGGTGGGAGATATTACCCCCATTCAGACGGATGCCCGCATCATAACGGCCACCAACAAAAACCTGGAAGAGCTGATCATACAGGAAAAATTCCGGCAGGATCTGTTTTTCAGGATCAATGTCATCCCCATTCACCTACCGCCCCTGCGGCAAAGAAAACAGGATATCCCGCTGCTGATCACCACGTTTCTGCAGGGCCTCAACACAAAAACCGGCAAAGCCATAAAAGGGCTGGACAACCAGACCCTTAACCTGTTCATGGACTATCCCTGGCCCGGGAACATCCGGGAACTGAAAAATGCGCTGGAATATGCCTTTGTGGTGGCGGACACCACTTTTATCGGGCGGCATCATCTGCCCAGGCACCTGACTGATGCGCCCCCCCCGGACCAGGAACCTGTTTTTCCCCGGGATACCAAACCCTTTGTACCTGATGAAAAAGCCGCCCTGATCCAGGCCTTGAAACAGACAAACGGCAACCAGACCCAGGCGGCCCTGCTGCTCAACATCACCCGGGTTACGGTCTGGAACCGCATGAAGAAATACGGCATTGACCTGAAGCGGGTGCTGTCGGTTTAATCGGATTCCACCCGCTTTTTCATAACAGGGCCCGCTGATGTCCTGTTGGGTTACATGGGTTGTCTCATTATTCTGCCTGTATCTGTGCAGACACCTCAAACCGGGGCGGATTGATGATATTGCGTTTCACCGTACACAGACCTGCTGTTTTCTCCACCGCTGATCTGTATTTCTTGGGAAATCCCGGCGGCAGACTGATCTGGATGTGCACAGTTTCAACCAGGTGGGTCTGTTCATTTCTGTCAAATGAAAGAGACATTTTCATGCCTGTGGTATCAATGTTTCTTTCTTCACAAAAGTATATAACATAAATGCCGGCACAGGTTCCCATGGCAGATAGAAACAGATCAAAGGGTTCCGGTGCACTGCCGTCTCCCCCCTCATCTTTGGGTTGATCTGTTTCAATTGAGAACCCTTTATATAGGGAAACAACCTTTTTATTGCCGGGAAATGAAATCTCCATGGTCATCAGCACATCTCCTTGATCAATTGCATATCAACAATAACTTTCAACATGAAGCGCCACAATATCCTGTTTTCACGCCTTTGTAAAATCAATCTTCATCACTGTGAAATTCCCCTTCAGGAATTTTTTCACCATTTTTCCAGTCAGTGAAATCCGCTGTCTGCATTGTTTCACCACCGGATACGGTCTTATCCGTCCACACGATGCGGGTATGGCATTCCCAGATGGGCCTTTCCAGGTTTTTTCGCCTTAGTAAAAGGGCCTGTTCTGCATCTTTTCTGGATCCATGAATGGAAATCACTTTTTTTGCAGTTTCACCCCTGCCTGGATCATCATAAATCAATGCATACATGGAGGGCCTCCTTTCATACGATACACTGTTTGGGCGGGAATCCCGGGGCAGCTCCTGGCGGTATCAAGCTGTCCCGGGATCCCGATGGCTTTTCAGATTCTGGAGGTAAGTAAATGCCTTTACTCTATCTGATCACCGCTATAATTTAAAAGCACATTTTATGCCAAGCCAATTTAATTCACGCCGGTTTTTTCCTCAGAGCAACAGTAACCCCTGCTCAGTGACCGGCTGGTCTCATCGCCCGACACGATTTATTGACCACAGCGTCATCGACACAGGGCCAAGCACGAAAAACAGTCCTTCCGCTGCTCCCAAAAATCCCCTCGTTTCTGACGAAACAGACACCCAGGATATCCGCTAAAAACGTTACTTTCCTGCATTGGTAACGTTATTTGCCGTCACCCCAAACATGATACCCCTTAGTTCACCACCGCCATTCACAAACCGTTGCAAATATGCAAACTCTTCGTGTACAGAATATGAAAAACGCGACTGACTTTTCATTCACCGGCTGGCAGGAAACATGCAGATAATCACCCTGTCCCACCTGTATGAAGCCGGGCGATTCCAGACCCGGCTTCATGTCCACATGATGCAGCGAGCCCATGAAATTCTTCCATATAGATGACCGATTCAGCTGTAATGAACCGGTGTACGGCATCAACGCCAATAACCCGGTCATTATTTTTTCAGCAAGCATGCAATAATGCTTGACAATGGTATAACACTCCATATATGTTGCTATTAAGGTAGCAACTATTTTCACCCCTTTTTTTGTCAGGAGTACGGGCAGTGGAAGACAGATCCAGACTCAGAGACCTTGGGTTTTCCCAGTATGAGGCAGCCTGTTACATGGCCCTGGTGGGAAACCACCCGGTGAACGGGTCCCAGCTGAGCAAAACATCCGGCATTGCCAGGTCCCGTATTTATGATGTGCTGCGCAGCTTGACAGCCAAAGGCTTTGTCATCGAAGTCAACACCGGCCTGTATGCCCCGCTGCCCGCAGATGAAATGGTGCGGCGGCTGCGGCACAATTTTGAAGCCACCATCCAGGCGTTTGAAGACGAAATCGCCAAGGCCGGGCGGCAGGATAACTTTGAATTCATCTGGACCCTGAACGGGTATGACAATGTCATGGAAAAAGCCAGGCTCATGATCCAGGATGCAAAAAAAGAAATTTATGCCCGGCTGTTTCCGGAGGCAGACCAGCATCTGTGCCATGATCTGATCAAGGCGGAAAAAAGAGGGGTGGCCATCCGGTATATTGCCATGGGCGACATCCCCCACAGATTTGCGGTACAGGTCACCCATCCGGACCATGAAAACCTGATCGCAACCATCGGGGGCCGGTCCTTTGACATCATCACCGACAAAAGCGAAGCCCTGGTGGGCATTTTTGAAGTGGGTAACCCAGACACTTCTCCCATAAACTGGACCCGGAACCAGTGGTTTGTGGTGGCCAACAGAGACAGCCTGCGCCACGATTTTTACCACTGTTTTCTGGAAAAAACTTTGGACAGACACCAGGGGCTGACAGATGAAGAAAAACAATTATACCAACTCATAAAAAAAGACAATTAAGGAGAAGGGGCCATGACCAGCATGAGAAAAATTCATTATTTTGACGGGTTTTCCAATGAGAGCGACGACACCATCTTTCATCTGGAACAGGATTTCGGTGCCCACCATTATGAGCGCATCCATGTGGTGGTGCGGCATGCCAAAGGCTGCTGGCTCACCGATGACAAAGGCAACAAATACCTGGACTGTCTGGCAGCCTATTCTGCAGCCAATCCCGGCCACCATCACCCCACCATCACCAATGCGGTCATGGATGCCCTGATCGGCAATTACGCATCCGTGCTTTCCAATGTGGTATTTACCGATCCTTTGGGCATTTTTCTGTCCGAGGCGGCAAAATTCGCCCCCCAGATGGCCCCGCGTTTCGGGAATCACGGTAACAAGGTGCTGCCCAAAAACGGCGGGGTGGAATCAGTGGAAACGGCCATCAAAGCCATGCGGTATTACGGATTCAAGCAGAAGGGCATCCCGGACGGCAAACAGGAAATCATCGTGTTCAACAACAATTTTCACGGCCGCACCATTTCCGTGGTTTCTTTTTCCACAAAGAAAAAGAACTATGAAGGATTCGGCCCCCTGACCCCGGGATTCGTCTCTGTGGAATTCGGCAATATTGAAGCGGTGAAAAACGCCATCACTCCCAATACCTGCGGTATCCTGGTGGAACCGTTCCAAGGAGAGGGCGGCATGCTTATTCCCCCCAAAGGGTTTCTGGCCGGGCTGCGCCAGCTGTGCGATGAGCACGACATGCTGTTGATGGCAGACGAAATCCAGGTGGGCATGGGCAGAACCGGCAAAAAATTCTGCTTTGAACATGAGAACATTGTACCGGATGGCGTGATCCTGGGTAAGGCCCTGTCAGGCGGCCTGATTCCCCTGTCGGTTTTTATCACCAATGCCAGACTCATGGACATGATCTTTTCCAAAGGATCAGACGGGTCCACCTTCGGGGGCTATCCTTTGGCATGCGTTGCCGGTACCGCCTCTCTCAAAGTATTTGAAGAAGAAAAACTGGCCGAACAGGCTGCAAAAAAAGGAGAGATCCTCAAACAGCGCATCCAGGATATCGGGACCCGGTCCCCCCATGTCAAGGAGGTCCGGGGCAAAGGGCTGTTCATCGGCATCGAGGTAAAAAACGGCAATGCCATGGATTTCTGCCGCAAACTGCTGAAACTGGGTCTGGTGGTCAATGACAGCCACGGACACACCATCCGCATCTCCCCGCCTTTGGTGATCAATGAGGATGAAATGGATTTCATGGTGGAGCGGCTTGAAAAAGCACTTGTCGGCTGATGTAATAAACAACCGCATGTAACCACATCCTGTTCAGCTGCTTGATACCCGCCCCTTGATGGTGCGGTGTCAATATATGTGACGCTGCTTCTATATGCAGTTACCCTGTCATACAAGCAAATATGTCTTGACAACTTGACAAATATACTTTATGGTGCCGGTGAAAAAATACCGGCAGATGCATGAGGATGAGATGCTCAACCCCAATTCCCCAATCCCTTTGTACCACCAGCTGGCCGAGATTATCACGGACCGGATCAAATCCGGTGCGTACCGGCCCGGTGAGAGCATTCCGTCAGAAACCGCCATGGCAAAGCAATACCGCATCGGCCGTCCCACTGTGCGCCAGGCCATGGACGTGCTGGTGAAAAAAAAATTGATCCAGCGCAGGCGGGGCGCCGGCAGCTTTGTGCTGCCGGCGCCGCCAAGCGTGGACCTGTTTTCTTTAGGCGGCACCTCCCAGGCGTTTCTCACCCAGGGAATTGATATAAAAAAAACGCCTGTGAGTCCGGTATCCCTGGTAACGGTCACAAAACAGCCGGAAAATCCGTTTAATGAATCATCTGCATTTTTTCTGTCCAGGTTGATCACAGCACAAGGAACACCGGTACTCAAAGAAGATATTTTTCTGGACCCGGAACTTTTTCGGCACCTGGACCAGTTGGAAATCGGCACGCACTCTTTATCAAAACTGGTGGCAGACCAGTATCACCTGGTGCCGGAAAACGGCACCCAGACCTTTACCGTGGCTGTACCGGATCCGGAAACAGCACAATTGCTGGATCTGGTGCCGGACACACCCGTGCTCAAGGTTTTCCGAAAACTGAATTTCCCCGATGCGCCCACAGCGGTGTATGCAGTGCTGTACTGCAGAACCGACCATTTTGCCTTTTCCCAGACCATTGGAAGCCCGGCATGATTTTTTCACATCACTTTTTTGCTTTAAGGAAATCCACACCATGAAACACCGCGGTTATTACGGCGGTTTCGGCGGCGCGTTTCTGCCTGAAATCCTGATTCCCACGTTTGACGAACTGGTATCCGCCTTTGAATCAGCCAAAACCGATCCCGGCTTTCGAAAGCAGTATGAATCTCTGATGGCCGAATATTCCGGCCGGCCCACTCCCTTGACCTTTGCCGCCAATCTGACCCGCCATTTCGGCGGGGCAAAAATCTATATCAAGCGTGAAGACCTGAACCACACTGGTGCTCACAAAGCCAACAATGTCATGGGCCAGGGGCTTCTGGTGAAAAAAATGGGCAAACAACGGGTGATCGCTGAAACCGGTGCAGGCCAGCACGGGGTGGCATGTGCCACTATGGCGGCCAGATTCGGGTTTGACTGCACCATCTACATGGGGGAAAAGGATGTGATGCGCCAGCGGCCCAACGTATTCTGGATGGAGCAGCTGGGGGCTACGGTGGTGCCGGTGACCGACGGTACGAAAATCCTCAAGGATGCCATCAACCAGGCGTTCCGGGACTGGGTGACCAACATGGACACCACCCATTATGTCCTGGGCACAGCCTGCGGCCCCCATCCATTTCCGGAAATGGTCACCTGGTTCCAGTCCATCATCGGCATCGAGGCCCGGCAGCAGATCATGGAGCGGGAAGGACGTCTGCCGGACCGGGTGTATGCCTGTGTGGGCGGCGGCTCCAATGCCATGGGCCTGTTTTCCGGATTCATGGATGATCCGGTGGAACTGGTGGGGGTGGAAGCCGGCGGCAAAGGTATTGATTCAGGATTTCATGCCGCCCGCCTGTCTTCAGCCGATGCCAGTTACGGTATTGCCCAGGGATACAAAACCTTTTTTCTCCAGAATGATGACGGACAGATGAAAGAAACCCATTCCATTTCCGCGGGCCTGGATTACGTGGGCGTGTCCCCCATCCTGGCCCACATGCATGAAAATAAAACCGCCCGGTTTGAAAGTGCCACCGATGCAGAAGTGGTGAATGCCTTGAAGCTGACCATGAAAACCGAAGGTATCATCCCGGCTCTGGAATCGGCCCACGCCTTTGCCGGGGCGTTCCGGGAAGCACCAGCCCTGCTCCGGGACCAGATCCTCATCATCAACCAGTCCGGCAGGGGTGACAAGGACATCTTCACAATAGCCGACGCCCTGAATGATGCGGACTGGAAAACCTTTATCCAGACAAAGGCGGCACAATACCATGCTTGAGACTTATATCCGGAACAGACAGAAAAAAAAGAACCTGCTTCTCATGACCCATATTGTCATGGGATATCCCTCTTTTGATGCATGTCACGACATCATCGATCAGATGGTGGCGGCCGGGGTGGATCTCATGGAGCTTCAGATTCCATTTTCCGAACCCATGGCAGACGGCCCGGTGATTCTCAGGGCCAATCAGACCGCACTGGAGCGCGGCGCCACCGTGGTAAAATGCATGGCATTTGCAAAAGAGATGGCCGCCCGGTATCCCATCCCTTTTCTGTTCATGACCTATGCCAACATCCCTTACAAGTTCGGTATGGCAGCCTTTGCAAAAGCCACTGCGGACATCCATCTGACCGGCGCCATTGTCCCGGATATGCCCATGGAGGAAGGGACGGAATACATCCAGGCCATGCAGGAAAACCTTCTGTCACCCATCCAGATGTTTTCACCCAGCACCAGTGATGTCCGTATGGCACAGATCGCCTCGATTGCCTCCGGCTTTATCTATTGCCTGGCCAGAAAAGGCGTGACCGGTGCAGACACTGACTTTTCCGATGATCTGACCCAATACCTGGACCGGTGCCGAAAAGCTGCTTCGGTTCCCCTGGCCGTGGGGTTCGGCATCCATGACAAGGCAGACATGGATTTTTTGAGAGGAAAGGCCGATATCGCCGTCATCGGATCCCAGACCATCCGGGTGGCGGAAGACCATGGGGTGAATTCTGTCCGGGAGTTCATTCAGGGCCTGCTGCCCGCTGCATGAAGCAGCACCTTCCGGATCCGCGTTTATACCCCCCAGAAGATGATATGGCTGCCTGGCCCGAGACAAGACCTGGTTGTCTCAACCTGTGAATTTTTTTTGTCTGGACTTTCGAGGGTGATTGTGAAATGTATTATTGTGTGAATTATTACAGATACTTTGAATATCATTGAGGTTTAATATAATTCAGTATAATTGCAATTTTTTGAGTGTTGACTTTAAAAAAAGGCTTCTTCCCCCTATGTGGAGCTAAAGCCAAGAAAAAAACATTATCCTCCGGCAATAATATCAGTCCACAAACCCAATAAAAAAATACTGAAAGGTGAAAATCTGCCTGGTATTTATCCATTCAGAATTGTACACAAGAACGGAAAGATTCGTTGGATGGAGATTAATGCAGTACGGTTCGAATGGAATGGGAAACCTGCGACACTCAATAATATAAAAGACATCACCGAACAAAAGATGATGGAAGATGCCCTTCGGGAAAGCGATGAACGTCACCATACAGTGATGGATACCATCAATGAAGGAGTTATCTTGCAAGCAGCCTCCGGGGAAATTTTGACTTGGAACCAAGGGGCAGAAAAAATTTTTGGCCTAAGCGCTGAAGCTGTGATAGGGAAAACATCAGCAGCCAAAGATTGGTCTACGATCCGTGAGGATGGATCAAAATACGAAGGCAAGGATCATCCTTCCATGAGGACCCTTAAAACAGGAAAAGCCTGTATTGATGAGGTCATGGGTATATACCATTCCTCTGGAGAACTTCGCTGGATTTCAGTCAATACTAATCCATTGTTCAAAGAAAATGAAGACACACCTTATGCAGTTGTCATCTCCTTTTCCGATATTACTGAAAGGGAGCGCAACCGAAAAGAACTCCTGGAAAGTCAGGCAATGCTTCAAGCTGCCTTGAATTACAGTCAGGCGGGGATTGCAATCGCCTCTGCGCCAGACGGTCAATTAATTTATGTAAATGATTCAGCTTTGAATATAAGAGGAAAAGAGCAGGAGAAAATTGTCGATGGAATTGGAATCAACCAATATGTCGAGAGCTGGCAAATAATGCATTTTGATGGCACCCCTTATAGCTATGGCCACAAAATTCAGTTGGATTTTGTTGAATCATGAACATTTCTCCAAAGCCAGTTGAATTTTATCCGGCAAATTGTCCATTTTTATCAATTTTCTGAAGCCCGGCAGTACACGATCGGTATGATAAGTTGAAGAGGTTGGTTCATACCCGTTGATTTCGAGATCTGAAAATACCTCTTCAAGAGTTTCCTTCCCATTCAGAAGCAAGTGCA
>JAABSB010000076.1 GCA_011390615.1 Desulfotignum sp. | reverse complement strand
ATCGGTAACAGTGCCTGGCCTGCCAAAGTCATCAAAGGCAAGCGTATGCCCGGACACATGGGCGTAGACAGGGAAACCGTCAAGAACTTAACCATTGTGGATATAAAGCACAAAGACAATCTGCTGTTGTTGAGAGGTGCTGTTCCCGGCCCCAAAACAGGGATTCTTGAAGTACATAAAACTGACAAGTAATACAATTTTTAATCAGCTGCCCGGTAATTTGTAACAGGGTGGTTTGACAAGTGCGGCTATGGGTATTGCAAAAGTATAGCAGTGATGCATAGCTGATCAAAATTTAAGAGGAAGAATATGGCTGCTGTAGATGTATTAAACAGTGCAGGTGAGAAGGTGTCTGAAATCCAGCTTCCTGATGAAATATTCAGCATTCCGGTCAAGACAAGTGTTCTTCATGATGTGGTCAGATCCCAGCTCGCCTCCAGGCGGGAAGGGACTGCTGCGTCTAAAACACGGGGTATGGTGAAAGGAAGTACAAGAAAACTTTTCAGGCAGAAAGGAACCGGTAATGCACGGGCCGGAAGTATCAAGTCTCCCTTGAGAAAAGGCGGCGGGATAATCTTTGGGCCATCTCCAAGATCCTATGCCTACAAGGTCCCCAAAAAAGTACGGAAGCTCGCATTGAAAATGGCCTTGAGCAGTAAATGGGAAGACAAAAACCTTTTTGTGATTGATGACCTCAAACTTGATGAGATTAAAACAAAGGCGCTGGCCTCTGTTCTCGGGGCCCTGAGCCTTGATGATCTGCTCATTGTTTCTGATGTGCAGGACACCAATCTTGAGCTGTCATCCCGAAACATTCCTGATGTCAAGGTGATCAAGACCGCAGGTCTGAACGTATATGATATTTTGAAATATAGAAACCTTCTGCTGGTTGAATCCAGCATTCAGAATATCAAAGGGAGGTTAGGCTAAGATGAAACAGTATGATATCATCAGAGGACCTGTTGTTACGGAAAAAACAACCCTGCAAAAAGAATTGAACAACCAGGTGACCCTGCGTGTGGACAAGCGGGCAAATCGGTTGGAGATCAAGGACGCTGTTGAAAAAAGCTTTAATACCAAAGTAAAACAGGTCAGAACCGTTCAGGTTAAAGGCAAAGTCAAACAGCGCGGCAGAATTATCGGCAAGCGGAAAGACTGGAAAAAAGCTATTATTACGCTGATGCCAGGACAAAGAATCGATTTTTTTGAGGGTGTTTAAAGAGGTATATCTATGTCAACAATTATAAAGGCAAAACCGACATCTCCCGGAAGACGTTCCCAGGAATACCTTTCTTTTGAAGAGATTACCAAATCAAAACCGGAAAGGCGGCTCACAAAGAAACTCAGCAAAAAAGCCGGGCGGAACACTCACGGAAGAATCACAACCAGACACAGGGGCGGCGGGGCCAAAAAACAATACCGCATGATCGATTTCAAACGGGATAAAGACGGCATTCCGGCCAAGGTGTCTGCCATTGAGTATGATCCAAACAGAAGTGCCAGAATTGCCCTGCTGGTATATGCAGATGGTGAAAAACGCTATATTCTGGCCCCACTTGATATAAAGGTGGGAGATATTCTTGAAACCGGACCGGATGCAGATATTAAACCCGGTAACTGCATGCCTTTGGAAAATATTCCCACCGGTACCAGGATACACAATATTGAGTTGAAACAGGAAAAAGGCGGACAGATTGTACGCAGTGCTGGTGCCTATGCCCGTCTCATGGCAAAAGAGGGCAGTTATGCCCAGGTCCTGCTGCCGTCTGGTGAGGTCCGCATGATCCATGTGAAATGCAAAGCTACTGTGGGCAGGGTGGGCAATGAAAAGCACGGAGATGTCAGTCTGGGAAAGGCCGGCCGTTCACGCTGGCTGGGCAGAAGGCCGTCAGTACGCGGCGTTGCCATGAACCCGGTGGACCATCCCATGGGCGGTGGTGAAGGCCGGTCATCCGGCGGACGCCAGCCCTGCAGTCCATGGGGATTGCCCAGCAAGGGAAAGCGGACCAGGAACAATGCGAGGACGGATCAGTATATCGTTAAAAGAAGAGCTAAGAGAAAATAATAGGTGAAAAATTATGCCACGATCATTGAAAAAAGGACCATATATTGCACCTGCGCTTTTAAAAAAAGTTTTGGACGCAAGAAAATCCAACAGCAATAAAGTCATTAAAACCTGGTCAAGACGGTCAACCATTTTACCGGAAATGGTCGGAATTACCTTTGCCGTTCACAATGGTAAAAAATTCATCCCTGTATTTGTTTCAGAAAATATGGTTGGTCACAAGCTTGGTGAATTTTCACCCACGAGAACATTTTGGGGTCATGCCGGAGACAAAAAAGCCAGACGGTAATGCAAGGCTCCGCTTGATTAAAGGATTAGGTGTGACATGGAAGTAAAAGCTAGTACTAAATATGCAAGAATTTCACCGTTCAAGCTGCGGTTGCCCATCAGCGAAGTTAAAGGAAAGAATGCTGAACAAGCGCTTTCGCTGTTAAAATTTATGCCGTTGAAGGCTGCTGGTATCATTTACAAAACACTTCAGTCTGCCGTAGCCAACGCAGCGCATAACAACGAACTGGACGTGGATAAACTGATTGTTAAAAATATTATTGTAGATCACGGGCCCTCTTTGAAGCGCTTTCGCCCGAGAGCCAGGGGAAGAGCCAGCAGGATTTTGAAACGCACCAGTCATTTAACTGTAATAGTCGATCAAACCGACTAAGAGGAGGAACTTAGCTTGGGCCAGAAAGTACATCCTATCGGATTAAGATTAGGCATCATCAGGACCTGGGATTCCAGATGGTATGCAGACAAAGAGTATGCGGAATATGTTGAAGAGGACTTTAAAGTCCGCAAATTCCTCAAAAAGAAACTGTACCATGCCGGTATCTCAAAAATTGAAATCGAACGTTTTTCCAAACAGATACGGCTGCGGGTTTTTGCTGCCAGACCCGGTATCATTATCGGCAAAAAAGGATCTGAAATAGCTCTGCTCAAAAAAGAGCTTGAAAAGATCCTGAAACCGGATGTGCTCATCGATATCAAAGAGGTCAGAAGACCTGAAATCGATGCGCAGCTGGTGGCCGAAAACATTGCCCAGCAGCTTGAAAGACGGATTGCCTTCAGACGGGCCATGAAGAGAAGTGTTACCTCTGCCATGCGGTTTGGTGCCAAGGGCATCAAAATTATCTGCTCCGGCCGTCTGGGTGGTGCTGAAATGGCCCGAACAGAATGGTACAAAGAAGGACGGATCCCTTTGCACACACTCCGGGCTGATGTGGATTACGGTTTCATAGAAGCCAAAACCACTTATGGCACCATCGGTATCAAGACCTTTATCTTTAAAGGTGAGGTGGTGAGCCCGGGTGAACAGGCTTTGGCGACAAATTAGTGGCAATTTAGGAGAACAAGCAAATGCTCAGTCCAAAAAATGTAAAATTCCGTAAACAGTTTCGGGGCAGAACCAAGGGGTCGCCTTCCCGGGGAAATACCTTGAGTTTTGGTGACTACGGGCTCCAGGCTGTTGAATGTGGATATGTGAACGCGCGGCAGATAGAGGCAGCCAGGGTTGCTTTGACCAGACATGCAAAACGGTCCGGCAAAAGCTGGATCAGGTTTTTTCCTGACAAGCCTGTTACCAAAAAGCCGGCAGAAGTCCGCATGGGTAAGGGTAAGGGAGCCACAGATGCCTGGGTGGCACGGATAAAGCCCGGAAAGATCCTGTATGAAATGGAAGGTATTCCCAGGGAAACAGCCAAAGAGGCGCTCCGTCTTGCTGCACGAAAACTTTCCGTGAAAACCCGTTTTGTGGAGAGGAATTAGTCATGTTAAAGACCAGTGAAATAAAAGAAATGGGTGCTGACCAGATGCAGGGCAAACTCACTGAACTCAAAAAGGAACTTTTCAACCTGCGCTTTCAGAACGACGTGGGACAGCTGGAAAATACTGCAAAACTTTCAGAAGTCAGAAAAGACATCGCCAGGCTGTATACAATATCCAAACAAATGAATGTGAAAATGGGTTGAAAGTGATTGATATGGAAAATACGCAGAGAACCAAAAAAAAAGAGCTTATGGGGCTGATTGTATCGGACAAAATGGACAAGTCCGTGGTTGTCCAGGTTGAACGGTTTGTACAGCACAAAATGTATAAGAAGTTTATCAAACAGTATAAAAAATACCATGCCCATGATGAGAAAAATGAATGCAGGATCGGTGATGCGGTCAAAATTATCGAAACCCGGCCTTTAAGCAAACTCAAGCGATTCAGGGTGACGGAGATCGTCAAAAAAGCCGTTTAATTGAAGGAGTTGAAAAATGATTCAGACTGAAACGAGACTGACGGTTGCAGACAACTCCGGAGCAAAGGAATTGTATTGCATCAAGGTACTGGGTGGCTCCAGAAGAAGATATGCCAGCATCGGGGATATCATCATTGTCTCTGTCAAGGAGGCCATCCCCAATGCCAAGGTGAAAAAAGGTGATATAGTACCTGCCGTCATCGTCAGAACCAAAAAGGAGATTTCACGGCCTGATGGGTCAGCCATCCGGTTTGATGACAACTCTGCTGTGGTGTTGACAAAAAACAATGAACCGGTGGGAACCCGTATCTTTGGTCCGGTGGCAAGGGAGTTGAGGGCAAAGCGATTCATGAAAATTGTTTCTCTGGCTCCTGACGTATTGTAATGACTCGGGTGATTGGAGAGAAAGCAATGGAAAATATGAAGATCAGAATAAAAAAAGATGACAAGGTTAAGGTACTCACCGGTAAGGACAAGGACAAAATCGGCAAAGTATTGAAAGTAGTTAAAAAAACCAACCGCGTCGTTGTGGAAAATATCAATGTCGTGAAAGTCCACCAGCGGCCTACACAGGCAAATCCTCAGGGGGGAATTGTGGATAAAAACATGCCCATCCATGTATCCAATCTCATGCTCATGTGCAATTCCTGTGTAAAGCCGACGCGGATTGGCACAAAACAGCTTGAAAACGGAAAACGGGTCCGTATCTGCAAGAAATGCAATGAGCAGATCGACGCTTAAGACCAAAGCCGGAGAGAACAAATGACCACGCTAAAGGAAAAGTACCATACTGAAATCGTGCCAAAACTCAAGGAAGATTTTGCATATAAGAACGAATTTCAGGTGCCGAAGTTAGAAAAAATAGTGTTGAACATGGGACTGGGTGAGGCGGTCAGGAATCCAAAAATCATTGAATCCGCCGCACAGGAACTGGCATTGATCGCCGGTCAGAAACCCGTTGTGACAAGAGCCAAAAAACCCATTGCAAATTTCAAGCTGCGGGCCGACCTTCCCATCGGGTGCAAGGTAACCCTGCGCCGGGAAAAAATGTATGAATTTTTTGACAGGCTTGTCAACATCGCTCTGCCCCGTGTCAGGGACTTCAGGGGAGTGTCCGGAAAAGCTTTTGACGGCCGGGGCAATTACAGCCTGGGCATCACCGAGCATATCATCTTTCCTGAAATTGAGTATGACAAGACCGACAGCATTAAGGGGTTGAACGTCACGGTCGTCACCACGGCAAAAACCGATGAGGAAGGAAAAACATTCCTGAAATACATGGGAATGCCTTTTAAAAATTAAGCATTTTAAGGAGGAAAGCTTGGCCAAGAAAGCTTTAATCGCAAAGGCAAACAGGAAACCAAAATTTTCTGTACGTGGATACAACAGATGCCCATTATGCGGTAGACCAAGAGGATTTATCAGAAAAGCCGGTATCTGCAGGATTTGTTTCAGGACCCTTGCTTCCCAAGGCAAGCTTCCCGGTGTTACCAAGTCAAGCTGGTAACAATAAAAACAATTCTCACATCGCCCTGCGATGACATATCAGCGGAATTTTAAGGAGATTTCAAATGGCAATTAGTGATCCCGTTGCAGACATGCTTACTATTATCAGAAATGGTGGTAAAGCAGGGTTTGCCAAAGTGGATATCCCCGGATCAAAGATCAAACAGGAAATGGTGCGGGTGCTCAAAGAACAAGGATATATCAAAGATTACAAGTTTCTTGAAAATGAAACCCAGGGACTGATACGCGTCTATCTGAAATATGTAAAAGATGGCCGGCCCACTATTTTTGGTATAAAACGCATCAGTAAACCATCCTGCAGGGTTTACTGCAAATCACAACAAATGGAGCCGGTTTTAAACGGCCTGGGTATTTCCATTGTTTCCACCTCCAAAGGGGTGATGACGGACAAACAGGCAAAAGAAGCGAATGTCGGCGGTGAAATCCTTTGTAACGTATGGTAGGACAGGAGTTATAAAATATGTCAAGAATAGGGAAAAAGCCGGTTCAGCTTCCAGATAAGGTCCAGGTAACCCTTAATGGAGATACCATCCAGGTAAAAGGGCCCAAAGGCAATCTTGAGCGTCAGGTGCATCCGGCAGTGATAATTGAATTGAATGATTCGGTGTTGGAAGTGAAAACCGACCGTGATGATAAGAAAAAAGTGGCCCTCCAGGGATTATTCCGGTCCCTGATTTCAAATATGGTCACCGGTGTCAGCACAGGCTATGAAAAGCAGCTTGTACTGGCCGGCATCGGATACCGTGCGGAATCCAAGGGAAACACCCTGACATTGAGCGTGGGATATTCCAATCCGGTTGATTTTGCCCTTCCCGATGGGATCAGTGCAACTGTGGAAAATAATATCAAGATCACCCTGTCCGGCATTGATAAGGAAATACTCGGACAGACCGCTGCCAATATCAGAGATATCAGACCTCCCGAGCCCTACAAGGGCAAAGGTATCATGTATGCGGATGAAAGAATCATAAGAAAAGCAGGAAAGACTGCTGGTAAAAACTAAAACCTGGGAATAGGAATTATGGGAAATACATCTTCACGGCTTATGGCAAGGCTTAAACGAAAAAAAAGAATCAGAAAACGCATATACGGCATCACAGACCGCCCCAGATTAACTGTGTTCAAGAGTGCAAGCCACATTTATGCCCAGATTATTGATGATACCAAAGGAGAAACCCTTGTATCCGCCTCCACTCTGGACAAAGACTATAAGCAAAATCCTGTTGCAGGCAAAAAACAGGAAATTGCAACAGCGGTAGGGACCCTCGTGGGCAAAAGAGCCCTGGACAAAGGCATTACAAAAGTGGTGCTGGACCGGAACGGATTCTTGTATCACGGGCGCATCAAAGCACTATCAGACGGGGCGCGCAAAGCCGGTCTGGAATTCTAATTAAGGAGGGAAACCCTTGGCTAGACAGCAAATGGAAGACAATGGATTAATTGATAAAGTCGTTAAAATCAACCGCGTTGCAAAAGTTGTCAAAGGCGGGAGAAATTTCAGTTTCAGCGCCCTTGTTGTGGTGGGTGACGGAGAAGGCAGTGTGGGATACGGGCTGGGAAAAGCCACTGAGGTGCCGGAGGCCATCCGCAAAGGCATGGAAAAGGCCAAGCGGAACATGGTCAAGATCTCATTGCTCAACGGTACGGTTCCCTTTGAAGTGGTGGGAAAGGCAGGCGCCGGCCGTGTGCTCCTCAAACCGGCTTCCCCGGGTACCGGGCTTATTGCCGGCGGCGGGATCCGTGCCGTCCTTGAGGTGGCCGGTGTGACAGACATTCTGACCAAATGCATCGGCACCCATAACACCCAGAATATCGTCAGGGCAACCATGGCCGGGCTGCAGTCTCTTTGCACAAAAGAAGAGGTTGCCAGAAGACGGGGCCTGCAACCTGAAGACATATAACATTCCCACCTGGAGATACACAAAAGGGGTTAAAAATGGCTGACAGACTGAAAATAACACAGATAAGAAGTACCAACGGACGTCCGGCTAAACACGGACGGATCATCCGTTCTTTGGGCATCAAACGGATGCACCATACAGTGGAGCACAAAAATGATCCCGTTATTCTGGGACAGATCAGAAAAGTGTCCCACCTGTTGAAAGTAGAGGAGGTGTAACATGCAGCTTCATGAACTGGCGCCGGCTTCAGGCAGCAGAAAAAACAGAAAAAGGGTGGGCCGGGGTCCTGGATCCGGTATGGGGAAAACCGCCACCAGGGGCCACAAGGGGCTGAAAGCCCGGGCCGGTGGCAACGTCCGTCCTGGATTTGAAGGCGGGCAGATGCCCATCTACAGACGGTTGCCCAAACGCGGGTTTACCAATATTTTTAAAACCAATAATGCGGTTTTGAATGTCCAGGACCTGGATCGGTTTGATGATGGGACCACCATTGATATGGATACCCTTTATCAGGCAAAACTGGTAAAAGGAAGGGTCGACGGCATCAAAATTCTTGGAACAGGTGAAGTAAGCAAAAAATTTGTTGTTAAAAACCTGCTGGTCTCTAAAACTGCCAGAGAGAAAATAGAAGCAGCCGGCGGCAGTGTGGAACAATAATGATAAAATACCCAAGGACAGTATAGATGATCGAGAACAGATACCAGAATGTATTCAAACTGCCTGAACTCAAACGCAAGATATTCATCACCCTTGCGTTGCTGTTTGTGTACCGTGTCGGTATACATGTTCCCACACCCGGGATTGATGCAGCCGCGTTGGCTTCTTTTTTTGCGGCAGCTTCGGGGACCCTGTTTTCCATGTTCAATATGTTCTCAGGCGGGGCGTTGGAACGGCTTTCCATTTTTGCCCTGGGGATCATGCCGTACATCAGCGCATCCATTATTATCCAACTGATGACCGTGGTGGTACCCCATCTGGCCCAGTTGAAAAAGGAAGGGGAATCCGGCCGCAAGAAAATGACCCAGTATACCCGGTATGGAACGGTGGTACTGAGTATTATTCAGGGCTTCGGCATCAGTGTAGGGCTCGAATCCATGACATCACCTGCCGGGGTTCCCATTGTCGTGGATCCCGGGTGGGGATTCAGATTGATCACCATCATAACCCTGACGGCAGGCACTGCTTTTATCATGTGGCTGGGGGAACAGATCACGGAAAGGGGCATCGGCAACGGTATTTCCCTGATCATTTTTGCCGGGATCGTGGCTGCCATGCCTTCTGCCATCGGCAATACATTGCGGCTTATGACCACCGGTGAAATGGGAATTTTTTCCATTATTATCCTGCTGGTTATCATGGTGGCGGTGGTGGCCTTTATCATTTTTATGGAGCAGGCCCAGAGACGGATTCCGGTACATTATGCCAAACGGGTGGTGGGACGTAAAATGTATGGGGGCCAGACATCCCATTTGCCGCTGAAAATCAATACAGCCGGGGTGATACCACCCATTTTTGCATCATCCATCATCATGTTTCCCACCACCATTGCACAATTTGCCAATGTACCTGCCATGCAGACGGTTGCCGCCATGTTCAGTCCCGGCACCATCTGGTATTACCTTTTGTATGTGGGCTTTATCATCTTTTTCTGCTTCTTTTATACAGCGGTGCAGTTCAATCCGGATGATGTGGCAGATAATATGAAAAAGAACGGGGGGTATATTCCGGGCATAAGACCCGGCAAGCGGACTTCAGAATATATTGACAAGGTGTTGACAAGAATAACCCTGGGCGGTGCCATTTATGTGTCTGCCGTGTGCGTGCTTCCCACCATGCTCATGGACAAATTCAATGTGCCGTTCTTTTTCGGCGGTACGGCTCTGCTGATTGTTGTGGGGGTGTCCATTGATACAATTTCCCAGATCGAATCGCATTTGATCACAGGAAATTATGACGGTTTTCTGGGCAGATCCGGGGCAAAGCGGATTAAGGGAAGATCTTAAAGTTAACCCTTTATATCAAAAGGAGATGAATTACCGATTATGGCAAAAGAAGAACCCATCAAGGTGGACGGGAAAGTACTTGAAACACTGCCAAATGCCATGTTCAAAGTTGAATTGGAAAACAAGCATGTCCTTTTGGCCCATATTTCCGGAAAAAT
This sequence comes from Desulfotignum sp., assembly GCA_011390615.1. Classification (GTDB taxonomy): domain Bacteria; phylum Desulfobacterota; class Desulfobacteria; order Desulfobacterales; family Desulfobacteraceae; genus Desulfotignum. The sequence goes on along the minus strand of JAABSB010000076.1, from coordinate 4,544 downwards.
GCGTATGCATTTTATCAAAATTTTGCCTGGAGACAGGGTAACGGTTGAGATATCACCCTATGATTTGAGCCGTGGCAGAATCACGTATCGCTATAAATAAACTCAATATGAAAACAGGTTAGGAGTATATAGATGAAAGTAAGAGCATCTGTTAAAAAAATCTGCAGAGATTGCAAGGTAATAAAAAGACGCGGTGTTATAAGAGTTATCTGTATTAACAAACGCCATAAACAGCGCCAGGGATAGGGGGGAATAAATTTGGCACGTATTGCAGGAGTAGACTTACCAAGAGACAAGCACGCATGGATCGCTTTGACCTATATTTATGGTATCGGACCCAGCAGATCCAGACAGATTCTTGACAAGACCGGGATTGATCCTATGACAAAGGCAACGGACTTGACCGAAGACCAGGTAAACAACATCAGGAAAACCATTGATGCTGAGTACAAGGTTGAAGGTGAACTCCGGTCAGATGTTTCCATGAACATTAAACGGTTGATGGACCTGGGCTGCTACCGGGGGCTGCGCCATAGAAAGGGCCTGCCCTGCCATGGACAGCGGACCTCCACCAATGCCAGGACCCGCAAAGGCCCTAAAAGAGCGGCTGTTAAAAAGAAAAAATAGGATAATCTAATAAAGGCTTAGAAATTATGGCAAAGAAGTCAAAAAAGACCGTTACCAAAAAACGGGTAAAGAAAAATATATCCACCGGCATTGTGCATATCCAATCTACTTTCAATAATACCATTGTGACCATAGCCGATGAAAATGGAAATACCATATCCTGGTCCAGTGCCGGTATGCAGGGATTCAAAGGGTCCAGAAAAAGCACCCCTTTTGCTGCCAAACTGGTGGCAGAAGACGCAGGCGCCAAGGCCATGGAACATGGCATGAAAAATGTGGGCGTGTTTGTGAAAGGTCCCGGGCCGGGCAGGGAATCCGCATTGCGGGCTTTGCATGCCCTGGGATTCAATATTTCCATGATCAAGGATGTCACCCCGGTTCCCCACAATGGATGCCGCCCCCCGAAACGCAGAAGAGTATAAGTTTATCTTGGATTGATAAAGGAGGAAAACGTTGTCACGTTATACAGGTTCAGTCTGCAGACAATGCAGACGGGAAAATATGAAGCTTTTTCTGAAAGGCGACCGGTGTTTTTCAGACAAATGCAGTTTTGACAGAAGAGGGTATCCCCCGGGGGAACATGGCCAGAAAAGAACCAAGGTTTCTGACTACGGCATGCAGCTGAGGGAAAAACAAAAGGTGCGCCGCATCTACGGCATCTCTGAAAAACAGTTCAGGATCAGCTTTAAGCGTGCTGACAGACAAAGGGGTATTACCGGTACCAACCTGTTGAGCCTTCTGGAAACCCGCCTGGACAATACGGTCTTCCGGATGGGGTTTGTCAATTCCCGGAATCAGGGCAGGCATTTTGTCCGGCACCAGCACTTTACGGTTAATGGCAAAAAGGTCAATATTCCGTCCTATCAGGTGAAAAAAGGGGATGTCATTGCCCTGCGTGAAAAAAGCAAAAAGATCCAGGCCATATCAGATTCCCTGGAAGCCATTGTCAGAAGAGGCATTCCTCAGTGGCTTGAAATCGATAAGGAAAAATTTACAGGTAAAGTGGTAAGCATTCCTGTCAGAGAGGACATTACATTGCCCATCCAGGAACAGTTGATCGTTGAGCTTTATTCCAAATAGGACCTGCCGTATGGTATGGCATGTCCCAATAGATATTCAGGAGATTTAAATGTCATCTGAAAAAATTGCATATGTTAACTGGCGAGAGATGATCAAGCCGGAAAAGCTTGACGTTACCACAACATCAACATATGGAAAATTTGTGTGCGAACCCCTTGAAAGGGGATATGGTATCACCATTGGTAACTCTTTGCGGCGGATTATTCTGTCATCCATTTACGGTGCTGCCATTGTATCTGTGAAATTTGATGATGCCCTTCATGAATATAGTGTTATTTCTGATGTCCGGGAGGATGTTTCCGAAATTATTCTGAACCTGAAAGAGCTCAAACTCAGTGTCAATGATGTGGAAGACAGAATTTTAACCCTCAGGGCAAAAGGGGAAACCAAAGTCACCGGCGCCGATCTTGTCAGCCCTGACGGCAGAGTGGAGATTTTGAATCCGGAGCAGCATATTGCCACCCTTTCCAAAAACGGGGTGTTGCATATGACCATGGTGGTAAGAACCGGTAAAGGTTATTCCCTTGCATCTGCCAATAAGGATGAAGATGCCCCCATCGGCACCATCCCCATAGATTCTGTTTTTTCCCCGATAAAACGCGTCAAGTATGTGGTGGGAACATCCCGGATCGGTCAGAAAACCGACTATGACAAGCTCACCCTGGAAGTCTGGACCGACGGCAGTGTTCTCCCGGAAAATGCCGTTGCCTATGCTGCCAAGATTCTCAAAGAACAGATGAACCCATTTATCAATTTTGATGAAGAAAAAGAGCCGGATTACGACGAAGACAGCGGTGAAGACGCGGACGGAAAATTTAATGAAAATATCTACAGGTCCGTTGATGAACTGGAACTGTCTGTACGCAGTTCCAATTGTCTCAAAAATGCCAGAATTCATACCATCTACCAGCTGGTTCAGAAAACAGACAGTGAAATGCTCAAAACCAAGAATTTTGGCAGAAAATCCTTGAATGAAATTAAAGAAGTCCTGGCTTCCATGGACCTTTCCCTGGGGATGGATCTTGAGGGATTTGAACCGCCGGAAGAAGAGAATAATCAGGAAGGAGAATAGATCGCCATGAAACACAGAAAATCCGTATTAAAACTGAACAGAACCTCCAGCCATCGAAAGGCAATGTTTAGAAACATGGTGACTTCCCTGTTCAAGCATAGCAGCATCAAAACAACTGAAGCAAAAGCCAAGGGCTTAAGAAAAATTGCCGACAATATGGTCACGCTGGCCAAGAGAGGTGATCTGCATGCCAGACGGCAGGCTTTGTCAGTGATTCAGGAAAAAGATGTTGTCCATACACTTTTTGACGAAATGTCGGAAAAATTTGCTTCACGCCAGGGTGGTTATACCAGAATTACCAAGCTGGGACCAAGAAAAGGGGATGTGGCCCCCATGGTTCAGATTGAGCTGATTTTAGATTAATCAGCGATCCTGCCGTGCACCAGGCCCGGCAGGCCGTAAGAAAATATTTCTGCAGCCCCCCTGATTTTTATCAGGGGGGCTGTTGCGTTTCTACACCTGCTTTGCGCTCACGGGGCCTGTTTTTCCAGGTCCAGTACTTCCCGTACCATGCGCACAAGATCTTGGTTCTGGATCGGCTTTGCCATGTACCGGACAATACCGGTATCCAGGGCCTGCTTTTCTGAAATCTGTTCACTGTATCCGGTGCACAGGATAACGGGGATCTCTTTTCGGATTCGGATCAGCCGGGCTGCCAGTTCATCTCCCGCCATATGTGGCATGGTCATGTCGGTGATGACCAGGTCCACGTCCAATGGCGCTTTTTGAAAAACTGCCAATGCCTTCAGGCCGTCTTCACATGTTTTTACCGTATATCCCAGGTTTTCAAGAAGTTCCCGGGTCAAGTGCCGGATGTCTTGTTCATCATCCACCACCATGATGGTTTCGGTTCCTCCGGTCATGTGAACAGGCTTTTCAGGTATGTGAAACCCGGGATCTGATTCCACGATGGGAATAAACACAGAAAAGGCAGATCCTTTTCCCGGCTGGCTTTCAGCCGTGACAAAACCCTGATGTTCCTCCACAATCGCCTGGACCAGGGCCAGACCAAAGCCTGTGCCCCTGCCGATCTCTTTGGTTGTAAAATAGGGATCAAAGGCCTTGGCCAGTGTTCTTTCATCCATGCCGCAACCGGTATCCTTTACCATGAGTTTCATGAATTCACCAGGCATTGCAGCGCTTTCCAAAGGGATCTGCTGGCTGTCCAGACACTGTTTTTCCAGCACAACGGTCAGGATTCCGCCACCTGCCACCATGGCATGGTAGGCATTGGTGCACAGATTCATCATGACCTGGTGCATCTGGGTGGGATCGGCCAGAATCATGGCCCGGGACCGGATATCGGTCTGGATCTCGATGGTGGTGGGGATTGAGGAGCGCAGCAGCTTGAGGGATTCTTTGATGATGAGATGGATTTTCAAAGGTTTTTTCTGGTATTCGGTTTGGCGGCTGAAGGTCAGGATCTGCTGGACCAGTGCCGCGGCCCGCTGGGCACCCTTCAATACCTGGTCCAGGTGGTTTTTGCTTTTTTCAGGAGATGCAATGTTCATCTGGGCCAGCTGGGTATATCCGAAGATGCTGGAAAGAATATTGTTGAAATCATGGGCAATGCCGCCTGCCAAAGTGCCGATGGCTTCCATTTTCTGGGCCTGGCGCAGCTGGGCTTCCAGATTGATCCGTTCACTGACATCCCTGGCCACACAATACACCCCCTTTATTTCCTCTCGGTCTCCGCCTGCCGGCAGGTGCATGGGGGAAGCCTTGAGTTCCATAAAGGCATAGGCCATGAAAATATCATGGCAGG
>JAABSB010000075.1 GCA_011390615.1 Desulfotignum sp. | reverse complement strand
AAACGAGTATTTGTTGAGAAAATCGATGGCATAGGAGGAGAGCTTCACAATATCCTTGCCCATTTTTTTAGAATATTTTTCTGCAAAGTGCTGGGCCAGGATGGCCACATCCCCTTTGCGGTCCCGCAGGGGCGGTACCTTGATGGGAATGACATTGAGGCGGAAGAACAGGTCTTCTCTGAACCGGTTTTCAATCACCTCCTCTTCCAGTCTCTTGTTGGTGGCGGAAATAATGCGCACATCCACTTTTATTTCACTGGTGCCGCCCACAGGCTTGAAAGCGGTTTCCTGGACTGCCCGCAGCAGTTTCACCTGGAGCAGCGGGGAAAGCTCCCCGATTTCATCCAGAAAGATCGTGCCCTGGTCGGCAGCCTCGAACAGCCCTTTTTTGTCCACCACAGCCCCGGTGAAAGACCCTCTGACATGGCCGAAAAACTCGCTTTCCATGAGGGTGTCCGGGATACCGCCGCAGTTCACCACCACAAAGGGTTTGTCCTTGCGGTCGGAGTTTTCATGGATGGCCCGGGCGATGAGTTCCTTGCCGGTGCCGCTCTCGCCTGTAACCAGCACATTGGTCTTGGTTGTGCTGATCTGCTGGATACGCTTGAAAATGGCCGCCATGCCCGGGCTTTTGCCGATAATCCGGTTGAAATGCAGCTGGTCCTTGAGTTCGGAACTTCTGTGTTCTCTTTCCTGATCCAGGGTCTGAAGGGCCAGGGCCCGGGCGATGGTCTGGCGCAGCTCATCATTGTCAAAGGGTTTGGGAACAAAATCATAGGCCCCCTCATTCATGGCTTTTACGGCAATTTCCGTGGTGGAGTAGGCGGAAATCATGATGACCACAGTGTCTGGGTGCTGTTTTTTTACCTGTTTCAGCACATCCAGGCCGGTGATATCCCCCAGGCGGATATCTGCCAGCACCAGGTCATAGGTGTTTTTCTGGATCATGTTCACCGCCTGTTTCCCTGTTCTGGCTGTGGAAACACGGTAGCTTTCCTTTGTCAGCAGCAGCTCCAGAAATTCGCGCATGCCTTCATCATCATCCACCACCAGTATTCTGTATTCATCACCCATGGGTTAGCCTTTTAATGCACTGAAAACAATTTGTCCGCCCACCATGGTGCACACCGCCCTGCCCCGGACCGCCATACCGCCATAAGGGGTGTTCCGGCTCTTTGACACAAATTGTGCCGGATCAATGGTGATCTTTTCGTCCAGGTCGATAAGGGTCAGGTCCGCCCGGCTGCCGGGGGTAATATCATTGTTGATGCCCAGAATCCGGGCCGGGTTTTTGGCCATTTTCCGGATCAGCTCCTCCAGGGTCAGCGCACCGCTGTGCACCAGGTGCAGGGACAGGGGTAAAGAGGTTTCAAGCCCCACGATGCCGAAGGCCGCCTGGTCGAACTCCAGGTCTTTTTCCTCTTTGCTGTGGGGGGCATGGTCGGATGCAATGGCATCGATGGTGCCGTCTGCCAGGCCCTGGATGACCGCATCCCGGTCCTCTTTTGACCGCAGGGGCGGATTCATCTTGAAATTGGTGTCATAGTCTTTGACATCTGCATCGATCAGGGTGAAGTAATGGGGAGCGGTTTCACAGGTCACCCGGATGCCCTGCTGTTTGGCGGACCGGATGGCGGCAATGGACTCTTTGCAGCTGATATGGCAGAAATGCACATGGGCACCGGTCAATTGTGACAAAAGAATATCTCTGGCCACCATCACGGTTTCAGCGGCATTGGGTATGCCTTTGATGCCCCAGAAGGTGGCGGCAGGGCCTTCATTCATGGCACCGTTGTTCACAAGAGACAGCTCCTCGGCATGGACAAACACCGGCATGGACAGCCCGTTGCAGTATTCCAGTGCCCGGCGCATGAGCTGGGCATTTGCCACGGGCAGGCCGTCATCTGTCACTGCTTTGATGCCTGCCTGCTGCATGTCCTGGATCTCTGCCAGATTGGTGCCGGCAGATCCCTTTGAAACCGCACCGACAGGATAGACCCGTGCCCCTTTTGCCAGCCTGGCCTTTTCCAGAATAAAGCGGGTCACCTGGGCATTGTCATTCACCGGCACGGTATTGGGCATGGCGCAGACAGCCGTGAACCCGCCTTTTGCAGCTGCTGCAAGGCCGGAAGTTATGGTTTCCTTGTATTCATGGCCCGGTTCCCGCAGGTGCACATGGATATCCATGAGGCCCGGCACCAACACCAGGCCTGCAGCATTGATCACCTGCATATCGGCAGTATCTTGCGGATCTGCACCGGGGGGAAGCGCTCCAGAGGACACCGCACCGGATGGCAAAGCATCGGAAGGATCCAGAATCGCAGCAATCTTTCCCCCGTCTATCAGGACATCTTTTTTTTCATCAATGGATCCCGGATCCAGAACCCTGGCCCCTTTAATCAGTATCTGCATGCCTGCCTCCTCCTGCCACCAGATAGTACAGTGCCATGCGCAGGGCCACCCCGTTGGTCACCTGGTCCAGAATCATGGAACAGTCAGCATCTGCAACATCACTGGCGATTTCAACTCCCCGGTTCATGGGGCCCGGATGCATGACGGTCACATCATTTTTTGCCAGGGACAGCCGGGCTTTGTTCAAACCGAAACGGCCGGCATATTCGCGTTCCGTGGGAAACAGCACATCATTCTGCCGCTCTTTCTGGATCCTGAGCATCATGATGACATCAGCATCTGCCACACATGCTTCCATGGTGGGCGCCACCGTACATCCCAAGGCTGCAATGCCTGCAGGTATCATGGTCTGGGGGGCACACACCGATACGTTGGCCCCCATTTTGGAAAACCCGATGATGTTGGACCGGGCCACCCGGGAGTGGGCAATATCCCCGATCATGGCAAGTTTCAGACCCTGGAGCCTGCCTTTGTTCTCCCGGACACTCATCATGTCCAGCAGGGCCTGGGAGGGGTGGGCATGGATACCGTCTCCGGCATTGATCACTGCGCAGTCCACCCGGCGGGCCACCTGAACAGCTGCCCCGGATGAGGAATGGCGCATGACAATCACATCCGGCCGCATGGATTCCAGATTTTTCACCGTATCGATAAGGGTTTCCCCCTTGGCCATGGAAGAACCGGCTTTGGCAATGGCCACAGAATCAGCGGACAGCCGTTTGGCAGCTATTTCAAAAGAAAGTTTGGTTCTGGTGGATGGTTCCTGAAAAAAAAGCACAATGGTTTTTCCCCGCAGGGTGGGTACCTTTTTCACAGGGCGCTGGGAGATCTCCTTCATTCCCATGGCAGTATCCAGAATAAAAGAGATCTCATCCGGATCAAGGGAATGGATATCCAGAATATCCTTTTTAGTGAATCGCATTGCACATCCTTTACAAATTTTTCCCTGCTGATCACCAACAGCTAACGGCTAATAGCTAACCGCTAACAGCTAAAGGCTTTCATATCAACAAATCACCAATCCGGCTCCACCGGACCCCGAACCCTTCCCTGTCCCAGGACCAGTAGATCATAAACGCCTCGCCCTTGACTGCAGACAGGTCCACAAATCCCCAGAACCGGCTGTCGTGGCTGTTGTCCCTGTTGTCTCCCATGACAAACAGCTTGTCTTCCGGCACAACGATCTCTTTCATGTTATCCGCATGGGTGGGCAGGGTGGAATAATGGGCATAGGGTTCATCCCCCACCGGCTTGCCGTTCACATACAACTGCTTGTCAACAATGGACACGGTATCTCCTTCCACAGCCACCACCCGCTTTATGAAATCCTTGGACGGGTCTTCCGGGTATTTGAACACCACGATATCCCCTTTTTCAGGCTCCTTGAAGGGAATCAGCACCCTGCCGTTGGTAAAGGGAATCTTGACCCCGTAAATAAATTTGTTCACCAGAATCTGGTCCCCGATCTGCAGGGTCTCCAGCATGGAACCGGAAGGGATCTTGAATGCCTGGACAATAAAGGTTCTGATGAACAGGGCAATTACAATGGCAATGAGAATGGCTTCAATATTCTCCCGCCAGGCGTTTTTCTTTTTGGCCATTTTCTTCCTCTATTGCTGCACAAACAGGTGCTGGGGTTGCCCTAAAAGGAATTTGGACCGCCTTATGGCGGACTTGAGAAGTTCTGCAATTTTTCTGGCTTTTACCATACTGGACAATGGATGGGTGGACACTTTCTGGCCTTTGACCATGATGGTGCCGCTTTTGAGTTCTGCGTAACTCACCTGACCATATGATCTGGCTGTCCCTTCCGGATAATCATATCCGTAATCCACAATCTGGGTAAAAATTTCTTCATCGGAAACTGCTGTGTATTTGAGCATTTCCTCGTTGAGAATGGGGATGGGAATGCCGACTCCCACAGACAGGGAACAGCCGTATCCCCTTATGCTCTGGCCCACCAGCCATTCAGGGGACATCTCTTTTAAATCCCCGATAACAGACAGGGTGCCGGCAGGGCCCAGCGGGACCCCGTTCAGTCCCCGGTCCACGGCAGACTTGTGCTGGGTGCCGGTCCAGGTCACATACCCCTGGGCCCCGCCAAGAAAAATCCGGGTGCCAAGGCCGATGGTTTTCAGGTAGGGGTCATTGAACAAAGGGCTCAAAGCACCTGATGTGGAATAGTTGGCATTGGCCATGCCCGGCTTCAAGGTGCCCATGTAGGTGTATTTGATGCGGTCCGACCGGTTCACGGCACAATTGTAGTTCTGGTAGGCGTTTCTGGGGTTCACCAGCATGGCATTGGGAAGGTCTTTGAGGGCCATGGTCTTTTCAATGCGCCGGTTGGGATAGCAGTCTGTGCCGTAGCTTTCCGCCAGGATCTCAACGGTTTTTCCTGCCACAAGGTCCTGGATCACATGGCCGCCGCCGTAATTGAAATCACCGGGATGCAGCTTGTTCAAAGGGTCGTCATCACAGGGCTGGGTGGCCCCCAGGTAGCAGTCCACCGCAGCAATGCCGGAATAGGCAGGCACATTGTTGAACCAGGTCTTTGACGTTCTCACCAGGGGCTTTGACTGGCCGATGTTGATAAATGCCCCGGAAGAGCACATGGGGGCGAATGTACCGGTGGTCACCACATCTACCTGGCTGGCTGCCTCCACAATGCCGTTTTCTTTTGCAATGCCGATGATCTCCTCGGCTGTCACCACCACAGCCTCGCCCCGGGCAATTTTTTTGTTTATCTGTTCATAGGTTTTGGAAATTTTATGATCGTTCATGGTTTCCTTGGTTTTTTTTATCACCTGATTTTTTTATCAATTGAAAGACTGGCTCTTCACCATCTCGATTTTGGATGTGATGTTGTTCTTTATCCAGCTGGGATCCCACCATTCAAGGGGATTGACAAACACATTGTGCACGATCATGGAATAGTGCAGATGGTCCCCGCCGGCAAGACCTGTAAGTCCTGTACTGCCGATGGTATCTCCTTTGTTCACCATATCACCGGAAGAAACAGCCATGTTGCTCAAATGGGAATACAGACTGGCCAAACCGAATCCATGATCAATGATGATGGTGTTGCCGAAGATGCCGACAGATTGGGCCATGATCACCCGGCCGCTGTTGGCTGCCCCCACCCGGGCATGGGCTGTGGAGGCAAGGTCGATTCCCATGTGAATGGACTGGCTGATCTCCTTGCCCTGATATTTGTAGGTGCGGCGGTCTCCGAATTGCGCCCTTGTGGCCGATCCGGGCAGACGATCAAATTTTCCCTGCCACAGCATCTGGTTCGTTGTATCAGCCGGCACCTGCAGCACCGTTTCCACATTGGCTTTTCTGAGTGCGGTGTTGATCACCAGAAATTTTTCCAGCAAAGGGTTTGCTGCACTGGCAAAACCGGCTTCTTTTTCCCCGAGATTGAAATCCGGCATTTTGAATTCCAGGAACTGGTCTGAAATAGTGAGCACGTCAGACTTGAAGTCATGGTCCCGGATATAATGGTGAAATCCCCGCCTGGCTGTGTTTCCAGCCTGATCTTCTGCAGATACCCACATGCGGGTACCCGGTCCCTGGGTATGGTCCAGGGCAAAAAAAGCGGCAAAAATATCTTTTTGGTCAAACATGCCGGAATGGCCCGGAAAAAAGCGCTCTCCCACCATGACCCCGCTTTTGAGATCTGGTTCAAACAACCGGTAGATGACCAGGCCCGATCCCCCCCGCTCCACATTATGGCTCTGGGTCAAAACCTGAATTTTCGGGGGCTCGGTGTCGATGATCACCTTTTTTTCCGTATAAAAAACATTGCCCTTGTTCCATCCCCACCAGGCCTGGTCTGATACCTGAAAACGGATGGTTGCTTCCCCGTCGTTCATTCCGTATTTACGGGCTTCCACAGGAACAGTGAACTGATCCTCCTGCATGGTTTCACTGGAAAATATGTTGAGAGGCGACTGCACGGGATAATTTTTTTCCAGCAGGATTTTTTCTCTGTCCTGCTGTGCAATGGCTATTTTGACATGGCGCAGCCCGGTTTTTGCATCTGTTACACCCACAGACAGTTCATAGCCTTCCTTCAGATACAAAGAAGGCATCTTGATATCCACTTCAGGGGGTGTGCCTTCCAGCTTATATATCAATACCCACACCAGCGGCACCAGGATACCTGCACATACCACCAGTAAAAACACCTTTTTCATCAATAATACCTATTTTTTTCAAGAGGTTAGAATTACATAAACGAAACGCCCATAAAAATATCAGCTATACCCCAACTTATCAAGGGATTTTCCATTCTTGACTTTTTGCAGGGCAGATTATAACGTGGCACAGATGAATTCAATATAAGGACCGCCCATGAACAATTTTTTTTTTGATATGCTCGATACCCCCTCCCCCTGCTTCTTTCTGGTGGCAGGGCCCTGTGTGATTGAAGATGTTGACACAACCTTTGAAATTGCCCGGACACTCAAAACAATCACCCATGATCTGGGACTTCCATTTATTTTCAAGGCATCCTTTGACAAGGCCAACCGGACATCTGTCCAGTCCTTTCGGGGGCCTGGGTTTGCGGACGGCCTGGCCATCCTGGGCAGAATAAAATCTGAGCTGCACCTGCCTGTTATTTCAGATATCCATCTGCCGGACCAGGCAGCACCTGCTGCTCGGGTTTTGGATGTGATACAGATCCCTGCGTTTTTATGCCGCCAGACCGACCTTATCCTGGCAGCATGCCGCACAGGCAAACCCGTGAGCATAAAAAAAGGGCAGTTTCTGGCCCCCCATGACTGCAAAAATATTCTTGACAAGGCTGCGACCACAAACAATCCCCACATCGCCATCACGGAAAGGGGCACCAGTTTTGGATATAACAACCTGGTGGTGGATTTTCGGTCCATCCACATTTTAAAACAGATGGGGGTGCCGGTGATATTTGATGCCACCCACAGTGTACAGCTGCCGGGCGGTTCTGCCACAGCCTCTGCCGGGGACCGGCAGTTTATTCCCACACTGGCAAAGGCCGCCATTGCAGCCGGTGCCCACGGCCTGTTCATGGAAACCCACCCCCGGCCGGAAAAAGCCCTGTGTGACGGGCCTAACTCCATGCCCCTGCATGATATGGCAGATCTGCTCAAAACCCTTCTGGCCATTAAAAAGGTTTCCGGATAAGCGCATGTCATCTCTTCTCAAACAGGTAAAAATGCTGGTACTGGACGTAGATGGTGTACTCACCGACGGCCGCATCACCTACACCGATTCCGGAGAACAGGTTAAAAGCTTTTTATCCAGGGACGGCCTGGGTATCCGCATGCTCATGGACAACCGGATCCAGGTGGGTATCATCACCGGCAGAACATCAGGCGCCCTTGCCCACCGGTGCAGGAACCTGGGCATTGACCTGGTTTTTGACGGCATTTCCGACAAGGGGGCTGCCATGGACCAGATAGCGGTCAGCACCGGTATCCCCTTGTCTGCCATGGCCTTTATGGGGGATGATCTCATTGACCTGCCGGCAATGCAGCGCGCCGGGGTGGCCGTGGCAGTGGCGGATGCTGCAGATGAAGTAAAAACCAGGGCTGACATCATTACCCGGGCCGGCGGGGGCAAGGGTGCTGTCCGGGAAATCTGTGAAGCCATTCTCAAGGCTTCGGGCCTCTGGGAAAAGGCACTGCAACCCTTTTTACCATGAACCGCCGGAGCAGAAAAAAACTCATTCTTTCTCTGGTATTGTTGCCTGTTGCCCTGGTTATGGGATTTGCCATCTTTTTTTTCTCCAACCGTATCATGGATGCTCCCCATACATTTACCGACATCCATATTGATTCTGAGGCAGCTTTGAAACTCAATCTGATGAAGCAGATTTCCAAAAAAAACGGCATCACAGAATGGGAACTTGAGGCAGCCACCGCCACCCTGATGAAGGAACAGGACCAGGCGGTCTTGACCGATGTCAGTGTGGTGTTTCATACCAGAGACGACCAAAAGGTCTTTCTGACATCTGACCAGGGAATACTGGACACCCGGTCCCATGACATGAATTTTCTTGGAAACGTGGAAGTCCGGCATCTGACATATATCCTGAAAACTGATAAGTTGCATTATAAAAAAAAACCACATATAATACATTCAGATGTGCGTGTCCGGCTTGAAGATAGATATTCCGTGCTTGAAGCAGACACCATGGAGATTGCATTAAACCAGAACACCATTATTTTAAAAGGACATGTTAAAGGAAACTTCAGTGAAAATTCCATGCTGCCCTGACCGGTTGTTAAAAATCCTTGTTTTTGTTCTTCTGGTCCTGAACTGCCCGGGCATTTCAGCAGCACAGCAAAATGACAAATCAGACACTGACCGGCTTGCCGGCAAACCTTTGCAGGTCACCTCAGATAAAATGATCGCCCGCCAGTCAGAGGACATGGTGGAATTCATCGGCAATGTCAAAGCTGTCCAGGAGGACAGCACGCTTCTGGCCGACTCGGTCAAGGTGTATTTTTATTCGTCAGACGAAAAAACACAAGACAGACAGGAGCGGGTCAAAAAAATTGTGGCTGCCGACAATGTAGAATACACCGCCGGAGAACGAAAAGCCTTTGCAGACATGGCTGTTTATACCACTGAAGATCAAATTCTGGTGCTGACAGGCAAATCAGCCAGGCTTCTCACAGGATCCAGCTGGGTCAGCGGCCAGAAAATCACCCTGTTCAGAAAGGACAACAGGGCCATGGTGGAAAGTGACGGCAAATCCCGTGTCCAAGCCCTTTTTAACCCTGAAGACAAACCTGCTGACCAATAAAAAATGACAGCACTTTCACTCAAAAACCTGGTCAAGATTTACAATGGCAAAACCGTTGTAAACAATGCCGACATCACTGTAAACCAGGGCCGGGTCACAGGCCTTCTCGGACCCAATGGTGCCGGGAAAACCACCACCTTTTATATGGCAGTTGGCATGATCCGGCCGGACAGCGGCAGCGTGTACTTAGATAAAGAAGACATCACCCACTACCCCATGTATATACGGGCCAGAAAAGGGATCGGATACCTGCCCCAGGAAAGCTCAATTTTCAAAAAACTTACGGTAAAAGAAAATATCACCGCAATCCTGGAGGTGCTGCCGAAAAACGGACAAGATATCCAGACAAGAGCAGCCGACCTGATGCAGGAACTGGGGATCAGCCACCTGTCCCGCCAGAAAGCCGCCTCCCTGTCCGGCGGGGAACGGCGGCGCCTGGAAATTTCCAGGGTCCTTGCCACGGAACCGTTGTTCATACTGCTGGATGAACCATTTGCCGGCATTGATCCCCTTGCTGTAATAGATATCCAAAAGATCATCACCCATCTGACAGACAAAAAAATCGGGGTGCTCATATCAGACCACAATGTCAGAGAGACGTTAGGGGTGTGTGATCATGCCTATATCATGAACCAGGGCATGGTGATTGAATCAGGTCCGCCTGATAAAATCATTGCCAGCGATATTGCAAAAAAAATCTATCTGGGAGAGAATTTCAGACTCTGACATGGAAATCGGATTACAACAAAGCCTCACATTGACCCAGCAGCTGGTGATGACCCCCCAGCTCCAGCAGGCTATCAAACTGTTGCAATTGTCCCGGATTGAACTGGCTGAAATGATCCAGCAGGAAATGGAACAGAATCCGGCACTGGAAGAACTGGGACCGGAAGATTCGGCGGAAAAAGCCCTTTCAACCCCGGAAAGTGACGCACAGCTGTCTGAGCGGGAAGCCCCTGTCAAGGAAGTCACCATTGAGGAAAAAGTCCGGTCGGACACGGACTGGGAAAATTATATCAATGAATACAATTCCACAGGCCGGGTCTATACGGAAACAGAACATACCGAAGCCCCAAACTTTGAGGCGTTCACCTCTGAAAAAACCACTTTGGAAGCCCATTTGAAGTGGCAGCTCATGCTCCAGGGCCTGGATGAAAAAGATGAAAAAATCGGACATATGATCATCGACAACCTCAACCAGGATGGATATCTGTGTTCAGATGTGGCGGAGATTGCCCAGACAGCCCAAGTGGAACCCGATCAGGTGGAAAAGGTGCTGGCCGTTCTCCAGACCCTGGATCCACCGGGTGTGTGCGCACGGGACCTGTGTGAAACCCTGCTCATACAGATCAGACAGCTGGGAATTGAGAACCCTGTGCTCACAAAAATCATCAAACACCATTTAAAGAACCTGGAAAACAGAAACAGCAAAAAAATTGCCAAAGCGTTGCATATCTCTGTGGAGGATGTCCGGGCTGCCGTAAAAATTCTCCAGTACTTGGAGCCCAAACCGGGCAGAAAGTTTTCCAATGAAGAAGCCACTTACATCATTCCCGATATTTATGTATACAAGGTCAAAGACGGGTTCAAGATTGTCATGAATGATGACGGGCTTCCCAAGCTGCGGATAAACCGGTTCTACAAAAACGCCATTGCTGACGGCAAAAAAATATCCCGGGAAACAAAGACTTATCTCAATGAAAAAATGCAGTCTGCCTCCTGGCTGATAAAGAGCATTCACCAGCGGCAGAAAACCATTTATCTGGTCATGGAAAGCATTATCAAATTCCAGTATGAATTTTTTGAAAAAGGCATTGCCTATCTGCGCCCCCTGATCCTCAAGGATATTGCCGAAGACATCCAGATGCATGAATCCACCATCAGCCGGGTCACCACCAACAAATACGCCTATACCCCCCAGGGGCTGTTTGAACTCAAATATTTTTTCAACTCCTCCATTGAACGCACCGGCGGTGCCTCCATGGCCTCTGCCAGTGTCAAGGAAAGAATACGCCTGCTCATTGAAAATGAAGACCCCGGCGCCCCCTTGAGTGATGACCGGCTTGCAGGCATCCTCCAGGACTCCAACATACAGATCGCCAGAAGAACCGTTGCCAAATACCGGAAGGTGCTCAATATTCTGCCTTCCAATAAACGCAAACAACTGTAGGGAGGTATTTTTATGCAAACAATAGTTACATTTAAAAAAATTGATCCCTCTGAACCGCTGAAGTCTTACGTTGGAAAAAAACTGGATAAATTTGATAAAATGCTGGACAGTCCTGCAGAAGCCCATGTGGTATTGTCTGTTGAAAAAATCCGCCATATTGCTGAAATCACCCTGACCTGTGATAAACTCAATATCCATGCCAAAGAGGAATCTGAAAACATGTATTCCTCCATTGATGTCCTTGTGGACAAAATCCGGGCGCAGATCAAAAAGCACAAGGAAAAAATCAAGCGCCACATGTCCGGTAAGAAAAAAAGCCTTTTGGACACGGCGGAATTCAACCTGACCAGAGGGGCTGCTGCCCCTGAAGTACCGGTTTTTGACGACCTAGTCATGGAAACCGTTGACACCAAGCCCATGGACATAGAAGATGCTGTTGCTGCATTCAACACCGGCAGACATGCATTTTTTGTTTTTAACAATGCCCGCACCGAAGAGTTGAATGTTCTTTATAAACACAATAACGGAAAGCTGGGTTTGATCCAGCCCCGGGGATGACAGAACCCAATGAATCTCAGCAGAATCCTCAAAAAAGAGTCCATTGTGCCCGATCTGGTATCAACCACCAAACATGGGATTATCCGGGAATTATCCCAGGCTGTGTCTGTCACCGCCAATGCGCCGGCCGAAGATATTGCCGCCGTGCTCATGGAACGGGAATCTCTGGGCAGCACCGGTATCGGGGGGGGGATTGCCATTCCCCACGGAAAACTTGCAGCAGTGACTGATGTCATTTTAGGGTTCGGCCGCAGCCGGGCCGGGGTGGAATACGATTCTTTGGACAGCAGACCGGTGCATATTTTTTTCCTTTTGCTGACCCCGGAAAATTCCACCGGCGGCCATTTAAAGGTACTGGCCCAGATTTCCAAGCTCTTGAAAATGGACCATTTCAAGCAGGGGCTCAAAACGGCAGACACCCTTGACGACATTTATGATGTGATCCTGGAACAGGATGAAGATTTTTAGACAATAAAGGCATGGCATGGGAAAAGAAACGGTATACATAATTACCGGATTGTCCGGTTCCGGAAAAACAACAGCCATCCAGGCTTTTGAAGATGCCTCTTTTTACTGCGTGGACAATATGCCCATGGCGCTTGTTCCCAAATTTCTGGAACTGCCGTTCAAGGAAAGCCAGCAGATAAAAGGCATTGCCTTTGTCATGGACATGCGCTCCAAGACCTTTGTCACCAATTATGCCGGCGGCATATCCGCCATAGAAGAGCTGGGCATATTTCCTGAAATCATCTTTCTGGAAGCGGATGTGGATACTTTGGTGAAAAGATTCAGCCAGACTCGGCGGCACCACCCTGTGACCGGCACAAAAAGCCTGCTGGAAAGCATCCACTCGGAAATCAGCCTGATGCAGCCTGTCAAGGCAACCGCCCACCACATTATTGATACCAGCACCTGCAATGTGCACCAGCTGAAATCCAAAATTCTGGACCTGATCCACAAAGGCAAAGAAAATTTCACCCTGATGAAAATAAACGTATTGTCTTTTGGATACAAATACGGGATTCCGGCTGATGCTGACCTGATTGTCGACATGCGGTTTCTTGCCAATCCCTATTTTGTACCGGAACTCAAAAACCAGGACGGCGAATCAGAGGCTGTGAAAAAATTTGTTCTGTCAAACCCGGAAACCAAAATTTTCCTGGAAAAATATATCAATCTGCTTGACTATTTGATACCATTGTATAAAAGAGAAAACAAGGCATACCTGACCATTGCCGTCGGCTGCACCGGCGGCCGCCACAGAAGCGTCGCCATCGCCCGCAGTATCTTTGAACACCTTAACCAGAAAGGCCGCAATCCCGGGCTTATTCACCGGGACCTTGACCGGGATATAAAAGACACATGATCGGAATAGTTGTAGTTACCCATGCAAACCTTGGTGATAGCCTGATTGAAACAGTGAATTTCATATTGGGAGAAAAACAGGAAAAGATCGTCTCCATCTCCATTGATATTCAGCAGAACCCTGAACATTTGAGAAAAAAAATCAAACAGGGCATTGCAAAAGTCCTGTGTGACAACGGGGTGATTATTCTTACAGACATGTTCGGGGGCACCCCTTCCAATTTAAGCTACTCCTTTCTGGAGGAAGGCAGTGTGGAGGTTATTTCCGGGGTCAATCTTCCCATCCTCCTCAAGGCCGCCACTGCCAGACAAAAGATGGATATGGAGACACTGACCGCCACCCTTGTGGAACACGGCAAGCGGAGTATCTCACTTGCCAGCGGTATCCTGAAGGGTACCGGACGAAACTGACCCCAGATTTTTTAACTGCAAACCGATTTCAAACGGCAACACAATTTTCACAGGAGAAAAACCATGGCTATAAAAATTGGTATTAACGGTTTTGGCCGCATCGGCCGACTGGTATTCCGGGCTGCTATGAACCGGCCGGAACTGGAAATCGCTGCCATCAACGACCTTACCGATACCCGCACCGCAGCCCATCTGCTTGCGTATGATTCCGTTCACGGGCCGCTGAACAAACCGGTTACCGCCCTTGCCGACAGCATAGAGGTGGATGGCAAAAAGATTGCGGTAACCGCATCCAAAGATCCGGCCCAGATTCCCTGGGGAGATTTGGGTGTGGATATTGTCATGGAATGTACGGGGATTTTCAGGGACAGGGAAGGGGCATCCAAACACCTGGAAGCCGGGGCCAAAAAGGTGTTGATATCCGCCCCTGCCAGCGACCCTGACATCACCATTGTCATGGGTGTCAACAATGACATGTATGACCCAGCTTCCCACCATATCATTTCAAATGCCTCCTGCACAACCAATTGTCTGGCACCTGTGGCCAAGGTGATTCTGGAAAATTTCGGATTTGTGTCCGGTATGATGACCACCATCCATGCCTATACCGGGGACCAGCGCCTTTTGGATTTTCCCCACAAGGACCTGCGCCGGGCAAGGGCAGCCGGCCTGTCCATGATTCCCACCACCACAGGGGCGGCCAAGGCTGTGGCGCTTGTGCTGCCTGAACTCAAAGGAAACCTCAACGGCATGTCCGTGCGGGTACCCACCCCCAATGTGTCCATGGTGGACCTGGTG
>JAABSB010000074.1 GCA_011390615.1 Desulfotignum sp. | reverse complement strand
GGGTCCCAACCCGTTCAAGGGATTCTAATGTCAGCATACAAAATTTATACGGAGGTATCATAATATGACTGAAACATATCTTGCCCAACCAGACCTGGGTTTCATAGCCCAGATGCGCGGTCTTGGCGGAGACACCCTGAAAAAATGTTACCAGTGCGCCACCTGTTCCGTGGCCTGCCCCATTGCACCGGAAAACAGCCCTTTTCCCAGAAAGGAGATGATTGCCGCTTCCTGGGGGCTGAAAGACAGGCTGCTTGGCAGTGCAGACATCTGGCTGTGCCACAACTGCGGTGACTGCACCGATATGTGCCCCAGGGGTGCTGCTCCGGGAGATGTCATGGCGGCTGTCCGGGCCGCCGCCATCACGGAATATGCCCAGCCCAAGGCCCTTGCCAAGGCTGTGAATGACCCCAAAAAACTGCCCTGGCTGCTGGGAATTCCAGCAGTCTGGTTTGCCATTTTGGCCTATATCACCATGGCCCATGAAGATGTGATGACCAAACTGTTCAATGTGTTCGGCATTGCCTGGTCCCATGCCCATGAAGGGGCGGAACATGTCATTGCACAGGCGGATTTCTTTTCCACCTGGTTTGTGGATCTGACCTTTGTGCCCCTTGCCGGGGCAGTGGTCGTGATCTTTTTTCTCAGCCTCAGTCGGTTTGTGAATGACATCCATAAAAACGCGGTGCAAGAAGGAAAAACCGACAAGAAAAACATTGACGTAAAAGCCTTTCTCCAGGCCCTGGGCCGGGTGATCCCCCTGATTCTTAAACACAACAAGTTCAATGAGTGCGGAACCAATCAGGAGCGGGCTACCCCCCATATGATGGTATTGTTTTCCTTTATCGGCCTAGCCATCGTCACCGGTATCTTCTTTATCGTGCTCTATGTATTTCAGACACCAGGTCCCTATTCCCAGCTCAACCCGGTCAAATGGCTTGCCAATATTGCCGGGGTGGCCCTTGTCATCGGCTCCGGGATCATGATCAAAAGCCGTTTGGACAACAAAGACCAGGTCACCACCTACAAAGACTGGTATATTCTGGGCATTGTCTTTTCTCTGGGCGTAACCGGCATGCTCACCGAGATGGCCCGTCTGGCGCATCTTGAGTGGATAACCTACGGGTTCTACTACCTGCACCTTATTGCCATATTCAACTTGTTTGCTTTTCTGCCGTTTTCCAAAATGGCCCATCTGGTTTACAGAACCACAGCCATGGCCTATGCAGAATACGGCAACCGCAAATAAAACCGGTATAATTGTGTAATGCCGGATTCGGCACATGTTATATTTTAGAAAACAAAGAGGCTGATGTTTATCAGCCTCTTTGTTTTTCACTTAGGTCCAACCTGCCTGCAAGAAAAGGAGATGCAGAATTTTGAACAAAATTGCGGTACTGCCTGGAGATGGCATCGGTCCGGAAATCATGGAACAGGCGGTCAAAGTTCTCAACAGGGCCGGTCAAATTCATGGCTTCACCCTTGAATATGAATACGGCCCCGTGGGAGGGGCAGCTATTGACAGCCTTGGCAGGGCCTTGCCCGATGCCACCCTGGCTTTGTGCAAAGACAGCGATGCTGTTTTATTTGGATCTGTGGGCGGCCCTAAATGGGAACATCTTCCCCCTGAACAGCAACCGGAAAGGGGGGCATTGCTGCCCTTGAGAAAACATTTCGGCCTGTACTGCAATTTGCGGCCTGCAAAGGTGTTTGCCTCCCTTGCCCATGCATCTCCGCTCCGGCCGGACATTGTGAAGGACGGGTTTGATATCCTCTGTGTCCGTGAGTTGACAGGTGGGATCTATTTTGGTGAACCCAAGGGCAGAAAAGGTAAGGGAAAAGATGAGTATGCCTTTGATACCATGGTATACGCCAGGTTTGAAATTGAACGTATTGCGAAAATGGCCTTTGAAGCAGCCAGGATGCGGGCAAAGAAAGTGACTTCCATTGACAAGGCAAATGTATTGTTTTCCATGGTATTGTGGCGGGAAACCGTTACCAGAATTGCCAAAGATTATCCCGATGTCATTGTGAACCATATGTATGTTGACAATGCTGCCATGCAGCTGGTCAAAGATCCCCGGCAGTTTGATGTGCTTTTGTGCGGCAATATGTTTGGGGATATCATTTCCGATGAATGCGCCATGATCACAGGCTCCATGGGGTTGCTGGCCTCTGCCAGCCTGAATGAAAAAAAATTCGGCCTGTATGAGCCTGCAGGCGGATCTGCCCCGGACATTGCAGGCAAAGGCATTGCAAATCCTATTGCCCAGATTTTGTCCGGTGCCATGATGCTCAAATACACATTCGGCCTTACAGTTGCGGCTGACGCCATTGAAAACGCTGTCGCCCGTGTACTGGAGCAGCAGATACTGACAGCGGATCTGGCAGGAAGAAACGTGACACCGGTCAACACCGCCGGCATGGGAGATGCTGTGTTACAGGCCCTTACATCTGCTGCCTGATTTCACGCTTTTCCAGCTCACACCATAAAAAAAACCAGGGATTCAACCGGCCGTTGAATCCCTGGTTTTTTTTATGGTGGCGGGAGTGACGAGACTCGAACTCGCGGCCTCTTGCGTGACAGGCAAGCGTTCTAACCAACTGAACTACACCCCCGTATTCTGCTGCTTTCTGGTGGGCGATGCAGGGCTTGAACCTGCGACTTCAACCTTGTAAGGGTTGCACTCTCCCAACTGAGTTAATCGCCCGAAAAACAGAAGAACTTATATCAACATTAAAAATTGGTGTCAAGCAGATTTTAGAAAAACACGCTTTTTTTTTGCACAAGGCCGATTTATAATTGGAATATTACGCCAATGCCTTGCAAGTCGGTTTCTTACATGGTATATAATTGGGCATGCAACAATTTATGTGAATATTTATAATCCGATAAACGTGATGTCGGGCAATTTCTTCTTTTGATTTGTGATGATCGGTCACAATAAAATTGAAAAATCCCTAACCCGTTCTCATCATCAGCAACACATGTGTGATCAAGGAGTCGTTTGACTATGGAACCTGTGGCAGGATACCTGGAAATTATGGATAAAGGATTTGGTTTTCTGCGGGAAATAGATGATAATTTCCAGCCCCGCCCTGAAAATCCTTACGTACCCAACAGCCTTATACGAAAGTTGAATCTGCGGGAAGGCAGTTTCATTGAAGGATTCGGGGAAAAAAAAGATCCCAGAAATCTCAATCTGGCACTGGTCAGGGTTGAGAACATCAATGGCATGCCTTATGACGAATTTGTAAAAATTCCCATGCTCCAGGACCAGGTGAGTATCAATCCCTATGAACGGTATATCCTGACCCAGAACAAAGATGATATTGTCGGCAAAGCCCTGGATATTATTGTCCCCATCGGCATGGGGCAACGGGGATTGATCATTGCCCCGCCCAAATCAGGAAAAACATTTATCCTGCGCCATATGGCCAACTCAGTGGTTACCAACCATCCGGATGCCACTGTGTTTATCCTACTAGTGGATGAACGCCCTGAAGAGGTAACCGATTTCCAGCGGGGACTAGTGGATGCCCATGTTTTGTATTCTTCTGCAGACCAGCAGATCGGTCAGCACATGAGGATGACGCGCCTGGCCATGCACACAGCCATCCGCTGTGCAGAGATCGGCCAGGATGCAGTGGTGTTCATTGATTCACTGACCCGCATGACCCGGGCATTCAATGCAGACACAGACAGTTTCGGCAAAACCCTGTCAGGTGGACTGGGTGCCAATGCCATGGAATTCCCCAGAAAGATTTTCGGTGCAGCCAGGAAACTTGAAAACGGCGGTTCTCTGACCATTATCGCCACAATTCTTGTGGACACAGGCAGCCGCATGGATGATGTTATCTTCCAGGAATTCAAAGGAACCGGCAATATGGACCTGTTTTTATCCCAGCAATGTGCTGAACAGCGGATATGGCCGGCCATCAATATCAACCAGAGCGGCACCAGAAAAGAAGACCTGCTCATGGACCAGGCAGCCTATGACAAGGTCGTTGACATCCGCAGAAAAGTCGCCGCCAAGGACGAAATATCCGCCATGACGGAATTCATCTCCCTGCTGGAAGATTTTTAAAGTGCTTTTCTACAGCGGTGTGAGGGCGTTTTCGAGCACCTGGTTCATATCATCCACAAAAACAATCTCCAGCTGCTTTTGAATGGATTTGGGGATCTCCTGGATATCTTTTTTGTTTTCAGACGAGATTACCACCTTTCTGATGCCGTTAGCGTGGGCAGCCAGCAGCTTTTCTTTGACCCCGCCAATGGGCAGAACCCTTCCCCTGAGAGTGATTTCTCCGGTCATGGCAACATTCCGGTTCACCGGCCGTCCGGTTAAAATGGATACCACAGCAGTACACATGGCAATGCCGGCTGATGGTCCGTCCTTGGGTATGGCCCCTTCAGGTACATGAATATGGATATCCTGGTCCTTGTAAAAATCATCCCTTATACCCAGGTCCCTGCTTCTTGATCTCACATAACTGACGGCTGCCTGGGAGGATTCCTTCATCACATCCCCGAGTTTGCCTGTGATCATGATGCGCCCTTTTCCGGGCATGGTAACCGCCTCAACCGTCAGCAGTTCTCCGCCTGCCTGGGTCCATGCAAGCCCAGTAACGATCCCGGCCTTGTCTTCAACCTCAAGGGGTTTATTGCGAAATTTGGCCTGCCCCAGAAATTTTTGGATACTGGTGGTGCTTACCTGGTGGCATTTGCGTTCTTTGGTACGGACGATCCGGGTGGCGATTTTTCTGATAACCGAAGATATTTCCCGTTCAAGATTCCGAACCCCGGCTTCCCGGGTGTATAGTTTGATAATGGACTGCACGGCATTCTTAGAAAAAGTCACATCTGCTTCATTCAGGCCGTTTTCTTTCAGCTGTTTGGGAATCAGAAATTTTGTTGCGATCTGTTCCTTTTCATAGGCGGTATACCCGGGAATCTGGATAATTTCCATTCTGTCCCGCAACGGGGCTGGAATATCAAACAGGGTATTGGCAGTGGTGATGAACAAAATTTCAGACAGGTCATAATCCACTTCCAGATAATGGTCGTTGAAATGTCTGTTCTGTTCCGGGTCCAAGGCCTCCAGCAGGGCGGATGATGGGTCCCCCCGAAAGTCGGATGTCATCTTGTCGATCTCATCCAGACAGAAAACCGGATTGTTATAGCCCACCTTCTTGAGGGTCTGGATAATCTTTCCGGGCATGGCCCCCACATAGGTGCGGCGGTGGCCCCGAATTTCCGCCTCATCTCTGACCCCCCCCAGAGAAATTCTGGCAAAGGATCTTCCTGTGGCAGATGCGACAGACCGGGCCAGAGAGGTTTTTCCCACACCCGGAGGGCCCACCAGACAAAGAATAGGACCTTTTATTTTTTTCACCAGCATCTGTACAGCCAGGTATTCCAGAATTCTTTCCTTGGGTTTTTTAAGGCCGTAATGGTCCTGATCCAATGTTTTTTCTGCTTTTTCCAGGTCATTTTTTGCCCGGTTTTTGCGAAACCAAGGCAAAGAAACCAGCCAGTCAATATAGTTTCTAATAACAGTGGCCTCAGATGACATGGGGGCCATCATCTTGAGTTTGTCCAGTTCCCGCCGGGCCACCCCAGCTGCCTCTTTTGGCATACGTTTTTTACGTATGCGCTTTTCAAGCTCTGCAAACTCGCCAGACTCCCCATCTTCCCCCATCTCTTTTTTGATGGCCCGCATCTGCTCGGTGAGATAATGGCGTTTCTGCAGTTTTTCCATCTGCTCCTTTACACGGCCCTTGATCTTCTGGGACATGGCGAACACTTCTGTTTCCTGCTCAATCAGCTTGAGCAGCAGAAAAAAGCGCTCTTCAATATCATCACATTCCAGAAGCTTCTGCTTGTCAGCCACTTTAAAGGGCAGCTGAGCGGCAATGGCATCTGCATACCGTGAAGGATCTTTTTCCAGAATCTCCAGATTTTTAAAAAAACTCTTGGAAACTGCTCCTGACATGGTGCTGTACTGTTCAAAAGCCTCCAGAACAGTTCGCAGGGCCGCTTTAACCACAGTTTCCGGTATAGGGGTTTCTTCAGCCAAAATATAATCAACCGTCAAAAACCCTTTTTCATCACTGAGTTTGAGAATTTTTCCCCGTTGACACCCTTCCACCAAAGCCTTTACCGTGCCATCAGGCAGACGCAGCAGCTGGGTGATTTTTGCTTCGGTTCCCACCTGGAAAATATCCTGGATGGTGGGTTTAAGTACTTCAGGGTCTTTCTGGGTGGTGAGAAATATCCGCTTATCCGCCGCCATGGCTTCTGACAGCGATTTAATGGATTTTTCCCTGCCCACAAAAACCGACGTCGTAACAAAGGGAAACAGCACCATATCACGCAACGGGACAAGCGGCAGGGTCTTTTTAATACGTTCTGATCCGTCCTGGTTGAAAAATCTGGAAATATTGATCATCTAGACAAACTTTCTGTCAGGCCTGTTTTTTAGGTTGTTCATACAAGAGGATGGGGGCCTCGTTTTTCAGGACGACCTCTTCTCCCACAACACATTCTCTGACATCTTCTTTAGAAGGAATCTCATACATGATGTCCAGCATGGTTTTTTCCATGATTGCCCGTAATCCCCGTGCGCCGGATTTTCTGGCAACAGCTTCTTTGGCCATGGCATCTAAGGCCTCGTCTGTAAACTGGAGATCCACCCCTTCAATTTTGAACAGTTCCTGGTATTGCTTGACCAGTGCATTTTTGGGTTCTGTCAGAATTTTGACCAGAGAGGCTTCTGTGAGTTCTCCAATGGAGGTTATAATGGGCAGCCTGCCTAAAAATTCGGGAATCAGACCGAATTTTATCAAATCTTCGGGTTTGAGCTGTTCCAGAAGCGTGCCGATATTCACCTGTTTTCTGTCCGCTATCTTTGCCCCGAATCCCATGGTTTTCTGGGTGATACGCCGTTCAATGATCTTTTCTAAGCCGGTAAATGTCCCGCCGCATATAAATAGGATATTGGAGGTATCCACCTTGACATAGTCCTGCTGAGGATGTTTTCTGCCGCCTTTAGGCGGAATGCTTGCCACAGTGCCTTCAATGATTTTCAGCAGGGCCTGCTGCACCCCTTCTCCGGATACATCCCTGGTAATGGATGGGTTATCACCCCGCTGGGAAATTTTATCGATCTCATCAATGTAGATAATCCCTTTCTGGGCCCGCTCAATATCATAGTCTGCATTCTGCACCAGCGACAATACAATATTTTCCACATCCTCTCCCACATAACCGGCTTCGGTCAGGGCAGTGGCATCTGCAATGGCAAACGGCACATCCAGAAATCTGGCAAGGGTCTGGGCAAGCAGGGTTTTCCCGCACCCGGTAGGGCCGATGATCAAAATATTGCTTTTCTGGATCTCCACATCATCTGCGCGTTTTTCCAGACGGGATGTGAGCCGCTTATAATGGTTGTATACTGCAACGGAGAGCACTTTTTTTGCTGCATCCTGTTCAATCACATAGGAATCCAGCAGCTCCTTGATCTGCTTGGGTACCAGGAACTCCCTTGTCCCTTCTGATTCAGCTGCTTTTTCTTTTTCTTCGTCCTCAATTATCTCACCGCAGAGTTTGATGCATTCATTGCAAATGTAAACACTGGGGCCTGCAATCAGCTTCTGGACCTCTTTTTGATTTTTTCCGCAAAAAGAACAGAAAAACTGATCACTGGTATCATCTTTTTTGGCCATGTTTTTTGGACTCCTTTGAAGCTTAGCTTAGGTTTCAGCTTCCAATTCACTTCTATCGGCAACCACCCGGTCTACTATGCCGTAGGTTTTTGCCTCATTGCCGGACATGAAAAAATCTCTGTCAGTGTCCTTGGCAATTTTTTCAATTTTCTGATTGGTATGAGCGGCCAGTATCTCATTTAAGGTATCTTTCATCCGTAAAATCTCAGTGGCCTGTATTTTAATATCTGCTGCCTGTCCCTGGGCGCCCCCCAAAGGCTGGTGAATCATAATCCTGGCATTGGGAAGGGCAAACCGTTTTTTGGGGGCACCGGCGGCAAGAAGCAGTGCGCCCATGCTGGCGGCCTGACCGATACATACGGTTGCCACATCCGGCTTGATATACTGCATGGTATCATACACAGCAAGGCCGGCTGTCACAACTCCGCCCGGAGAATTGATATAAAAACTGATATCTTTTTCAGGATCTTCCGATTCCAGAAACAGCAACTGGGCCACAATGAGATTGGCAATTTCACTATCTATGGCAGAACCCAGAAAAATTATCCGGTCTTTTAGCAGACGCGAATATATATCATAGGCACGCTCTCCTCTGTTGGTCTGTTCAACAACCATCGGAACTAGGGGCACAATATAACTCCTTCATTATCTGTCTGTATCATTTTTATGTATTGTCTGTATCTTACCATGATTCTGGACCAGCCAATATTATTCCTGTTTTGTGGTTTCTTTTGATTCCGGGACTTCATCATCAGATGCTGGCGCTTCTGAGGCCTGTGCTGTATCTTTGTCATCGCCATCCGGCTCTTTTTCAGTTATGGTGCTGTTTTCAATAATAAGATCAACTGCCTTTTTTTCAAGTTGGGAGTGTCTGTAATATTCCAGTTGCTTGGGATCCATCTTGAAAAAATTCTTTATGGCATCCACAGTGGCATTCATTCCTCTGGCCATCGCCTCTAAGCTTGCGTCCATCTCCTCATCAGTAAGATCCAGTTCTTCCTGGGTGATGATTTTATCCAGAATAAGATGCCGCCTGGCTTGTTTCTCTGCCACATCCCGGTACTGGGTAAACAGGATATCACGGCTTAACCCTTCTTGTTCAAGGCTGGTATTATTGGCTGCATATGCCTGTTCCGCCTCACTGACTATGCCGTTAAGTTCTCCTTCGATCATGGCTTCAGGCACTTCAAATGAATATTTTTCCAGCAGGTGCTGGAAAATCTGTTCACTGAGTTCATGTTTTATGCGCTGCTGGTATCCTTTGTCCAGATTGTCCCGGATGGAATCTTTGACTTCCTGCAGGGTTTCAAAACTGCCAAGGTCTTTTACCAGATCATCATTGATCTCCGGCAGAATTTCCTCCTGGATCTCTTTAAGGGTGACCTTGTACAAAATGGTTTTCCCCTTAAGGTTTTCATCCGGATGGTCTTCAGGGTACCCAACTGCAATCTCCAGATCCTGGACAGGCACACTGCCGATCAATTTCTCAGAAAATTCTTTTGGCAATGCCTCCTTGCCGATGCCATACAGATAATTTTCAATTTTAGGGGTATGCGCGAATGGTTCATCACCCAAAAATCCCTGGTAATCGATCAGGACAAAATCATTTTCCCTGACAGGCCTGCTTTCTTCCACAGTCTGTTTTTTTGCCATGGTCCGCTGGATCATATGGATCTGCCCGTCAATTTCAGCATCAGAAACCGCATACCGGTTCTTTTCAAGGGATATTCCCTTGAAATCGATATCTTCCAGTTCAGGCTTTACCTCTACGGTAATGTCAAATGCATAGGCAGCATTCGGATCCAGATCCGGCGGATCCATCTGGGGACCACCCACAATGTTCAGGTCATGTTCCTGAATAGCCTCAATAAAAGAATCCTGGATCAGGCGGGGTGCAACATCAGCATGAACCTCTTTGGAAAAACGGTTCTCCAGCACTTTTCTGGGAATTTTGCCTTTCCGAAACCCTTTGATATCTGCCTTCTTTTTCAGCTCGTTGTATGCCTTGTCAAGTTCTTTTCCAACTTTTTCTTTGGGGATTTCAAAAGAGAGTACTTTTTTTACACTGCTCTTGTCTTGAATTTTTACCTGCATGTTTTTGTCCTGTTACATTCCATGATTAATGACCATTTTCAAACAATTTGTGCAAAATTTTCAGATTACTGCCATATATACCAGATTATATTACACAAAACCATTTAACAAAGTTAACTAAAATAACGCTTATCCCTGCCGGTGTCAAGAAAATTGCCCAAACAACTTGGATTTTCGCCATAATACGGCTGCAGTGTCATTCACCCGGAGCCCACACAGGAACGGCCTGAAAAAAATATCTTGCATTGTAATGCCCCAAATGGTAAATGATTTGGTTATGTCAAATTATCCGGGGCGTAGCGCAGCCTGGTAGCGCGCCTGCTTTGGGAGCAGGATGTCGGAGGTTCAAATCCTCTCGCCCCGACCAGATAGTTTGTTTGTACACACCTTTTAGCGGATTTTGTCCCGGACAGCACTGAGATATTATGGTATTTCTCACCGCAATGCTTGTCATCATCATTATCTACTATCTGCAGGCAGATGGCCTGATATATGCTACCATCGTTGCTCTGATTGCCGAACTTCTGAATATTTTCATGGCCCATGCATTGACAAAATCTGTTGAAAAAAAGATGCGTGCACGTATCCGCAAACTTGTGGACGGGTACAGCAAGCGCATCAAGGCAAACCGGAAAACCATCCAGAACCTTGAAAGAATCCAGGAAGAATCTGTCAAAAAACTGTATAATGCCAATGTCAAAATTAAAGAATATGAAGCCAGGCTGGACGTTCTGGAAAAAACACCCCCTGGTACGACAGAAGCCCCCCAGTATCCGGCACCGGAAAAATCGCCTTCAGAAATCAGCACCCGGACGGCACCGCCAATGGACGAACCATCAGGAAAAAACCAGGTGTATTCAGATCTGCCATCCGGCTCAAACCGCAAAAAACTGCCCCTATAGCCTGCAGACGCGGCCGCAAAGAGCCTATTGGTTATAAATTCTGATTCTTGTTATTTTTCCTTCTTTGTTTAAATAGGCAACCCCTTTGGCAAGGGGCTTGCCTGAAGCAGCATCGGTGATCTCAATCTGTCTTTCGTATACTACAGCAGTGGGCTTTTCAGTTTTTACCTCTTTAGTGGCTTCTGCATCCTGGCTTTGCGCTTTTTCTCCCTGCCGTTCTTTTGCTATGGACTTGCGCAGTTCATGCCGCTCAGCAACCAGGTTTGAAAAACCCTGGTACGGATCTTCTTTTTCATCACAGGCAGCCAGTATGACAAGCATGCCCAAACATCCTGTATATAGAACTATCTGCTTAATTGAGAGCATACCTTATCCTGCTGCTTTCCATTCTACACTGCCTGTTCCACTGTAAAGCGTCTGTTAAGGCGCATGGTCGTAAACAGACTGTAAACATCCTTGGTGACATTGATCACCTGCAGTTTGCGGGCGGACTGGCCCAAAGTGTTGTGGGCGGCAATGATAACACCGATGCCGACAGAATCAACCATTTCAACACCAGCCAAATCAATGGTCAAATCCCCCTGGGATGAATCAATAGTGGATAATAGCTCTGCTTTGAAAGTTTCTGCCATGGAAGCGACAATGTCCGTACCAGGCCTGATAATTGTCGCACCATCAATATTCACTATTTCGCTCATCATTTTTGTCTCCTGTGTTACCCAATTACCCAAAAACAACCACCATTCCACAAACATGTTTGTGGACAGGCCCTGCCGGATTTTTATATATTTATTGTAATATCATTATATTACCGCAAAATCATCTGAAATTCAAACATTAAATTTGTATGAGATATTTTCTCATGAAGATTTTAAGATTACACTTGAAAAAACAGCACAGATTTTATATAAATATTGATTCCGGCTGGCAGGCCGGGGACTGGGTGATTCTGATCGGTCGCCTTGTAACAGAAGGCCATGAACCTCGTCAGGTCCGGAAGGAAGCAGCGATAAGTGATCTCTTCTGTGTCATGGATCGATCCCGGTCATGCAATTTTCCCATAACCACCTGCCAGCCGGTTCCTTTTTTCTTTTGTGCCCGCCATTTTTTTATATCTTGACATGCTTTTAAACAGACTTATTTTTCAGCCATAATTTATGGAAATCATATCATTTGCCGTTTGAAAGTAAGGAATTTTTGAACCAGGAGAAAAAATTGGCACTTAAAGAAAAAAACAAAGACAAAAACCAGAAACCAGAAGACGCGCCCAACGAAGACGCTGCAAAATCAGGTGAGGCCAAAGCCGATACCGGAGAAACAAATAATATCCAGCCAAAAGATATTGCTTCATTGGAAGAACAGTTGTCTATTGAAAAGGATCGGTTTGTGCGGCTTTCGGCTGAATTTGACAACTACAGGAAAAGAAAGCAGCGGGAAATAGACGAATTTAAAAAGTTTGCCACTGAGACCGTCTTCAAGCAGTTTTTATCGGTTGTGGATAATTTAGAAAGGGCCATTACATCTGCTGAGAGCAACAATGACCACGAAAGCCTGCTGGAAGGGGTAAAAATGACCCACAAGGAAATTTTAAAAATTTTCCAGGCCTTTAATGTCAAACCGGTGGAGGCCGAAAATCAGGAATTTGACCCCAATTTTCATCAGGCAGTCACCCAGAAGGAAACTGACGAAGTCCCTGAAAACACGGTAACCAATGTGCTGCAAACGGGATACGTGCTCAATGACAGGCTGATCAGACCCGCTATGGTTGTTGTTTCGAAAAATTCGAAAAATGAGACCGGCGAACCAAAAGAAAATTAAAGATATCTTGGAGGAAATGTTATGGGTAAAATAATTGGAATTGATCTTGGAACAACCAACTCCTGTGTTGCCATCATGGAAGCTGGTGGAGAAGCAAAAATCATCACCAACGCAGAAGGCGGACGGACCACCCCGTCCATTGTCGCCATCACCGAAGGCGGGGAACGTATTGTGGGACAGACTGCCAAGCGCCAGGCCATTACCAATCCGGAAAATACGGTATTCGGTGTAAAGCGCCTCATAGGCAGAAAATTCAAATCAAAGGAAGTCCAGAGCGATATCCCCAATCTTCCCTATAAGATTGAAGCGGCATCCAACGGCGATACGCGGATCAACCTGCGGGGAAAACAATACAGCCCTGCTGAAATATCCTCGTTCATTCTGGCCAACATCAAAAAAACAGCTGAAGAATACCTGGGTGAAGAGGTAAAAGAAGCCGTCATTACCGTGCCGGCATATTTTAATGACAGCCAGCGGCAGGCCACCAAAGATGCAGGCAAGATTGCCGGACTGGAAGTCAAACGGATCATCAACGAACCGACAGCAGCGTCTCTGGCATACGGCCTGGATAAAAAAGGTGAAGAAAAAATTGCGGTCTTTGACCTTGGCGGCGGCACCTTTGACGTGTCCATTCTTGAGATTGGAGACGGCGTGTTTGAAGTAAAATCCACCTCAGGGGATACCCACCTGGGTGGTGAGGACTTTGACCTGCGTATCATTGATTATATTGCCAATGAATTCAAAAAAGACCAGGGCATTGATGTCCGTTCCGACAAAATGGCGCTGCAGCGTCTCAAAGAGGCGGCGGAAAAAGCCAAAATGGAATTGTCCAGTTCAACGGAAACCAGCATCAACCTGCCCTTTATCACCGCAGATGCCTCCGGTCCCAAGCACCTGGATGTCAGACTGACCCGGGCAAAACTGGAATCTCTGGTGGCTGATCTTCTTGACAATCTGGAAGGTCCCTGTAAGGTGGCATTGAAAGAAGCAGGTGTGGGCTCCGGCACTGTGGACGAAGTTGTTTTGGTGGGCGGCATGACCCGCATGCCGGCTGTTCAGGAGCGGGTGGAAAAAATATTCGGCAAAAAGCCCCACAAGGGGGTGAATCCGGATGAAGTGGTTGCCATGGGTGCCGCTGTACAGGCCGGTGTGCTGCAGGGGGATGTCAATGATGTCCTGCTCCTGGATGTAACCCCGCTGTCTTTGGGTATTGAAACACTGGGCGGTGTCATGACCAAACTCATAGAAAAGAATACCACCATCCCCACCAAAAAGAGCCAGGTGTTCTCCACTGCTGCGGATAACCAGCCTGCGGTTTCCATCCACGTGCTCCAGGGAGAACGGGAGATGGCGGCTGACAACAAGACCCTGGGCCAGTTTGAACTGGCTGATATCCCGCCGGCACCCCGGGGTGTTCCCCAGATAGAGGTATCCTTTGACATTGACGCAAACGGGATTGTCCAGGTTTCAGCCAAAGACAAAGCAACCGCCAAGGAACAGTCCATCCGCATCACCGCTGCTTCCGGTCTTTCAGACGATGAAATTGAAAAAATGGTAAAAGATGCGGAAATGCATGCAGAAGATGACAAAAAGCGACGGGAACTTGTGGATACCAAAAACCAGGCGGAAGCATTGGTGGACCAGACGGAAAAAACCCTGAAAGAACATGGTGACAAAGTGGACGCAGACACCAAAAAGGGTATTGAATCAGCTGTAGAAGCCTTGAAACAGGCCAAAGAATCCAGTGATGTGGATGATATAAAACAGAAAATTGAGGCCCTTTCCCAGGCCTCCCATAAGCTGGCTGAGGTCATGTACCAGCAGGCATCCTCTTCCCAGGATGGCCAGGCAGGCGCCGGTGATGCAGGTGCCCGGCAGGCAGATGATGATGTGGTGGATGCCGATTTTGAAGAGGTCAATAAGGACAAGTAACGCTTTCCCAAACATTGGGTTGAATATAATCCTGCCGTGGTCTATTATAAAGATCCGGCAGGATTTTT
>JAABSB010000073.1 GCA_011390615.1 Desulfotignum sp. | reverse complement strand
TCGGCATCAAGGTCCACAAAATAATCAGAGTATCCCGCCACCCGCACTAGCAGGTTTTTGTATTCATCCGGGGTCTGTTGGGCCTGCCTGAGGGTCTGGGTGTCCACCACATTGAACTGGATATGATGGCCCCCGAGCCGGAAATAGGTGCGTACCAAAGCAGCCAGTTTTTTCAGGTCCTGATCTGTTGAAAGGACACTGGGTAAAAACCGCTGGTTGAGCAGGGTGCCCCCGGATTTCACCTGGTCCATTTTGGCCAGGGATTTGATCACGGCGGTGGGGCCGTTTCTGTCCGCCCCGTGGGAGGGGGAGGTGCCGTCTGACTCCGGCATATGGGCATGCCGGCCGTTGGGGGTGGCCCCCAGCATCTTGCCGAAATAGACATGGCAGGTGGTGGACAGCATGTTCAAATGGTATCCGGTGCCCTTGGTGTTGGGTTTGCCGTCGATGGCCGCAAAAAGGGACTGAAACACCTGCTGCATGATGGCATCGGCCCGGTCATCGTCATTGCCGAAAAACGGGGTCCGGTTCCACAGGGTGAGGCGCAATGGTTCGGCATCCGTGAAATCATCGGCCAGGGCGTTCAACAGTTGCTCCCAGGATACGGTTCTGTTGTCAAAGATATGGGTTTTGATGGCGGACAGGCTGTCGGTGACCGTGCCGATGCCGCAGCACTGGATATAGTTGGTGTTGTACTTAGGGCCGCCGTCATAATAATCTTTGCCCTTGTCGATGCAGTCATCTATCACCACGGATAAAAACGGTGCCGGGCAGTATCTGGCATACATACGCTCAATATAGTTGTTCACCTTTATTTTCAGGTCGACTATATATGCAAGCTGGCGGGCAAAGGCGGTGTACAGGTCTTCAAAGCTTTCAAAGGTGCGGGGATCACCCGTGCGGATACCCACGGTTTCACCGGTCAAGGGATCTGTCCCGTTGTTCAGGGTGATTTCAAGAATTTTGGGGACATTCAGGTATCCGGTGAGAATATAGGCCTCCTTGCCGAAGGCTCCGGTTTCAATGCACCCGGAGGTGCCGCCTTCCCTGGCATCTTCAATGGATTTGCCCGCCCGGATCTGTTCCTGGATCACCATGTCGGCATTAAAGAGTGACGGGTACCCGTATCCTTTTTTGATGATCTGTAATGCGGCAGATAGAAACCGGTCCGGTGTTTTGCCGCTGATGTGGACACTGGGCTGGGGCTGAAGCAGGTGCAGTTCGTCCGCCACTTCCAGAATCAGTAAGGACACCGGGTTCGCGGCATCGGTACCGTCCCGGTACAGCCCCCCTAAATTTACCTGGGTAAAGTCATTGTAGGTGCCGCTTTCTTTGGCAGTGACCCCCACCTTGGGGGGGGCGGTGTGGTTGTTGATCTTGATCCAGAGGCAGGCCAGCAGCTCTTTGGCGGTTTTTCGGGACAGGGTGCCGTCTGCCAGGTCTTTTTCGTAAAAGGGCAGCAGGTGCTGATCCAGGTGGCCCGGGGACATGGCATCCCAGCCGTTGAGTTCGGAGATGGTGCCCAAGTGGACAAACCAGTACATCTGCAGGGCTTCATAAAAGGTGCGGGGGGCGCTTTCAGGCACCTGCCTGCACACGGCAGCCATGGTGTGCAGCTCCTCTTTGCGCCGGGGATCGGTTTCTTTTTGCGCCATCTGCAGGGCCAGGTCTGCATGGCGCCTGGCAAAAATGATCACGGCATCGCAGGCCGTATCCATGGCTGAGAGCTGTTCATACCGGTCCGATGCTCCAGGATCGTTAAGATAGTCAAGTCCGGCCATACAGGCCTGGATCCGGGCTTTAAAACCGGTCATGCCCATTTGGTAGATCCGGCCGTCCAGGGCGGTGTGTCCCGGTGCCCGCTGCTCCATGAATTCGGTGAACAGCCCGGCTTTATAAGCTTTCTGCCAGGCATCCGGCAACCTGGAAAAAATGCGCTCCCGCATGGACCTGCCGCTCCAGTAGGGGATTACTTTTTCTTCATATACTGCAATATCTTCTTCTCTGACAGTATAGCTGGTCATTTTCCGGCTGTTGAGGATGCGCAGGTCTTCAGGGCTGTGGCAGGTGAGTTCTGGAAAGGTGGGCACTGCCTTGGGACCTGGTCCCCGTTCTCCCACAATCAGCTCGTCATCTCCGATGTACAGGGTCTTTTCCTCACACAGAAATTTGAAAAAACCGGCCCGGAGCGCGGGCAGGCTGCATTTGCCGCTGTGTTCTTTATAATATTCGGTTTCCAGCACCGCCCGTTCAATGGACAATGCCGGGTGAGCCGAAAAACTGTGCTGCCGTAGCCGTGCAATCCTGTTGTTCATTGTGTTATCCCCCCACCTGGACCATCAGTGTGTGTTGTTTGAATATGTCTGCGCACAGGTCAACCTGCCGGGTGCTGACGGGGGCAAACCGAGCTGTGCTGTCTGCCAGGCCCATTTTTTTGTATTTACCCTTGGCAATGCTGTGGTACGGCAGCAGATCAACCCCCTGGATTTGGGGCAGGGATGCCAGAAAATCAGCGCTTGCCTGCATATTTTTTTCATCAATGTTAAAGCCGTCAATCAGCGGGATGCGTACCCGTATATCATGGCCTTTTTGGGCCAGCAGGGCAATATTTTTTTTGATTTGCTCATTGGGCACCCCGGTATACTTTCGGTGAATCTCACTGTCCATATGTTTGAGGTCCACCAGAAACAGATCACAATGGTCTGCCACGGCCATTACCAACCGGTCCGGGGCAAAGCAGCTGGTGTCCACGGCCCGGTGAATGCCTGATCTCCCGCATGCCTTGAGAAGAGCCAAAAGGAAATCAGGCTGCATCAGGGGTTCTCCGCCTGAAAAGGTCACTCCGCCGCCGGATGTATCATAAAAAGGCCTGTCTTTGATTATATCCGTCATAATATCAGCCACATCCGCTTTTCGGCCTACAGCTTCATGGGCCAGGGCAGGGCAGATTTCTGTGCAGTGCAGACATTTTATACAGGCACCAGAATTTCTTTTAAGAATATGGTTTTCAAATACCAGGCATTGCTGAACACACTCCGCCACACAGGCCATACATCCGATGCACTTGTCTTTGTTCCACACCAGGGTCATCCTGCTGTCCATGCCTTCCGGATTGTGACACCACGGACAGGCAAGGGGACATCCTTTGAAAAACACAGTGGTCCGGATGCTGGGTCCATCATGGATGGCATATTTTTTTACGGCAAAAACGGTTCCCATTAACCCCCCGGATTACCATGTCTTTGTGCACCCCTGGCGGCAGCCTGTGTCCGTATCGCCAGCGGATTCAATCCCAGGCTGAAAACAGGCTGCCGCCAGAGGGGTAGTGTACGTTTCAGGCAGTGTGTGCATTTTTACATGGGGCTGCCCGGTTGATATCCCTTGCATCTGTGGCAGATTCAGAATAAAAATACCATAAGGCATAAAAAAAATCGAGAGATAGTCAGGTGAAACATAACACAACATACCTTGCCGGCCTGGATATCGGTTCAACTACCGCCAAACTGGTGCTGATGGATGAGACCCGTCAATTGATTTTTTCACGGTATCAGCGGCATTACGCCCGGATCATGGATACCGCGTCCCTTTTTTTTTCAGATGTAGCAGCACAGCTGGGCAACTGCCTGCTGCAACTGTCTGTGACCGGTTCGGCAGGCATGGGTTTTTCCCAGATCATGTCCCTGCCCTTTGTCCAGGAGGTGATCTGCACCAATGAAGCAGTGCGGCAGATATATCCTTTGACAGCGACAGTCATTGATATCGGGGGGGAAGATTCAAAAATGATCTTTCTTTCTTCTGACCGACCCCCGGATATCCGCATGAACGGCAGCTGCGCCGGCGGCACCGGGGCGTTCATTGACCAGCTGGCCACCCTGCTGAACCAGTCCCCTGAAGGCCTCAACCGCCTGGCGCAGCAGCATACCCGTCTGTACCCTGTTGCATCCCGGTGCGGGGTGTTTGCCAAAACCGATGTGCAGAACCTGTTAAGCCGCAATGTGCCGGTGGCGGATATTGCGGCCTCGGTGTTTCATGCCGTGGCCATCCAATGCCTGAACACCCTGTCCAGGGGATGCGAGATCCGTCCTGAACTGCTGCTTTGCGGCGGGGTGTTCGCTTTTCTTCCGGAACTGGTCAAGGCGTTTCTGCGTGTGCTGGGATTGTCCAGTGCCGATCTGGTGGTGCCTGAGCATCCGGCTCTGCTGCCGGCACTGGGTGGGGCCATGTTGGGCCGTCGCCATAATACGGCATTTTCTGTGCAGGATCTGCTGGATGCCATGGTTCAAAAAAAAGGGGGGTCCCTGAAAAAGGACACCCGCCTGACCCCCTTGTTTCAGACGGCAAAAGACCGGGAGCACTGGGAACAGAACCGGCAACAGATGACCATCCCCCGGATTCCTCTGTCCGACTACAGATCCACCCACTGCTTTTTAGGGGTGGATTCCGGGTCCACCACCACAAAAATTGTTGCTCTGGGCACAGAAAACCAGGTGCTGTTTTCCTGGTACAAAAACAACAAGGGCAATCCCATTCAGGCGGTTGTAACTGGGTTGAAGGTTTTGCGCAGAGAAATCTTGACACAGCGTCCGGATCTCATTATCGTCGGGACTGCGGTTACCGGTTACGGGGAAGACCTTATCCGCACGGCATTCGGCATGGATCTGGGCATGGTGGAAACCATTGCACATTTTGAGGCTGCCAGGTACATGAACCCGGAAGTGTCGTTTATTCTGGACATCGGGGGCCAGGATATGAAAGCCATTTTCATCCGCCACGGGGCCATCCTTCGTATTGAACTCAATGAGGCCTGTTCTTCGGGATGCGGCTCGTTTGTCGAAACCTTTGCCAATTCACTGGGATACCGGGTACAGGAGTTCGCAGCCCTGGCCATGGCGGCGGATGCCCCCTGTGACCTGGGCACCCGGTGCACGGTCTTCATGAACTCCCGGGTCAAACAGGCCCTGCGGGAAAATGCCGGGATTCCGGACATCAGTGCTGGCCTCTCCTATGCAGTGGTGAAAAACTGCCTGTTCAAGGTGCTCAAGCTCATTGACATGGGGGAGATGGGAAATCATATCATACTCCAGGGCGGGGCCGGTAAAAATCCCGCCATTGTCCGGGCGTTGGAAATTCTGACAGGCACCTGTGTCACCCATACGGACATGCCGGAAATGATGGGGGCCCTGGGGGCAGCACTGGCGGTGAAAAAATCCGTTGCCAATAAGGGTTTTCGGGCTAAGGGGTTTGCCGCTCTGGACCGGCTGGATACCATTGCTGATTTCAAAACCCGGCAGATCGTGTGCAAAGGATGTGAGAATGCCTGTGCTGTCACCCGTTTCGTTTTTTCCAGTGGCAGATCGTTTTATTCAGGTAACCGGTGTGAAAAAATTTTTGGGCCAAAAGGCGAAGGACGGCCAAAAAAGGGGTTTGATTTTGCCGACTTTAAATACCGGCTGCTTTTTGACCGGAATCTGGCCCCCCACAAGGAACCGAAATTCACGGTGGGGATTCCCCGTTGCCTGAATTTTTATGAGAATTTTGCCTTCTGGCATGCATTTTTTGTGCATTGCGGTATCAATGTTGCCTTGTCGGCCGGTTCCACCATGGCCATGAGTGATGCTGCCAAAGGCAGCATCATGTCAGACAGTATCTGTTTTCCGGCCAAACTGGCCAACGCCCACGTGCTGGACCTGGTCAGGCAGGGTGTGGACCGTATTTTCTACCCCCTTGTCATGTATGAATATGAAGAGTTCCAGCAGGTGCACAACACCTTTAACTGTCCCATTGTCAGCAGTTATACCGATGTGATTGACAGCAGCCTGGATCTTGGCACAAGAAAAGGTATCCCTTTGGATAAGCCGGTGATCACCTTCAAGGATGCCGCCCTGCTGACCAGGGCCTGTGTGGCATACCTCAAGCCCCTGGGCGTTGCCGGATCCCGCATCAGGGCTGCAGTGAAAAAGGGACTGGCCGCCCATAGGGGGTATAAAAAAGCGGTCCGGGAAAAAGGGGCCCGGCTTGCCGGCCGGTCCGGCCGGGACCAGCGCCTCTTGGTGGTGCTGTCCGGCCGTCCTTATCATATCGACCCCTTGATCAACCAGAAGATTCCCCAGATTCTGACCGATTTTGGTGTGGATTTTATTACGGAAGATGCAGTGCCCGACACCAGTGAGAAAGGGTTTGATTCCCTGCAGGTTCTGACCCAGTGGGCCTATCCCAACCGGCTGTACAATGCTGCATCCTGGGTGGCCCGGCAGCCGGACCACATCCAGATGATCCAGCTCAATTCATTCGGGTGCGGGCCTGATGCCGTGGCCATGGAAGAAAACCGGCAGATACTGGAGACCGGGGGGAAAAACCATACCCTGGTCAAGGTGGATGACATTGCCAGCACAGGGTCGGTACGGCTGCGGATCCGGTCCATGGTGGAATCGCTGATACGTCCCGTAAATAAAGACAACTGCAGACCCGCAGCACGGAAAACCACCCCGGGATTTGAAAAAAAAGACCGGGCCAGAAAGATCATTGCCCCGTTTTTTGCCGAAGATTATTCCGGGTATCTGCCGGCGGTGTTTCAAACTGCCGGGTACCGGTTTGAGATTCTGCCCCCGCCGGACAGGTTCTCAGTGGAGACTGGCCTGCGGTATGCAGGCAATGATATCTGTTATCCTGCGGTTCTGGTAACCGGGGATATCATCAAGGCACTGCAGTCTAAGCGGTATGATCCGGACCGGATTGCGGTGGGTATCACCCAGACCGGGGGCCAGTGCCGGGCATCCAGTTACCTGTCTGTGATCAGAAAAGCCATGGTGGCGGCCGGATTCGACCATGTGCCTGTCATCTCGGTGACCAGTGCCCAGGGACTGACACACCAGCCCGGATTTGACATCAACTGGCTGAAAATGATCAAGCTGTTGTTTGTTACCACCATGTATGCGGACTGCATTGCCAAGATGTACTATGCAACTGCAGTCAGAGAAGTCCACAAGGGAAGGGCTGCACACCTGCGAAAACACTATATCGCAGCAGCACAGCCCTGTATCCTGGCCAGGGACTATGACCGGTTTTTTTCCCTGCTGGATGCGGCGGTGTCGGATTTCAACCAGGTGGATATCCATGACCGGGTGAAGGGGAAAATCGGCATTGTAGGAGAGATTTATGTCAAATACAATGGGTTCGGCAACCATTTTCTGGCGGATTTTCTCATGGAAAACCAGATTGAGCCGGTCATCCCGCCGATTCTGGATTATTTCATCCAGGATTTTGTCAATTACAGGGAAAATATCCGGGCCCATATCCGGCACCGGAAAATAAGCGACATTCTGGGACAGTTCATTGAAACTTTTTTACATACCTTTCATAAAAAGATCAACCAGCGGTTTGCACAGTTCCGGTTTTATGCGCCGTTCCATGATATCCGCACGGTGGCGGACAAGGCCGGCCGGATACTGTCCCTGGTGAACCAATTCGGAGAAGGCTGGCTTATCCCCGGTGAAATCGCCTGTCTGGCAGAAGAAGGGGTAACCCATGTCATCAGTGTCCAGCCCTTTGGGTGCATTGCCAACCACATTGTTTCCAAGGGGGTGGAAAAGCGTATCAAAACCCTTTATCCGGACATGAACCTGTTATACCTGGATTTTGATGCCGGAATTTCCGAAGTCAATATCAGAAACCGGCTCTATTTCATGGTGGAGGCGGTGAAAACCGCTTTTCAGAAAGATTGCGGCCATGTCACTGATTCCCCGGGCAGCCGCACCTTTGCGTGAGAAAAGCCTGTGGGATCTATTCGTAAAGCCCTTCAATGATAATTTTTGCCAGTGTCTGGTCGGATTTTTTTGTTTCCGAAAACTTGACCCCGTATATGTCCTGGTCAATGGTGCATGCAGCGTGTATGCCTTTGATCACCGTTCCCTTCTGGACCCGGTTCTTTACCTTGATTGTGGGGGCTGCCGTACCCGGTAACTGCAAATCCCTGTGCAGCAGAAATGCATCCCGCCGGGTGATGAGTGACTGGATCTGGTCTTTGGTTTTTTGAATATCCGGTGCCAGTGCCTGAACCTGTTTGAGAAGGGCCTTTTTCCGGGTTTCATATGCAAGGTTATGGCGCCGGCTCGCATTGACGGCAGCCCGGTACATGCCGTATTTGATCTGCCGCATCTCTTCAATTTTTTGAAGCTGTTCTGTTATTTCCAATGGCGCTGTTTTTGTATACACGGTTTCCAAAAAATCTTCGGCATCAGCCAGGGCATTTTCAGTCACCTGAGGCAGGTCTGGAAAGGATTTAACATTGCTGTAGACTGTTTTTATTTTTGCCCGCAGGGACGGGATGTGTCTAATTTTGGGGCAGTGCAGCACTGCTTTGAGAAAACCCAGGATTTCATGTTCTGCCAGATAGCTGTCCCGGGCACTAACCTTTGCAGCAAGCCGCTGGTCCAGCTCATCCAGTGCGTGTTTTTGCTCCAGTTCATCCAGGGCAGCTTTGTGGTTTTGGATAGGTTCATCAAACGGGGTTTCCATTTCCCCTGCCTGTCTGGCGATCTGGAGGATACAGGGACCAGCGCTGTCTGAGATGACATTCTTCACCACAATATCCCCAAAAGCCGTCACCCGTGATGATACTAGGTCGGCAGCAGGGGCTTTTAGTCCTTTGCTGGTGATGATAACTGCATGCATAATTTTTTTATTGATAAAGATATCACCGTCGGCGGTCAATCTGGCCGGTTTTTTTTGAAGGTCTTTTTCCCGGCCGATGATGCCGTTAACATGGATGTTTCCGGCTGCATATACCCGGCCGAAAACATCGCCGGTAATTTCCAGCTGCCGGCATCGGATACGTCCGTTTTCAAGTATGGTACCTTCCACTTTGAGAATGGTGTCCTGGTATTGATCGGAAAGATCAGTGTTAATATGACCGGTATGTAGGCGGGTCGGGATGGTCCGGGTTCCGGACTGGACAAACAGGGTCCTGTCCTTGTAAAGGGTGACCAGGCCGTCGGTGTCGGCGATAAAGGTGCTGTTTTTTTTTATCACCCCCTGCCCCGGGTTAAGGGATATCCGTCCGGGAAGCGGTGGTGCAATGGTAAACCCGCACACATCTTTTCCCGGCAGGCCATCTTCCGGCGGGAAAATTCTGGCCAGCACATCACCTTTACACACCAGGGCTGTCGGTGTATCCGGGTTGTCTCCGGCTGAGGGGGTGGTATCAAAAAAATATTGGACAGCCTCATCTTTGCCTTTTACAGGGGGGGTCCCTCTGGCAATACAGATCTGGCTGCCTTCAGGAGCTTTTGTCAGAAAAGACTGTATCTTTTCCGCTTCAATGAAACCAAAAGCGATGCCGATGGTGTTCAGCCACCTGATAAAATCTGAAATATTCACATCTTCGTAAAGGGCTTGTATTTTCTGGACATGGGCCTGCAATTTATTTTTGGAAAAATGGTACCTGAAAGACCTGGACAGTCTTTTGTTTATGCTGGTTTCAGAATAATATTGGGAAAGGGCGGTTTCAAGGGCAAGCCGTTTTTTTTCCATCTCTTTCTGGATTTTCAGGATATGTGTCAGATCATCCCGGGAAATGTGATACATCTCCTGGAGGATTTCCCCCAGATACCGCCGGGGTCTGCCGGTAACCACTTCCTGCTCCTGGAGCTTGAGTGCTGTGTTGAGCTGGTCAAGGGTTACCATGCCTTTTTTAACGGCAATGGCACCGAACCGCATGTTCATGGAAATTTTTTCAATTTCGGTGGCGGCGATATCATTCATGGCCTCTGCCAGGTATTCATCTGCAATCCTGTCCTGGGTGAGAAGAATAGCGATTTTATCTGCCTGTGATATTTGCTTGTTTTCCAGTAGAATATCACCGATGAGTTTGCTCTGTCTGTTTTTTTTGAAAAGGTCGTTTTGAAGATCCAGTGCCTGCCGGACGTTTTCCGGCCGGACAAACCGGTTGGCTACCCCCAGTTCACCAAACCGCTTGT
This sequence comes from Desulfotignum sp., assembly GCA_011390615.1. Classification (GTDB taxonomy): domain Bacteria; phylum Desulfobacterota; class Desulfobacteria; order Desulfobacterales; family Desulfobacteraceae; genus Desulfotignum. Next base: position 5,841 of record JAABSB010000073.1, on the reverse strand, counting down.
CCAGCATTTTCATTTTCAGATGGTCTTTCACTGCCAGAAGAAACTGGATTTCGCCCCGGGACAGAGTTTTCTGAAGCAGCTCGAGTTCGGTGTATTCTGGCTGTTCTTCCCGGTGTTTATGCAAATGCGCCACCAATTTTTCTTCCTGTTCCATGGTGATCAGGCGGCATTTGCGGGCCAGAAAAACAAGGCTGTTTCTTTTCTCTTCTATCATGATGTCACACCAGTACCTGATTTTCCCGAAACTGTCAATCAGCGCGGTTTTTTGATGCAAATCCAAAATATTTATCAGTTCATTGGATTTTCCAATATGGATTGCGGGGATTTTTCCATGTCCGCAAGGCCTGTCGAATCCTTTGTTTCATGTCGGATGTTTCATGTCGGACAATTTTTGAAATATTCTGCTAACAATACCCTGCTATTATTTCTTTTCTAAGTGTAAATGCAGATTTTTTAAACAACACCGCAAAGCCGGGTGTTTTTAAGGATATAATAATGAACTATCTGAGAGTGGTAAGAAATTTGCGGTTTCGGTATATAATTGGTTTGAGCGCCATTGCCCTGCTGGTTACGGCATCATATATTACCATGCAGAATGTGGTATCAAAACAGCGGGGATTTTCCAGTCTGGTAAATCTGGCCGGTCATCAGGCAGGACTTGCCAATCGTATCGCGTATTTCAGCGGGTTGATGGTGACGACTGACGATGAAACCGAGTTCAATATGGCACGGGCCCAGGTGGGCAGCACCATACATAAAATGCGGAATGCCCACGAAATCCTGCGCAGCGGTGATCCGGAAAACGGCATTCCACAGGTGACCAATGACAATCTGCAGACCATATTCAACGATCCTTCAGTGGGGCTGGATCTTGCCCTCAACAGGTTTTTAATGCATGCCACTGATGTCTATCAGTCACGCCATGATGTGCTCAATACAAAATTTTTCTCTTATATCTATTTGACCACCTATGGTCCCCATGTACTGGAACCTATGCTGGATGCGGCAGTTGATGAATACCAGAGAATCGGGAAAGCCGCTATCATGAAAATAGAACGGTTTGAAACCATCATCTGGGCGGCAACCATTCTGATGCTTTTGCTGGAGGCTGGTTTGATTTTTTATCCCCTGGAACATCATGTCCGTAAAACCATTGATTCTTTGCAGACAAGCGTTGCCTCATTGACTCATATCCGCAAGCGGCTGCTGGCTGCCCAAAAGCTGGCCCGGGTGGGGGACTGGGAGTTCAGGCCGGGGGATGGTAAATTGACCTGGTCAGAACAGATATACGATATCTGCGGTGTGGAAAAGAAACAGTTTGCCGTCAGTGAAAACAGCGCGCTGCAGCTGGTGCACCTGGATGATCGGGATGCTTTAAAAATTGCTCTGCAGCGGGTTTTCACACAGGCAAAACCCACCACCATGGAATACAGGATCATCCGCCCGGACGGACAGGAACGGATGATATTTCAGAAGGCTGCCTTGCGAAAATATGACAACAAAAAGGTGCTGTCAGGCACGGTGCAGGATGTCACGGACCGCAAAAAATCGGAAAACCAGATCAAAAAACTGGCTTTGTACGATGCATTGACCGGACTGGTCAACCGCCGCCTTCTGGGAGACCGTTTGGGCCAAGCCATTGCAGCATCCCGGCGGAATCAGAAATACGGGGCGGTTTTCATGCTTGATCTGGATCATTTCAAGTCATTAAATGATACAACCGGTCATGACATCGGAGATGCCCTTCTGATTGAGGTGGCACAGCGGCTCAACGGATGCATCCGTCAGACAGATACGGCGGCCCGCCTTGGTGGTGATGAGTTTGTTGTGCTGCTGGAATGGCTTGACGGCCGGCATGACATCAGTCAGAAAAAAGCCCTGGATATTGCTGAAAAAATACGGATCTCCCTCAGCCTGCCTTATGTGCTGGGCAATGAAAAGCATATGTGCCATACTAGTGCCAGCATAGGCGTTGTTATTTTCAAGGGGCATACCCACACGGCCAGTGAACTGCTCAAGCGGGCGGATGTGGCCATGTATGAAGCCAAGGACCTGGGAAGAAACCGGGTCTGCCTGTTCAATAAAGAGCGGCAGGCGGTTGTGAACCGCACTACCGCAATGGCATATGATTTGAAAAAAGCCCTGACCAATGACGAATTCTCACTGTACCTGCAGCCCCAGGTCCTGGGATCTGGAAGAATCTGCAGTGCTGAAGCGCTGCTGCGCTGGCTGCCTGCGGGAAAAGACCCGGTTTCTCCCGGAGTCTTTATTCCCATTGCCGAAGAAACCGGGCTCATTCTGCCCGTGGGTGAATGGGTCCTGGAAAATGCATGCGGGCATCTGGCAACACTGTCGCAATGTCAGCACCTGCCGCCGGATTTTTCTCTGGCGGTGAATATCAGTGCTCGCCAGTTTTCCGATGAAAATTTTTTACAGAAAGTAAAAGCGATTATCGCAGACAACAAGGTGGATACCCGGCAATTAAAATTCGAGCTCACTGAAACCTGTTTGCTCCATGACATTGACAACGGCCGGGCAACCCTCAACGCCTTGCAGGAAATGGGAATTCACATTGAACTGGATGACTTTGGCACCGGGTATTCTTCTTTGAACATGCTGAAAAATCTGCCCATCAATACCCTGAAAATTGATCAATCCCTTATCAACGGGATTGAAACAGGTGACCATAACAAGGCCATTGTGCGTGCCGCTATTGCCATGGCCAGAGCCATGTCATTGACCGTTATTGCAGAGGGTGTTGAAACTGTCGTTCAGGAGCGGTTTCTTGTGAAAGAAGGCTGCGACATGATGCAGGGTTTTCGGTTTGCCCGCCCCATGCCTCTGAAGGATTTCATGGCATATCTTGACGAAAAAAGCTGTGTTCAGTCACCTCTTTCCAAAGCCGGTCTGTATGTTATTGATGCAGAAAAAAAAGGATGATCTGGATATCCAGCCTATCCCAGCCGCATCATGGGGACTTTGCAGGAACAGGGTACAAAGATGTCTGAAATAAGATTACCCTCCCATTCCGGGTGGGGCTGTATGTCCATCAGTTTTGCGATGGTGGGGGCAATATCCAGAATCGATACCGGTCCGGCCAGACGGTACCCTTTTCTGACAGGTTTGCCATATGCAATAAAGGGGATGGTGAGTACATCAGGGTGACCGGTGTTGTGGTGCTGTCCACAGCCGCCATGGTCGCTGAGCACCACCAGATTGAAACAGGTCCCTTTTTTGTCGGCTGTTTTGGCGGCAGGGAGGTAAAAAGGGAAAAATGGGCCGGCAGGGTCAAAGACGGTTCCACTGTCTGTCCGGTGAGGCAGAAGGTGCCGGATGCCATGAGACAGTCCATGGCAGGGGTATGGGCCTGGGTAATGGCATCGCTGCGCAGTCCGTCAATGAGGACCAGAATGGTATTGTTCATCCAAAGCTCTCTTTCCGTCTGAGTATTTCATACATTACGGCACCGAAAATGGTCACCAGTATAAATGCCACCCCAAGGGCATTCATAGCAGGGCTGATGAACACCCGCAGCTGCGTGCCGATATAAATGGGTTTTTCCATGATCCTATCTCCAAAATTTGGTTGGCAGCAAGCAGCCGTTGCGGTTATGGTATGTATCAATATCTGTTGACGGTTAGATCCCCATGATGCAATGGTTAAAAATCGGTTAATTTAACAGAAGACCGGCTAGCCTGGCAGTACTGATAAAAATAAAACAAATTCCAAACATTATCTTATCAATTGCCGGATATGATGCCGGCTTTTACAGGGGAAAAACCGGGATGCTGAATCCGGCAGGTGTATTTGTCTGCTGTATCGGCAAAAATATCACACACCACAACAATCCTGGAAATGAAACCATCTACCATAAAGGAATCCAGTGAATGAGCGAACTACTACAGCAGCCCGGTATGATTTCAGCCCTTGTGTTAATCAGTTTTTTGCTGGTCGGTAAGTTTTTCAATTTCATCAGTTACAGACTGATGAAGGAACGAATAATTGCAGGGCAGCAGTGGGATCTGAATATCTGCTGCGGCAAGACCGATGCAGGCAAAATCAATGCCGATATTATCAGGCATGCCCGGGTACCGAATTTCGTTTTGATTAAAGATATTTACCATCTGCCTTTTGCAGACAAACAATTCAAAAATGTGCTGTGTTCCCATACCATTGAGCATGTGGAAAAACCGGATCTGTTCTTTCGGGAATTGTGCAGGGTCGGTGAAACAATCACCATTATTCTCCCGCCGTTATGGGATATTTTTGCCGCGTTTAATTTTGTCGAACACAAATGGATTTTTTTGACGATGCGCAAAACACATCATTCTCTGCCCAGATATCTGCCTCTTTTTTTTGCGGGTCATGTTCACAAATTTTTCGGGCAGCGCTTCAAAGCATGACCCGTGAGAGAATTGCATCATTTCTGTTCAGGCAGATTCTCCCGGCAGGACTGTCTGTGGTGGTTTGTTGTCCAGTGTGGCACTGGCCATGCCGGTAACCGACTGTTTGGCTTTTTTTTTCAGACGGGCAAGAATATTGGCGGTATCTTCAACAGTCAGATGGGTTTTGCTGCCTGCCGGCAGTTCCAGAATAGCCACACTTACCGTCATCAGGGGCAGTTCCCTTTCGTTGCCCTGCCGGTCGCAGGCCGGTAGAAAGCCGTTTTTCACTGTGTCAGGATCATAGAAGCTTTCCGCATTTTTCTTAAAATCCCGGGCCAGTGCCGCCATCTGAGATTCCACTGTTTCAAGGGTACTGCTGCTGATTCCCATGAAAAAATCATCCCCGCCCACATGGCCCACAAACCGGTTTTCTGAAAAAGCGGTTTTTTTGAGCATTTCAGCAAACATCAGAATCAACCGATCCCCGTTTCTGAAACCATACCGGTCGTTAAAGGGCTTGAAATGATCAAAATCAAAGTAGACCAGATGATGGATATTTTCGGCATCAACCAGGCTCTGGCTCACATATTCATGGATCAGGGTGTTGCCGGGAAGCTGGGTCAGCGGGTTTTGATTGCGCGCCAGGGTCAGATTTTTTTCATTGATGAGCTTGAGCAGGGAATTGGTACTCAGCACACCGACATATCGCATGTTTTCCACCATGATCAAGCCTTCATTGTTATTAAAACGGGTGTAGGTTTCAATAAGACTTTCCACAGATGAATGCACATCAGCTACGGGTATTTTGGCGATAAACCGTGAGATGGTTTTGCCGAATGACGGGTTCTCCAGCAACTGCCTGCCGAATCTGGAAAATGTATATTCCTTGAATGCGGTTTCCCGGATGATGCCCCGGGGCTCCCCGTTTCTGGAAACTACCGGGAAGAAAGAAGACGCCGGATGGTTTCTGAACTGATCAAAGATCTGGACGACCGTACAATCGGAAAACACCGGTTCCAGATACCTGATTTCACCGGATATCAGGGCGCGGTCCCTGCTGACATGGACCCGGCGGTCTGTTTTTGCAAGCTGTCCGATGGTGTCATATCGATGCCGGACGGATGTGAGCGTCTGCTGGGGGGCCTGTACCAGGTTTCCCTGGACCAGATCACATCCCATTTCCCGGCATGCGGTATACTCTTCTTCGTTCTGGACGTCACAGGCCAGCACCCGGCATTCCTTCAAATGAGAATAGGTGATCAGAAAAGACAGGATCTGTTTTTTTTCGGGGTTCTGTTTCATATCAGAAAAAAGTCTGCGGTCTATGCGGATATAATCCGGTGTCAATCTGTCCAGATAATCCAGCCCGCAACTGCGGATATCAAAGTGGGTGAGCATCGTCCGGAATCCCCGGGTACGGTATCTGTCGGATATGTCCAAAAGGCGGCGGTCTCTT
>JAABSB010000072.1 GCA_011390615.1 Desulfotignum sp. | reverse complement strand
GTGCAGTGTTGTATCTGTTTAAGGATATTTTGCACCACCAGGGAAAAATCATCGGATCGAGTTTTGACAATCAGATGGATTATTCTTTTTTACGGCAAAGCCGCCTGTTGAAAAATCTGACCACCGGTAAAGAAGAAGTCATTATTAAAGACTTAAGCAACTATGATGAATTCAATGATATGGAAGGATCGCTTTATGCGATGCCCATGATTTCACGGGGAGATGTTCATGGGGCTTTGGTTTTATTTAAAAATAAGAAACAGGGGTTTCAAGCCGCAGACAGCTACTTTTATGCCATTGTCAGGGATCATTTGATGAATACGGTTTCCTTTCAGCGGTTTTATTTCGACAAGCTCAGTGAAGAAAAGCATATTATGTATTTGTCCCGTTTTTTTTCAAAAAATGTGGTGGATAAAATTTTGAAAAGCGGCCGGCCCCGACTGGGCGGGGAGCGGATAAAAGCCTGCATTCTTTTTGCAGATCTTCAGGGGTTCACAACCCTTTCAGAAACGATTTCCCCTGAAGAGGTGGTGGTGATCCTGAATGATTTTTTTTCCCATATGATTCCCGTTGTATTTAAACATTCCGGAACCCTGGATAAATTGATGGGTGACTGCGTGATGGCCATTTTCGGCGCACCCCTGCATGATGAAAAATGCAGTCTCCATGCCGTGTCTGCGGCCCTTGAAATGTTTTTTGCCTTTAACCGGTTCAAGCATAAAAAAGGGGGGATCTGTGAAAAATTGAAAATGACGGTGGGCATCAACACCGGGGAGTTGATTGCCGGTTTTTTAGGCGAGGAGAACCATCTGAACTATACGGTCATAGGAGACACGGTGAATTCGGCCCAGCGCCTGCAGTCCATGGCCAGGGGAAATGAGATTTATCTGTCCGCAAAGGTCTTTGATGAGATGAAAGCAGATATTGAAACCCTTGGCAACATAGCCCGGATCGATCAGCTGGGTGCGTTGAAAATAAAGGGAAAAACACAGATTTTGGATGTCTGCCGCATCATCCCTGAAACCTGTTGAACGGTGATAAAGGATAATACCATGGGCCCCAATGAAAAAAAACTGGCTGCCCTGGAACAGAAGCTGGCTGATCTGGGTATTCAAAAAAAGGATCTGGAAGAAAAATTCATCAAAGCTTCGGGCAGGGGAGGGCAGAAGGTGAACAAATCTTCTTCCGCCGTGTTTGTCCGCCACAAAAAAACCGGTCTGTCCGTAAAAATGGACAAGCACCGGTCCCTGCACCTGAACCGTTTTCTGGCGTTACGGGCTTTGGCTGAAAAAATTGAAGCCCTGCAATCAGGCACAGATACGGCCCGGCTGGAACAGATAAAAAAAATCCGTAAGCAGAAACTGCGGCGCAGACAGAAAACCCGCAAAAAACTGGCACCAGCCCGTAATACTACAGATGAATGATTTCCATGTTTGTATCTGCAACCATGGCCAGTCCCGTATCATCCACAAAATTAAATATTTTATCCACCTGTGAATTCACCCGGGCACTGTTATTGCCCACAACACAAAACCCGATTCCGGCCCATTCATGGCTGTCATTCAAACCTGTTTCGGCCGCCGCCGCCTTGAACCGGTTCTGAATTTTTGCAACAATGCTTTTTACAATTTTGCGCTTGGCTTTTAGCGAATGGATATCATACAGCCGTAACCTGATCCGCCCACATCCCACCACCATGCCCGTTCCTTAAAATGCCCCCAGCTGGCAGGGTTTGATGCGGATATTGATTTTTTCACAGGCAGATCCCATATCCAGTCGGCTGATTTTCCATTCTCCGGCAATATCCCAGCTTTCCCGGCAGGAAAGCCGGCCGTCAACGCTCTTGTTCTCAATTGCTGCCCACAATTCATCTGAAACGTCGATGCCCGGGTCAATCCGTTTTTGTTCCGGTTCATACCCGAACAGCCCCAGCTGGCACTTTACAATGCGCAGCTCCATCAGGTCTGCCTGAATCCCGATCTCTTTGGGGGAAACCCCCAGATTTTTTGCCGCTTTATGGGCAGATGCACAGCTTAACTGATTTTTTTCCGTGATTTCACTGAGTTTTTTGACAATCACCGGATCAGCCTTCTGATCCGGATGTTTGCCTGCATAATGTCCCTTATCCTGGTGTGCCATGGTTGCCTTCCCCAAATTTTCCGGTTAGTATATAAAAATAATATTATAAAACAAAAAATGCCCGCAATAAAGGAATTAATTCATGACAGATACCCATGATCCTTCAGCCTTTCAAATGATCTACATTGCATCCTGCGGAGAGGGCATCAATGCCTTTCACCTGGTGGAATCAACACTGATACAGTTTCCCGATAACAAAATTACGGTTGTCAAGGTACCCCAGATCCGGTCCGAGGTCCAGGTGGATGAACTTATCGACAAAGTCAAGGATCTTGAAAGTCTGATCGTCCATACCATTGTCAACTCAAACCTGCGCAAATACCTCACCCGCAAGGGCATGGAACATAAAATAGTCACCATTGATCTTATGGGTCCGGTGCTTTCAAAAATCCAGGCATTTTTGAACCAGGATCCCTTGGAAAAGCCCGGCCTTTACAGGGAACGCCACCAGGTGAATCTCAAGCAGGTTTCTGCCATTGACTTTGCCCTGGCCCATGATGATGGCCTGAACCCCGAAACCCTCACTGAGGCGGAGATTATCCTGCTGGGGCTGTCCCGGGCCGGCAAGACCCCTTTGTCCATGTATATGGGGGTGCTGGGATGGAAAGTGGCCAATATTCCCTTTGTTCCAGGGGTTCCCATGCCTGCGATACTGGATGTTGTCGACCGGCGGCGTATTTTTGCCTTGAACATCAATGCCAAGCAGCTTGTGGCCCACCGGAAAATGCGCCAGGAAAGCCTCGGGGCCTCGGACATGAAAGCCTATTCCACAAAAAAAGATATTGAGGAGGAAATTCTCATGGCCCACCGCCATTATATTGCCAAAGGCTATTCCATCATCAATGTGAGCAGCAAACCCATTGAAACCAGTGCCGAAGAGATCATTGAGATGGTCACCCGCCGCTTTAAAACCGACGCCCATCTGGCACGCTGATACAGCTTACTGCTAAAAAAAAGGGGGCATTATTTCACATACAAAGAGGGTACCCCGGGAATGGATGAAAACCTGTGTGTCAGGTTCATGAGGCTTTCTGCATTGCCAATTGCAAAAAAACCCCGGGGCACAACCGCCCCATAGAGTTTGTTTACAACCTTTTCGCTGGTGGGCAGATCAAAATATATCATGACATTTCGGCAGACCACTGCATCAAACCCCTGGTCAGTGGGTGTGTCTGTTATCAGGTTGAACCGCTGGAAACGGATATATCCCTGCACCTGTTTTTTGATTTTGACATGGCCCTGGTATTTGCCGGTTCCCTGTTGAAAATACCGGCGCAGCAGGGGATTGGGGATATTTCTGGTCTTGTCAACGCGGTAAATGCCCCGGACAGCCGTGGCCAGAACAGAATGGGATATGTCAGTGGCCAGTATGGAAAAATCCAGGCCTGCTTCCAGAAGCTGCATGGCAATGGAATAGGGTTCATCTCCGGTGGAACAGGCAGCACACCATATTTTGAAGACCTGATTTTTATTGGGGGCACTGGCTTTAAAATGCTGCACCATGTAAGCAATGCTTTTGTTCTCCCTGAAAAAATAGGAATGGTTGGTGGTGACAGTGTCAATGAATTCCACCACTTCCTGTTCATTGGAAGCTAGATAGGCAAGGTATTGGTCAAAATTTTTTCTGGTCAGGCGCATCCGCTTGGCAAGTTTGGATTTGAGCAGCTCTTTTTTGCCCTCATGCAGATTGATCCCTGATGTCTGGTATACCAGATGCTTTAATTCAAGAAACCGATTTTGGGAAAGAACTATTTCATTCATGGCAAAACCATAATATATTGTTGTCAACAAACCCCAAAAAAAAGGAGAAAACCTGAACAATTGCAGCACAAAACACTTTGAACGGCGCAAATCAAAAGATATCTGGGCCAGGGTGTTCATTGCCCTGCATCTGGTTGCCTGGACCGTTCTTTTTATTTTTATGCTGGTATTTCACCGGGCCCAGCCGGAATTTGAGACCTTCTTTGACCGGTTTTACCAGCTGGATCTCAGAACAGTCTGGGATTTGCGGTTTCTACAGTACCTGTTATATATCATTTTTCTGGGACTTGCCATCAGTATTTTCGGTGTGATTCTGGCACGGTTCCGGGCCAGGCGCAAAGATGACCTGAAAAAACAGATGAAAGTTCTGGGCGGCCTTTACCTGACCCTGTTTTTCATCTACTGGCTCATGATATGGGGTTCAAGATTGTCAGGACTCTGGCCGATATAAGGTGTATTTGTGCTGGAACTGGAAAAAAGGATTACATCATGAAACAGATAACAGGCATTCTGCTAATCCCGGTAATTATAATTGTGCTGGTAGTCACCCCCTGTTCTGCCAGGGATTTCATGGTTGAATTTATAAAGGAAAACTACAAGGAAACCCGGATTCCTTACTCCAATACCCCGCAGATCTATCATTCCATCCAGGTAAATACCCATGCAGGCCCCAAACTGCTGATTCTCAAAGGCGAAGACCTGAACTACCGCACATGGCTGCGCCAGTATATTGCAGAAAACAACCGGTTCATTGCCCGGGTGGCAGATGCTGAAAATGACCTGTTTGTGGCATCCCGTGCCTATGAAATGGATGTCACCCAGCTGCATCCTGTGGGCAATGGCAGCTGGGCCGCCCTTTTTTCCGCAGATGCAGCAGCAGAAAACACCCTGCCCATCATGGGAACCCGGCATATTCTGGTGATTGATACCAACCAGATCCGCAGCAACCTGATTGCAGATGTCATCAATGCAACAGGATTTTCCCCGGTAATCTCCAGGAACGGAACCCAGGCCCTGGAGATGTTCAGAAGCCAGCCTGAAAAATTCAAGATGATTATTGCCAATCACAAAGCACCTGGCATTGAGACAGAAGCCTTTGTGGCGCAAGTGCTGAAAATCGATTACCAGATTCCCATCCTGGTGGAAACAGGGTACCGTGATGCCAAAACCCGCCGGCGCTACCAGAACCTTTTTTCCGGTGCCGGTTCAGTGGTCCTTACCCCCATGGTCCTCAAAGACCTGCAAAAAAATATTCAGGGCATGATAAACAATGTGTCCACTGAACAGGGGCCTTCCATGGACAACCCGCAGGCTGCGTTATGATTCGTTGGCCCCTATCGACGTATCTTTTTGTTTTTGTGTCTTTTTTTCTGGCATCAGCCGGTTTGGCAGGGGGGGATGAAGCGCAATTTGGCCGGTATGAAATGGGATTTAAAAATTTTGTCACCTGTGAACTTACGCGTATCGGACCCACTTCCTATTTCAAGGGCAAATCCGTTGATATCACCATGATTGATGTGTATGAGGCGCGCACTGAATCTGATCTGGTTATCATCACAGGGGCGGTGCAGTGTTTTGTGGAAGATACCTATAAAACCCTTTACGGGGCAGTGGGAGTCAAAACCATCATGGACAGGGAAAAAGTGATGTATTTTACCATTCGCTCCAAAGATTTTTCCATTCTTGCCACAGAACTGATGCGCCACCCCTACAAGGAACGCTGCGGCTGGTCAAGGTACCGGGTGGATATCAATTAAAGCCCCCTGCCGGGAACATGGCAGAGGGCCTGCATTGCTATTTGTCCATGATGGCGGCCTGGGCTGCGGCCAGCCGGGCAATGGGCACCCGGTAAGGAGAACAGGACACATAGGTGAGGCCGGCCCTGTGGCAGAATGCCACTGATTCAGGATCACCGCCGTGCTCCCCGCAGATACCCAGTTTGATGTCCGGCCGGGTTTTTTTCCCCCTTTCCACAGCAATTTCAATAAGGCTGCCCACTGCTTCCTGGTCCAGGGTTTCAAAAGGATCTGCGTCCAGAATGGCATTGTCAATATAATCGTTCATAAACGATCCGATATCATCCCTGGAAAAGCCAAAGGTCATCTGGGTGAGATCATTGGTGCCAAAGGAAAAAAACTGGGATTCCCGGGCCATTTTATCGGCTATCAGGGCCGCCCTGGGAATTTCGATCATGGTGCCGAACATATAGGGTATCTGTGCAAGATTATTGGTTTTCAGGGCCTGTCTGTGGCAGTCGTCAACAATTTTTCTGGTAAAGGACAACTCCTTTTCATTGCAGGTGACCGGCACCATGATTTCCGGCAAAGGGTGTCTGCCCTGGCGGATCAGGTCGGCAGATGCGGCAAAGATGGCCTGTACCTGCATTCTGGTGATTTCAGGAAAACTTATTCCCAGGCGTACCCCCCGGTGCCCGATCATGGGGTTGGATTCCTTGAGAAGGGTGCTCCGCTTGATCACCTCCTCTATATCTATGCCCAGGGCCAGGGCTATTTCCATCTGGCTTTTTTCCGAGCTGGGTACAAATTCGTGCAGGGGCGGATCCAGCAGCCGCAGGGTGACCGGCAGGTTGTCCATGACAGCAAGGGTTTTAGCAATTTCTCCTTTTACAAAAGGAAACAGCTCGTCCAAAGCAACCTGGCGTTCTTCTGTGGTTTTGCTTAAAATCATTTTCCGCAAAAGAAACAGGGGCCGGTCTGAATCAGCCCCGTAAAACATATGCTCGGTGCGGAAAAGCCCGATACCCTGTGCCCCGAATTCCAGTGCTGTTGCAGCGTCTTCAGGGGTATCTGCATTGGTGCGCACTGCCATGGTACGGTGGCGGTCGGCAATGGCCATGAATTTTTTGAATTTGGGGTTTTCCAGGGCATCTTTCATTTTGAGCCGGCCTTCATAAACAATTCCGCGGGTGCCGTTTAACGTGAAAATATCCCCTTCATTGAAAATCCGGGTGCCTGCCTGCATCTGTCGGTTTTTTGCATTGATTTTCAGGGCACCGGCACCCACAATGCAGCACTTTCCCCATCCCCTGGCCACCAGGGCGGCATGGCTGGTCATGCCGCCTCTGGCAGTAAGAATGGCTGCAGCAGAGCGCATCCCTTCAATGTCTTCCGGATTGGTTTCCTCTCTGACCAGGATCACGTTTTCACCGGTTTTTGCCCGCTGCACCGCATCTTCTGCTGTAAACACAATCTTTCCCCAGGCACCGCCAGGGCCGGCCGGCAGGCCTTCAGCCACTTTTACAGCGTTTTTTTCCTGTTCCGGATCCACAATGGGGTGAAGCATCTCATCAAGGGTTTTGGGATTTAAACGGCAGACCATGGTCTTTTCATCGATCATGCCCTGTTCATACATGTCCATTGCCATGTTCAAGGAAGCGGTGGCGGTCCGTTTGCCCACCCGGCACTGGAGCATGTACAGCCTGCCTTCCTGGATGGTGAATTCAATATCCTGCATATCCTTGTAATGGGCTTCCAGCCTGTTCCGGATATCATACAGCTGGCTGTAGAGTTCCGGCATGGCCTCTTCCAGCGACACAAGATGCTGGTTCTGCATGTTTTTGGTGTCGGTGTTCAGGGGATTGGGGGTACGGATGCCTGCCACCACATCTTCGCCCTGGGCATTCACCAGCCATTCCCCGTAAAAAACGTTCTTTCCGGTGGCAGGATTACGGGTAAATGCCACGCCTGTGGCAGAGGTGTTTCCCATGTTCCCGAACACCATGCTCTGGACATTTACAGCGGTTCCCCAGGAGTCGGGAATATGTTCAATACGCCGGTAGGAAACCGCGCGTTTTCCGTTCCAGCTTTTGAAAACCGCCGCTATTGCCCCCATGAGCTGTGCATGGGGATCATCAGGAAAATCTTTTTTCAGATACTGGCGTATCTTTTTTTTGAACCTGTCACACAGGGCCTTCATGTCCTGGGTGGAAATGTCGGTATCGTTTTCATATCCTTTGTCGTTTTTCAGGTTGTTCATCATCATTTCCAGATTCAGCCGGATGCCCATGCCGTCTTCAGGCACCACCTGGTCTGCTTTTTCCATCACTACGTCTGAGTACATCATAATCAACCGGCGGTATGCATCATACACAAACCATTCATTACCGGTTTTTTCCACCAGGCCGGGGATGGTTTCCGGGCACAGGCCCACATTGAGAATAGTTTCCATCATGCCGGGCATGGAGCTTCTGGCCCCGGACCGGCAGGACACCAGCAAAGGGGCTTTGGGATCACCAAATACCAGTCCCATCCGGCTTTCCACATTGGCCATGGCTGTCATGATCTGCTGTTCAAGGCCAGGGGGAAATTGGCCCCCCTGTTCAAAGTAGAGGTTGCAGCATACCGTGGAAATGGTGAATCCCGGAGGTACGGGAAGGCCCATGCGTGCCATTTCAGCAAGGTTGGCGCCTTTGCCGCCCAGAAGTTTTTTTAAGGATGCATCCCCGTCTGTTTTTTTCGGGCTGAACTCATAGATATATCTGGTCATGATTGCCTCTGGTTGATTTTTTATTTGAATGAAATTGTCATGCTATCCTGCTACTATGCAAGATTGAAAATCCAAGTCAAGCAAAATCTGATGTTTATATATTCCGGCATGAATGTTATAGTAATTGCTTACTTTTTAAAAACCAAAACAGATACCCATGCCGGAATAGATACCATATGTTTACCATTGAATCCATTTGCAAGGGTTTTGGTGACCAGACCCTGTTTGATGATGCCAGTCTGCAGATAAACCCTGGAGAACGGGTGGGGCTTGTGGGCAGGAACGGCCATGGAAAAACCACCCTGCTGAATATCATCGCAGGATATGATCACCCGGACGGGGGCAGAATAAACTGCCCGGCCGGATACCGCATCGGCATGCTGTCCCAGAAAATTGTATTTTCAGAAACCACGGTACGCAAAGAAGCCATGACAGGGCTGCCGGAGCATGAAAGAGAACACTATTGGAAAGCGGAAAAAGTGCTGGCCGGTTTGGGGTTTTCCCCTGTGGATATGGACAGGGATCCGGCTGTTTTTTCCGGGGGGTTCCAGGTCAGGCTTAACCTGGCCAAGGTGATGGTGTCTGAACCGGATCTGCTTATTCTGGACGAACCCACCAATTACCTGGATATCACCTCCATTCGATGGATCTCCCAGTTTCTGACAGCCTGGCCCAGGGAGGTGCTTCTGGTAACCCATGACCGGGGATTCATGGACCATGTGGTCACCCATATTGCCGGTATCCATCGCCATAAAATCAGAAAAATCCCGGGAGGTACCGGCAAATACTATGACCAGGTGGCCCAGGATGAAGCGGTATATGAAAAAACCAGGCTGAATGAGGAAAAACGCAAAAAAGAGATTGAAACGTTTATCACGCGGTTCCGGGCCAAAGCCAGGCTGGCAAACATGGTACAGTCCAGAATCAAAACCCTTGAAAAACAGGAATCAAAAGAAAAACTCTCCCAGTCCAAAAATCTGGATTTTTCTTTTAACTATCTGCCTTTTAACGGCAAACAGATGCTCACTGCCGAAAAAATGTGTTTTGGCTATGAACCGCAAAAACCGCTGATCACTGATTTTTCCGTAACCGTCCAGCCAGGGGACAGAATCGCCGTCATCGGCCAGAACGGCAAAGGCAAGACCACCCTGGTCAAACTGCTCACCGGCAGACTTGCCCCTGCATCCGGCAGTGTCACCTGCAACCCTGGGGTTGTTCCGGGATATTTTGAACAGACCAATGTACGCACCCTCAATGAGGGCCATACAATAGAAGAAGAACTGACAGATGCCCACCCGGATTTTGACCGCCAGGCTGCCAGAAATATCTGCGGGGCCATGATGTTTGAAAAAGATGCTGCATTAAAAAAGATCAGCGTATTGTCAGGGGGGGAAAAATCCCGCGTCATGCTGGGCAAACTTCTTTTGGCCCCGGTGAACCTGCTGCTGCTGGATGAACCCACCAATCACCTGGATATCGAGGCCTGTGATGCATTTTCAGCGGCATTGCAGGATTTTTGCGGCGCCCTGATCCTGGTGACCCATAATGAGCTGTTCCTGCATTCTCTAGCCACCCGGCTGGTGGTGTTTAAAAAAGACCGAATCGATCTGTTTGAAGGCAGTTACCAGGAATTTCTGGACAAGGACGGCTGGGAAGAGACCGGCACGGTTTCAGGAAAGCAAAAAAAAACCACCGGTTTGAACAAAAAGGAGATGCGCCAGAAAAAATCGGAAATTATTGCAGGCCGCTCCAGGGTGCTGGGACCCATCCAGAAAAAGATTTCACAGATAGAAGATGAAATAGAAACCCTTGAAAACCAGATTCAGACGGTGAATGCCGAGCTGCTCACAGCATCTGAAAACGCGGACGGCAAAAACATCCAGATGCTTTCAAAGCAGTTGTCAGACCTTGAAAATACGGTGGAATCCCTGTTTTCCGACCTTGAAGCAAAAATGGAGGACCTGGAGTCTCAGAACGTACAGTTTGAAAAACAACTCAAAGAATTGGAAAGGTTGTGATTTAGGATGGACAAAAAAAAATTCGCATTCTATTATGGAATTGTTCTCATTGCAGTGGGATTAGGGGTCTTTTACCGGATACCTGAAGTGACGGAACAGGTGGCGAACATCGTTTTTTTCAGCAACAAACTCTTGATTGTCAGGTTCTGTTTTTACATGCTGGGAATATTTCTGGTGATTGCAGGCAGTATCCGGGTGTATAAAAATTTTAGATAAGTCAGATACAGAGACACATGGTAAAAAATCCAAAGGGAAAATCCAGTCTTACATCCACCATCAAGGACCAGTCTGGCGCCGGAAAGACCCGGATAGGGGAAATCCTTTCCAAAGAAGGCCAGATTACCAGTCTCCAGCTGGATGAGGCCCTGGGCGTGCACAGAAAGACCGGAGAACGCCTCAGCGCCATTCTCCTCAACAAAGGGTATATTGATCCGGACACCATCATTAATGTATTAGGGCGGATTTATAATTACAATGTGATCCGGTTCTCAGAAATGAAACCTGATGCCGCAGCCCAGAAAATTCTCCCCTTTGATCTGGCCAAAGAAAACATGGTCTTCCCCCTGGCCCTTAAAAACGACGACCTTTTTGTGGCCATGGTGGAACCCACCGATACCCAGGTGGTGGAAGACCTGCACAACAAGACAAAAAAGAATATCCATGTGTATGTTACCACTGAAAATGATATCATCCAGGCCTACCGGGATTTTTACAAGATCAGTGATGAAGCGTACAAAAATTTTCTCCATTTTGAAGAAGATGCAGAAGACGACACCCCTGTTACCTCTGTGGAGGATTTTGGGTCTCTGGTTTCCGAGGCGGCTGAAGAGATCGAGGTGGGCGCGGCTGAAAGAGATGACGGCCAGGATGAATTCATGGCCTCGGATGCCCCCATCATCAAGCTTGTCAACGGGATTCTGACCAAGGCCATCAATGACGGGGTGTCAGATATCCATATCGAACCCTTTGAAAAATCTTTCCAGGTCCGGTACCGGCTGGACGGCGGCATGTACAAAGCCATGAACCTGCCGGTTTCCATTAAAAATGCCGTGGTTTCCCGTATAAAAATTCTGGCATCCCTGGATATTGCTGAAAGACGGGTGCCCCAGGACGGCCGGATCAAACTGCGCCTGGGCAGAAAAAAATCTGTTGATTTCCGGGTTTCCTCTCTGCCCACCCTGTTCGGGGAAAGCATTGTCATGCGGATACTTGACCAGAGTGCTTTGAACATTGATCTGACCCGGCTGGGATTTGAATCTGCCACATTTGATATGCTCAAGCGCAGCATTTCACGGCCCTACGGCCTGCTTCTGGTGACAGGGCCGACCGGCTCCGGAAAAACCACCACCCTGTATTCCATCCTCAACCGGCTCAACAAGGATGACATCAAAATTCTGACGGCAGAAGATCCGGTGGAATTCAACTTCAAGGGAATCAACCAGGTGCCGGTGAGAGAAGAGATCGGCATGAGCTTTGCCGCTGCCCTGAAAGCCTTTCTGCGCCAGGATCCGGACATCATCATGGTGGGGGAGATCCGTGATATCGATACAGCGGAAATCGCCATAAAAGCTGCCATGACAGGCCATCTGGTCTTTGCCACCCTGCATACCAATGACTGTCCCTCCACCATCGGCCGTCTGGTGGATATCGGTATTCCGCCCTATATGCTGGCAGCATCCGTAACCATGGTTTTGTCCCAGCGGCTGACCCGGCGGCTGTGTCCGGAATGCAAGAAACAGGTCACCGGTCATAACCCCAAAGAGCTGGAACTTGAGGGATTTCCCAAAGATGAGATTCCCGGTCTGAAAATCATGGGTCCCAATGGGTGCAGCCATTGCAACGGCACCGGATACAAGGGCAGGGTGGGGCTCTATGAACTCATGGAAGTCACCGATGAAGTGGCCAAAGCCATCAGTGCGGAGGTGGCCGAAGACCAGCTGCGTAAAGTGGGGGTTCAGGAAGGCATGGTCACATTACGGGATGCCGGCCTCCAGAAGGTCAGAACCGGGGAGACCTCCCTGGAAGAGGTGGTGAAAAAAACAGTGATCACCAAGGAATCTCTGCCCGCCTACCTGGTGAATCCGGATGTTGAACAATATGAAGACAAGGATGTCATTATCCGGGAAAACAATACAGATATCGATTTTTTCAAACTGGTCCAGGGTGCGGTGTATGTGGTGAAAGGGGGCAAAAAAATTGCTGAAATTACCCAGCCCGGTGAATATTTCGGAGAGATGGCCGCCATCACCAAAGATGCCCGGTCCGCATCCATCATCTCCAAGGGGCGGTCCAAAGTCAAGCGGTTTCCCGGAGACAAGCTCGAAGAGATCATTGAAAAATATCCGGAGGTGGCAAAGCATCTGTTCACAATACTGGCCGCCCGTCTTCACCAGACTGACAGACGGCTTGTCTCCATGATCAACCAGATCAAACGGGTCCCCCCCAACTGAAGGGCCTGGCTGTAGATCACAAAACCTGTCTTGTCACGCGATGATTCCGTTTTTTTGTATGGTTTCTGGAAAACGATAGCCTGATCACTCACAAGTTTCAAAAAAATGATCATCGGGTATCATGCAGGGATTTTTTTGCCGGCCGGTAGTACCGGTCCTTTTCACTGTAAATGCATCCGCAGTAGGACTGCCTGTACATGCCCATGGCTTTTGATTCCGCAATACCCTGTTTCCAGCCTTCCCTGAAGTCATGGTAAAAAAAATCCACCCCGGTCTCCTTTGCCACGGCTTCCGCTGTCTCCCGGATAAGGGCGTGGTTCTGAAACCGGCTGTAGAGCAGGGTGGAGGAAAATCCATCAAATTTTCCTTTTTTTGCAATTTTGGCAGTTGCGGTCAGACGGGCATGGTAGCAGTAGCGGCACCGGTCTTTTTCCCGGAAGACAACAGACCTGAGAAATGTTTCCAGATCATACTCCTGCTGCCAGATCATTTTTACATCCTGCGCATCTGCATATTGGCGAAGTGTTTCTTCCCGCTTGCGGCATTCAGTGAAGGGATGGATATTGTGGCGGAAAAAAAAACCCATCACCTGGATATCTTTCTTTCTGAGCACCTGGAGGGGATAAATGGTGCAGGGACCGCAGCAGGCATGCAGCAGCAGTTTCACATCCGGCTCCCGAAAATGGCGGTTCCCACCCGCACCATGGTGGCCCCTTCCTGGATGGCCACCACAAAATCATTGCTCATGCCCATGGAGAGCTGTGCCATGGCATTCGGGTGTACCCCGGCCGCCAGGATCTCTTCTCTGATCTGAACCAGCTGTTTGAAATAGCTTCTGGCATCTTCGGGATCATCAAAATACGGGGGCATGCACATCAGGCCCTGGAGAGAAAGGTTTTCAAACCCCATGATTTTTTTGGCCAGATCCACTGCCGCATCTTTTTGGGCGCCGGATTTGGTGTCTTCCATGGCAATATTTATCTGGAGCAGAATCTTTTGGCATTTTTGGATTTTTCCCGCCTGTTTGTCAATCTCTTTTGCCAGTTTAAAGCTGTCCACCGTGTGTATGAGATCAAAATACTGGACAGCGAATCTGGCTTTGTTGGACTGCAGGTGACCGATAAAATGCCAGGCAGCAGCATCCCGGCCGATGGCATCAATTTTTTCCATGGCTTCCTGGATATAATTTTCCCCCAGGATGGTAAGGCCTGCATCGATGGCCTGTTTTATCATCTGGACAGGTTTTTTTTTGCTGACACCAATTAAGTGAATATCTTCAGGGTTTCTGCCGCAGCTGCGGGCAGTATCAAGGATATTCTTGTGAACGGCCATAAGGTTATCTTTAATCCATGTCATGATGACTGTCCTTAAATTGAATCACTTCCAGGGCCGCAAGGGTCTGAATGAGTTCACACACCGGCAGGCCCACCACATTGGAATACGAACCGTGAATTTCTTTGACCAGAAAGGCACCCAGCCCCTGGATGGCGTATCCTCCGGCCTTGTCATAGGGTTCTTGTGTGCCAGTGTACCAGAGGATCTCCTGTCTTGTCAAAGTTTTGAACACAACCTGTGTTGCAACCGCATGTGTTTTCATCTGGCTGCGGACAAAATGGCCCACGGAATATCCTGTATAAACCGCATGTGCCCGGCCGCTCAAAAGGCCGAGCATGTGGATGGCCTGTTCTCTGTTCTCCGGTTTTCCGAGGGTCTGCCCGTCTTTTACAACAATGGTATCTGCCCCGAGCACCCAGGCATTTTTTTGCAGCTGCATGATGTGACGGGTTTTTTTTTGGGATAATGCTTTGACAAGTGCCAGGGGCTGCTGCCCCGGTTTTTCGGTTTCATCCACATCAGCAGGAATAATTTCGACGGCAAGTCCCATCTGTTCCAGCAGTTCTTTTCTCCTGGGAGACCGGGATGCCAGCACCAGTTTGTCTGTATCCATCCATTTCATTGGTGTTGTGTTTACCAGAAAACAAAAGTCAGGGCAACCGATTAGAAGAATATTTCAAGATAACTGTTATAAGGCTTGGCTTCTTTCCAGGCTGCATGCAGCTGGGCCCCTGTATTTTTGGTTGCCAATCCAGCCAATGGTGCTACACTGGGGCACAAAAATTATCATATGAAGGATATGAGATGAAACAACCTTTTTACGGGGTGCTTTTTGCACTTGCTGCCTTTGCCGCCTGGGGACTTTTGCCGGCCTACTGGAAACAGATGCAGGCAGCTGTGCCTTTTGAGATATTGTGCCACCGCGTTGTCTGGTCCTGTGTGTTTGTTTTTATTATCATCTGTTACCAAAAAAGGGGAAAAGAGGTATTTCGTATTCTGTGCACCCCTTCTTTGGTAAAAGGCCTTGCCGTAAGCAGTTCACTGATTGCCTTGAACTGGTTTGTCTATATATGGGCCGTGAATTCCGGCAGGGTGGTGGAAACCAGTCTGGGATATTATATCAATCCCATGATCAATGTCCTGCTGGGCTATCTGCTGCTGGGGGAAACCTTTACCCGCCTGCAGTGCATTTCCCTGGGGTTTGCCCTGGCAGGGGTGATCTATTCTCTGGCAGCCTATGGCGCCCTGCCCATATTCGGCCTGACCCTGGCCTTTTCTTTTGCTTTTTATGGATACTGCCGAAAACGGATCCAGGTGGCCCCCATGCCGGGATTGTTTGTTGAAACCCTGATCCTGATGGTTCCGGCCCTGGCATACATTCTCTTTTTAATGGGAACAGGCAGCTCCTTGTTTTTAAAGGATATTGGCCTCACTTTCTGGATGATCGGGGCAGGGGTGGTGACCTCCCTGCCGCTGCTGTGGTTTGCGGCAGCTGCCAGGCGGCTGAATCTGTCCACCATCGGTATCCTGCAGTATCTTGCCCCGTCCATTGCCTTTGTGCTGGGGGTGTTTGTATACAAAGAACCGTTTTCCATCCACAACCTGATCACCTTTGCCTGCATC
>JAABSB010000071.1 GCA_011390615.1 Desulfotignum sp. | reverse complement strand
TGCCTGTTCCTGTTTGTGAATACGTGAAAAACCCGTGGCAGGAGATGCCTGTGCAGGTCTGGCCACGCAAATAACAGAATCGCCCACCAGTTTTTCCAGCCGCGGCCGGATGAAATCAGCTCCCCCCATGTTGGCGGGTTCTTCCTGCACCCAGTACCACTGCCGGGTATTTTTGTACCTGGAAATTGTTTTTTTCAACAATTGCTCCGGAAACGGGTAAAACTGTTCAATCCGGATGACAGCGATTCTGTCCTGCGCCGATTCAGACCGCTGCTGCAAAAGATCATAATAGATTTTCCCGCTGCACAACACCACGCGGTCCGGAGTCTTGTTTTTTTCAGGATCGTCCAGAATCTCGCTGAAACTGCCCGAAGTCAGTTCCTCAAGCGTTGAAACCGCCATGGGATGCCGCAGCAGGCTTTTGGGGGTCAGGATAACCAGCGGTTTTCGAAATGACCGGACCATCTGGCGCCGGAGCAGATGAAAATACTGGGCCGGTGTGGTGGGATTGCAGACCTGGAGGTTGTCATTGGCGCACAACTGGAGGAAGCGTTCCGGCCGGGCACTGGAATGCTCCGGCCCCAGGCCCTCATATCCGTGGGGCAAAAGTAGAACCAGGCCGTTCAAACGCTGCCATTTGGTTTCACCGCCGGCAATATACAGATCAACAACCGCCTGGGCATTGTTTATAAAATCCCCGAACTGGGCCTCCCACAGGGTCAGTACGTTGGGTCTTGCCACGGCATATCCATATTCAAATCCCAGGACACCGGCCTCAGACAAAAAACTGTCATAGACCCTGTATTCGGCCTGGTCCCGGGCAATATGGTTCAGCGGAATCCACAGCTCACCGTTTGTAATGTCCCGGATCACGCTGTGGCGCTGGGAAAATGTTCCGCGGCCGCTGTCCTGGCCGCTCAACCGGATGGGAATGCCCTGGGACAGAAGGGAAGCAAATGCCAGTGCTTCTGCTGTGCCCCAGTCAATGCCCCTGCCCGTTACTACCGTGTCAAGCCGTTTCTCCAGCATCCGGGCCAGTTTGTCGTATATGGCAAACCCTTGCGGAATTTCATACAGTTTCCGGGAAAAGGCGGTCAATTTTGATCTTTCCAGAGCCGTATCCGCCTTTTCATGGGAATAGCTGCCGGAAATACTGTCCCATTCCGGGTAAAACCTGTGTTCCGGAAAAGAGCACATATTGCCCCGGACATCGGCAAAAGCGGTTTCCATGTCCTGTGTTGCAGAAGTTGAAATCTCCTCTGGTTTTTTGGAAGAAATGATTTTCCCGTTGATCAGCCTGTCAGCGTATATTCGGTCCAGCGGTGTTCGGGAACGGATGCGCTCGTACATCTGCGGCTGGGTAAAATAGGGTTCATCCCCTTCATTATGGCCGAACCTGCGGTAGCAGATCACATCGATCACCACGTCCTTATGGAAATTTTTGCGGTAGGCCGCTGCCAGCTGCACCACATGAAGTGCCGCTTCCGGGTCTTCACCGTGCACGTGAAAAACAGGGACCATGAGCATCTTGGCCACATCCGTGGAATAGCGGCTGGAACGGGCATTTTCAGGCGTAGTGGTGTACCCGATCTGGTTGTTGATGATCACATGAATGGTTCCGCCGGTGTGAAATCCCGAAAGCTGCGACATGTTCAGGGTTTCCGCCACAATGCCCTGGCCGGCAAAGGCGGCATCGCCGTGGAGCAGCAGGGGCAGAACCTGGTTGATGCCCTCAGCACCTGCCATTTCCTGCCTGGCCCTGGCAAATCCCTGGACCACCGGGTCTACAGACTCCAGGTGGCTGGGATTGTCCAGAAGACACACCCGCAGCTTTTTTCCGCCGGCAGTCTCGATGTCTGCAAGATACCCGTTGTGGTATTTTACATCCCCTGCACCAATGATGTCTGCAGGGTCATAACAGCTCTCAAAGGCTTTGAAAATATCCTTGTACGGCCTTTCAAGCACCTGGGTCTGAACGCTTAATCGTCCCCGGTGGGTCATGCCCAGGATTACTTCCCTGCAGCCTGCCTCCGACACCTGCTTGAAAAGCGTATGGAGCATGGGAACGATCACCTCGGCGCCTTCCAGGGAAAAACGGGTCTGGCCCGGGTATTTCTTATTCAGAAACCGTTCAAACAGACCGGTGCGAATCAGTTTTTCAAGCACCACGGTTTTTTCTCCGGGGGAAAATTCAGGACGGTTCTTTACAGGCTCCATCTTTTCCTGGAGCCACCGTCTTTCCGCCGGGTCCTGCAGGTGCATGTATTCTACGCCGATGGAACGGCAATAGGTTTCTTTGAGCTGGCTGATAATGTCTTTGAGCCGGGACTGGCCAGTGTCGGAAAATCTGCGGGTGTAAAAAAAAGTGTCCAACTGTTCCGGCGAAAGACTGAATGCGCCAAGGTTCAGCAAAGGATGGTCCGTGGGGCAAAAAGAAAGCGGGTCCATGCATGCCATCAGGTGGCCCAGGTCACGGTACCGGTATATCAGTGATTCCACACGGGACTGCTGCAGAGCTGCATCCGGTGTGCAGGCGGTTTCATCTTCTGCCGGGGCTTTATCACCGATCTCAAAGCCTTTAAAGAAAAACTGCCAGTCACGGGCAACGGCGTTTGGATCATCTTTCCACTTTTTATACTGGGCCTCAATATATTGCGCATTCCACATGTCAGCTGTTGCCATATCTGTCTTTTCCTTTCAGAAAAACATAGGTCATGCTTTAAATGATTCGCCGGATTTTTGAAATGTCAAGCGCAGGTGCCCGGATAATGGAAATATCCGGGCTACTCATCCAGAAAGGGTATTTTAGCTACCGGTTCATGTCAGGAACATGAAATCACTATATTGATCCGTACTCATGGCCATCAGCTGACCGGGCGGCACCAGTTCAAACAGACGTTATAACAGATTCCATTTTTTCAATCGGCTGCATCTTGAATTGCTTCACCAGCGGATTCCACATCTTCACCCGCCCCCTGCATGGTATTGCAGCTGACCGTCAGAAAACTCAGTGAAGCAAGCATCAAAATGATTATCATGTTTTTCAAAAAGCTCTGCATAGTTCCTCCAGATTTCATATTGTTTGGATTCAGCAATAACCAAATTTTTGCTGATCCCGATTCAGATGGCAACCGGATATAAAAGCTGCCACGCTTCTTAAATTTATTCTAAATGGAAAACCCAAAATTTCCATCGGGAGATTGCTGTACTTTTATCTGCCAAAACATGCAGATCATTGCGACACACCGGGTGCGGCCGGCTACCGCGATACAGATACTGCGTATCATTTTGCCCATGTGACACTGTTTCAAAGCTGTCTGGATTGCGTAATATTGTCCCAATACAGGATCTGGATGCACAAAATACATAATTGTACCCATTGCCTTTCCGACAGCCAAAAAGCATAATGTTAAAAAGTCCATAAAATTGCTTTGCATATGGAACATGAATATTACTGTTCATTATTAAGGGGAAAATCATGTGGGAAAATATGATCAAGACAGGGGGGTATGCCATGATATTAAACAACCTGGCAAGTCAAGCGAAACAAATCCGGATTGCACGTACCAGAACCCTGCGGCAGAACAGAGCCAAAAACCTGGCCATAGGCGCAGGTATAGGCACTGCCATAGGTGTTGCGGCTGGTATATTGTTCGCCCCGAAATCCGGAAGAGAAACACGGCAGATTATTACTGACCGGACATCCGAAACAATAAAGGATTTCAAAAATAATATTGCTTCCGCCAAAAGCAAGATATCTGCCTCTGCTAAAGAAAAGGCAGACCGGTTGCGCGATAAGGGTCATGAGGCTGCTGAGGACGTAAAAGAAAACCTGAAAGACAAAGACAAAAAAGATAAAAAAGCCTAGCACTGGGATTTGACACAAACTGTTCTAAAAATGAAAAAGGACAAAAAAGGATAACTGTATGCAGGCATCCATTACGCTCAATCAATTGGGAATTTTTATTGTTTTTATTTTAATTTTATTGGTTGGCGGTTACGCCTTTGTGGCGTTAAGAAACCTT
The DNA here is from genome assembly GCA_011390615.1 of Desulfotignum sp. Taxonomy (GTDB): domain Bacteria; phylum Desulfobacterota; class Desulfobacteria; order Desulfobacterales; family Desulfobacteraceae; genus Desulfotignum. The sequence goes on along the minus strand of JAABSB010000071.1, from coordinate 11,903 downwards.
AACAGCCTGATCATGGAAGTTAAGGCCACATTTTTGAATAACAAGGATTCCATTAACCAAATCATTCCAAACATTAATGAAATTTCCGCAAATACCGCGCAAATAAGCAATGACTTGAAAATCAGTGCCCATGAAGTGGGAGAGGCCGTCAGAACCATCTCCCATGAGACAACGGATACGGTTTTAACCATTAATGAGACTGCGGACTACATGGCAAAATATGCGCTTGTCATAGGGGAAATCATCAAGACTTTCATGGATCTTTTTTCATCAGGAAAAGACAAACATGCCTGAGGATCACTCAGATTCCACCCGCTGCGCCAGCACCACCAACCCGTCCACAGCAATGGGCACCTCTTTGTGTATGATCAGGGGATTGATGTCGATCTCCTGAATGCCAGGATAAGCACATCCTAAATTTCCCAGGGTTACAAGGATGCTGCCCAGGGCTTTTTTGTCCACTGGATCATATCCACGATACCCGTCCAGCATATTGCGGCATTTGAGCCGGTCAATCATCTGTACCGCATCCGGCAACGTCAACGGGGCCACCCCGAACACCGTGTCATTGAGCGCTTCGGCAAACACCCCGCCCAGTCCGCACATTACACAGGGACCCAGCCGGGGGTCTCTGACAAAACCTGCCACCATTTCTAATTTTCCCTGCACCTGTTTCTGGATCAGGAGGCTTCCGCGGCCCTCCATGGTCTGCAAAAGCGAGATCACGGCGATTTCAAGGGCCTGTTCAGACGTAATGCCCAGGTGGACCAGATTGAATTCCGTCTTGTGTGATACCCCCGGAACCATGCCCTTGGCCACCAGGGGAAACCCGAAACCGGCGGCGGCCTGCCGGGCTTCTGCAAGAGACATCACCTGTTTCTCTTCCACCACTGAAATGCCGCACGCACCTAGCACCTGCTTGGACACATATTCATCCATGGGCCCTTCTTCCAATGCCAGCACATGCAGGCGGGTATTGTTTTTCAGCCGGCGGATCTGTTCAGAGGCATCCGGTTCTGTATCCTTTTCAATCCCCCGGGGCGGCCGGTTCAGCAGCATTCCCAGACATTCCACAGTCCGCATCACTTCCCTGAATACCGGTACCCCTGTATTTTGTGCCGATACCTGGAACTGATACACCCGGTCCCGTTCACCCGATATCCAGCAGACCAGTGGTTTGCCCGCTTGTGTTGCTGTTTTCGCCATCATGTCAAGATCGGTTTCAAGGCTGAACCCGCCTGCAAAACAATGGACAAACACCGCATCCACCCCTGGATCGGCGCAAACTGCTTCCATGGCCCTGCCATAGGTTTTTTTTGACCCGTTCAGAATGATTCCGGGCCACATATCCACGGGATTGGATGGCGGCATCCATTCCGGAAAAACGGTCTGCAAAGCATCCAGGGTAGCTGTATCAAGTTTCGACAATTCCAGGTTGTGTCGGTCCATGATATCGGCTGAAACAATCCCTGCAGCACCGGTGTAGGTGAGGACAGCCACACGGTTCGCGCTTTCAGGCGGTATGTTGGGATACATGCCCAAGGTTTTGCAATAGTCTGCCAATTGATAGAAACCGTCGGCTTCCACAATGCCGGCCTGGGCCATGGCACCGGAAACCAGGGCCCCGCTGGCCGAAAGGCTGGCCGTATGGCTCACTGCCGCAGCAGCACCGCCGGCTGTTTTGCCCCCGTTCAGAATAACGATGGGTTTTGCGGACCTGCGGGATAAGGCCATGAACCGCCGGCAGTCGGTAAACGATTCCAGGTATAACCCGATGGCAGCGGTATCCGGGTCATCGATCAGATATGCCAGAAGGTCATTTTCATCCACATCCATCTTGTTGCCTATGGAACAGACTTTGGAGATCCCCATGGTTCCGTGGGACATCAGATCGATGAGAAAGGCCCCTGCCAGCATACCGCTCTGGGCGATCAGGGACACATTGCCACAGGCAAGACCTGTATCCCATATGGCCGGTGTCACCGTGGAAAATATAAACCTGCGACGGGCATCCACCAGGCCCATGCAGTTGGGTCCCCACAGCCGGATGCCGGTTTTTTCAGCAATCTGTTTGATCTCCTGCTGCAATGCAGTCCCGTTGGGTCCGGTTTCCGAAAATCCGGCCGACTGGATCATGACACCGGGAATATTTCTTTTGGCACAGTCGTTGATTACCCGGGGCACCATGTGCGCTGCGACAAATACAATGGCAAGATCCACTGGATCAGGCACATCGGCAACCGAAGGATAGCAGGGTAATCCTTCAATTTCTTTGTAACCGGGGTTTACCGGATAAATTTTTCCCGAATACCCTTTTTTAAGATTAGCCACAATGATATTCCCACCCTTTCCCTTACTGGCTGTGGCACCCACCACAGCAATACCTCCGGGCTTGAAAAAAAACTCCATTCACCATTCTCCTTTAATTGCCTGAAAAGCTGCGCCAAAAAATCCCATACAGCCAAACACAAAACAGGTGCTACCTCTCCTGTCATTATGTGTCAAGACAAGTATCGCCTTTTTACAGAAAAGTTTCAAACTTCTTTACAAAACACTTCCGGTATCTACCGGAAAACCAAACATGGCATGATTTGTGCTTTTATATTTTTTGATATTTATTGCATTGGTGACAGGAAAGGTTATGGCAAAACCCCACGGCAGAAAAACCCGGCAGATGGTCGGTGAAATCCTTCAAAGCCGGGACAGAAAAAAAGCACTGGAGCAGCTGGCAAAAATCCCGGACATGCAGCTGGTGGGACACCTGTTCTCCCATTTCTACGCCACAAGCGAACTGATAAAATTCCGCAGTATCACTGCCATGGGGCTGCTGGGAAAAAGACTTGCAGCCGGACACATGGAAAATGCCCGGAACCTGATGCGTCGGCTCATGTGGAACCTCAATGATGAATCAGGGGGTATCGGATGGGGATCTGCTGAGGCCATGGGGGAAATCACGGGCCGGAGTCCGGCTCTGGCAGAAGAATATGCATCCATTTTGTTTTCCTTTCTGGACCCAAAGGCCAATTACATTGACAATCCCCTGCTGCAGCAGGGGGTGCTGTGGGGTATCGGCACCTGTGTCAGGGCTTTTCCTGACAAACTGACCCCCCATCTGGCCGGATTGATCGGCTTGTTTCTCGACGATAGAGATGAGACCAAAAAAGCGTATGCTGTCCGGGCTCTTGCGGGTGCCGCCCCCCTGAGTCCCGGCTTTCTGCCCGGTCATATCCTGGCAGATACAAAAAAGATACAGCTGTATACCGGATGGCATTTTGCACTTACCCGTATCTGCGATCTGGCCCGTTCCGGTGGTGATGCACAGGGACAGATCCAGGCAACATCAAAATAAAGGAATGCCGGATGCCGCACAAAAAATGTGATAAAAACATTGCCCGCACCATTGACATGGCCAATGAAATGATTGATCTGGCACGCCGGGGGTATGACAATCACGAAGATCCCGGGTGCGGGGTGCTGTATGGTATTCTGCTGGACTCCGGATACCGGATTCTGGATCTGGCTTTAAAGGAAAAGCAGGCCCATATCCAGAAGGGATGGTGGCATGAAACAGTAACAGATCCCAAAACAGGCCCGGCAAAAAAGGATATTGCAAATAAATGAAACGACCTGCCATTGATCTGGGGGCATGCATCTTGTGTGAAATCTGTGTGGAACTGGCCCCCCATGCCTTTGAAATCAGCGATTCAGGCTTTGTCCAGGTGAAGCCCCTGGATAATTACCAGGATGACGATATCCATGAAGCCATGAAAAATTGCCCCAAAGATTGCATTTTCTGGGAAGACGACTGATTGTTGTATTTTTTTGCCTGCCGGACAAAAAAAACATTGCCCTTGATACACAAATGTGTCATTTAAGGCATCAGTTTTGTACACATATGAACCTGTTGATGCCGGAAATGACCTGTCATGAAAAATTTTACCCGCAGCCTGCTGGACCGGGACAACCTGAACCTTGTTCTGGATAATCTCAAACTGGGGATTATTGCCCATACCACAGAACGTATCATCACCGTGTTTAACAAAGAAGCGGAAAAAATCACTGGATACCAAAAAAAAGAGGTTCTGGGCAAAGATTGTCACAATGTATTCAATTCTCCTTTCTGCGGCACCAAATGCTCATTCTGCAATGATACCCCGGACCTGTTTTCCGATACCAAAGAGTACCCCGTCACCTTTGTCACCCGCACAGGCGACACCCGGCACCTGGAAATGACCGTTTCCGCCATCATTGACAATGACGGGTTGTTGAACGGCGTCATCGCTTCTTTCCGGGACCTCACCGAATCCATCAACCTGTCTCTGAAAACAGAAACCCTGTCCAGTTTCAACGGTATCATCGGCAAAGACAGCACCATGCAGGAGATATTCCGGCAGATCCGGGATGTGGCCCTGTACAGCTATCCGGTCCATGTATCCGGGGAAACCGGCACCGGCAAGGAACGGGTGGCCAATGCCATCCATGACATATCTGCCTATGGAAACGGGGCGTTTGTGCCGGTGAACTGCGGGGCCATTCCCGAAGGCATTGTGGAAAGCGAGCTGTTCGGCCATGTCAAAGGCGCGTTCACCGGCGCTGTCAAGGAAAGAAAAGGCCGGTTTGAGCTGGCCCACAAAGGCACGTTGTTTCTGGATGAAGTGGCGGAACTGCCCTTGAAAATCCAGGTTAAGCTGCTGCGGTTTCTCCAGGAAGGCACTTTTGAAAAGGTGGGCGGTGAAAAAAAAGTATCTGTGGATGTACGCATCATTTCCGCTGCCAACAAAAATCTGAAAGATGAGGTCAGGGCTGGCCGGTTCAGAGAAGATCTTTACTACCGCCTCAATGTCATTCCCATATCCCTGCCCCCCCTGCGGCTGCGGAAAACCGACATTCCGCTGCTGGCAGCCCATTTTCTGAAACAGGCAGAGCTGGAAAACAACAACAGCGTTCCTGCCCTGGCTGACGAAACTATGAATGTGCTGCTGGACTATGACTGGCCTGGCAATGTCAGGGAATTAAAGAATGTAATCCAGTTTTCCGTGGTACGGTGCCGGGGCAAAAAGATTCTTCCCGCAGACCTGCCGCCGGAAATCAGCAGGGGGGAAGCCCCCCTGACTCCGGCACACAGATTCCCCCCCGATACAGAGGCATTCGCTGCAAAAGGAAAGCTGGATGCAGCATCTGTAAAAGCGGCCCTGACCAAAACCGGGGGCAACAAATCAAAGGCGGCCCGGGTCCTGGGGGTCGGCCGGGCCACCTTGTACAGATTTTTATCCAATAATACAGATGCCATGGAATTCAGCCGGCGGCTCTGACCTTATCGGCTGAACAAAAGGCCCTGTTTTGTTTCATCCAGGGTAAACCGGATCTTATCTCCCTTGACAAATTCCCCTTTGAGCAAAGAAAGGGACAGCGGATTTTCAATCTCCCGCTGGATAACCCGCTTCAGGGGCCTGGCCCCGAAACTGGGGTCATACCCTTTTTGGGCCAGATATGCCATGGCATCTGCATCCATATGAACTTCCAGTCCCCTGGCAGACAGGCGTTTATTCAAATCCTGAATCTGAATGTCTGCTATCTGTTTGATATGTTCCATATCCAGGGCATGGAAGGTGATAATCTCATCAATACGGTTTAAAAACTCAGGACGGAACACCTCTTTCAAGGCCCGGGCAATGCCCGCATCCACCTCTTCTGTGGAAAATCCGCCGCTGGTGCCTGACTCCTGGAGAAACCGGGATCCCACATTGGATGTCATAATGATGATGGTGTTCCTGAAATCCACTGTACGGCCGTGCCCGTCTGTCATCCGTCCGTCATCCAGGACCTGGAGCAGGATGTTGAACACATCCGGGTGTGCTTTTTCAATTTCATCAAACAGCAGCACGGAATAGGGCCGGCGCCGCACAGTTTCAGTGAGAAATCCGCCTTCATCATACCCCACATATCCTGGAGGGGCACCGATAAGGCGTGCCACTGAATGCTTTTCCATGTATTCAGACATGTCCAGGCGGACCATGGCCTGTTTGCTGTCAAACATGAACTCAGCCAGGGATTTGGCCAGCTCGGTTTTTCCCACGCCGGTGGGCCCCATGAAAATAAAGGTGCCGATGGGCCGGTCTTCGGGAGACAAACCTGATCTGGCCCGGCGCACGGCATTGGATACCGCATCAATGGCTTGGGTCTGGCCGATGACCCGCTGCTTGATATAATCTTCCATGTGTATCAGCTTTTCCTGTTCCGCTTCCAGCATCTTGGACACCGGGATCCCGGTCCAGGCAGACACCACTTCGGCCACATCCGTATCCTCCACATCCTCTTTGAGCATTTTTCTGGTCTGCTGGAGCTCATCCAGTTCCTGTTTTTTGGATTCCAGATCCTTCTGGAGCTGGGCCATGGTGCCATAGCGGATCTGGGCCACTTTTTCCAGGTCTCCTGCACGTTCCGCCACCTGGGCCTGGGTCTGGGATTTGTCCAGTTCTTCTCTGATGCCAGATATCTGCTGAATCAGGCCTTTTTCACTGTCCCAGTGCATCTTCAAAGGTCCCATCTCCTCTGACATGGATGCAATGTCCTTTTCCAGTTTTTCAAGCCGTTCCCTGGATGCCGGATCCTTTTCCTTGAGCAGGGCCTGGCGTTCGATCTGGGCCTGGGTGATCCTGCGCTGAATCTCATCAATGGCCCGGGGCATGGAATCGATTTCAATACGCAGTCTGGAAGCGCACTCATCAATCAGGTCAATGGCCTTGTCCGGTAAAAACCGGTCGGCAATATACCGGTTGGACAGGGTGGCGGCTGCCACCAGGGCGGAATCCTTGATACGGATACCGTGGTGGACCTCATATTTCTCCTTGAGCCCCCTGAGGATGGAAATGGTGTCAGCCACACTGGGTTCCTTGGCCATGACCGGCTGGAATCTGCGCTCTAAGGCGGCGTCCTTTTCTATATACTTGCGGTATTCATTCAGGGTGGTGGCGCCCACGCACCGCAGGGTGCCTCGGGCCAATGCCGGCTTGAGCATGTTGGAGGCATCCACGGAACCCTCAGAAGCACCTGCCCCCACAACGGTGTGCAGCTCGTCAATGAACAAAACCACCTCACCTTCAGCAGATTCCACCTCCTTGAGCACCGCTTTGAGACGTTCTTCAAATTCGCCCCTGAATTTGGCGCCGGCCAGCAGGGCCCCCATGTCCAGGGCCACCACCCGGCGGTTTTTCAAAGAATCAGACACGTCCCCTTCCACGATACGCTGGGCCAGGCCTTCCACAATGGCGGTTTTCCCCACCCCTGGCTCGCCGATGAGCACGGGATTGTTTTTTCTCCGCCTGGACAACACCTGGACAATCCGCCGGATTTCATCATCTCTGCCGATCACCGGGTCCAGTTTGCCGGTCCGGGCCAGCTGGGTCAGGTCCCGGCCGTATTTTTCCAGGGCCTGGTACCGTTCTTCCGGATTCTGGTCCGTCACACTCTGGTTGCCACGGATATCCTTTAACACAGACAGAATCGCATCCCTTGTCACCCCCTGGCGGCCGAGAATTTCGGCTATTTTGCCCTTGGCAATGGTCAGGGCCAGCAGCAGATGCTCCAGACTCACATACTGGTCCTTCATCTTGTCAGCTTCCTTGAAAGCCGTGTCCAGCACCTGGCGACTGTCTCTGGACAGATACAGATCTGCTGCCCCTGACACCTGGGGCTGGCTTTCCAAGGCCTGATCCACCTCGGCTGTCAGACTTGCCATATCCGCACCGATCTTTTTAAGAATAGATACTGCCACTCCCTGGTTGTCAGCCAGCATGCCTTTGATGAAATGCACCGGCTCTATGGCCGTATGGTTCATGCGGCCGGCCATATCATGGGCGGCCTGCAAAAGTTCCTGGGACTTAACCGTTAATTTATCAAGTTTCATATGCCACCTTAAATTCCTTTCATTATTATTTATGATTTCGCAAATAAAGTAATGCAATATCGCGCCCCGTCAACCAGACACCTGGAATAAAAAGGGTTTTTGCCAAACACCCCGAACCAGGGGTTTGCTTCACTTAATTAAGAGAAACTGCTGTTTCCGGGCAGACAAAATCACTGCTTCAGACAGGGCAATAGGATTTCCCCATTGACACCCACCACTCTGTGGTATATTTTTGGTTGAGATTATTTACATTTTATGCTGTATAAAAAGAATACCTATGGAACCCTGTACCTTCAAAAACCTGCGGACCCGGCTGGACAAAACCCAGAAAGAGCTGGCCCAGCTGCTGGGCATTTCCATCAAGGCCATTCACAGTTATGAACAGGGGTGGCGTAAGATTCCCCACCATGTGGAACGCCAGCTGCTGTTTCTGCTGTCCAGGCTGGTGAACCCGAACAAAAACAGCAAAGACTGCTGGGATATCAACCAATGTCCTGAATACCGCCTGGAAAAATGCCCGGCCTGGGAATTCAAGGCAGGAGACCTGTGCTGGTTTATTAACGGTACCAATTGTAATGGCAAGACCCACAACTCCTGGGCCGATAAAATGGAAGCCTGCCGGAACTGCCCGGTATTTGCACAATTTTTTGAAAATGAAGAAGGAACCCCTAACCATGGATGATTTTTTATTCAAAACCGCCACCTGCCGGACAGAAAAACAAGGGGTGTCTGAACAGCGCAAGGCACTGCCGGATGCCATCAAAAATATTATCACCACCCTGAACGATGACACCTGTTTTGCGCACATTGGAGACGAACCCATCCACTTTTCCACTTCTGTGCGGGACATGATTGAAAAATTCCGGGAGGTGCTGTTCCCCGGGTATTTTTCCAAGGAAAAGGTGGACCAAGCCAACCTGGTGTATCACATGGGCCAGGCCGTGTCCCAGCTGTATGAAATCCTGTCCGAACAGATCATCCATGTGCTGCGCCATGACTGCCTGCGGTATGACCTGGCATGCTCGGAATGTGAACCCAGGGGCCATGAAGCCGCCCTGGCACTCATCCGGTCCATACCTGACCTGCGGCGGGAACTGGCCGGGGATGTCAAAGGGGCCTTTGCCGGAGATCCGGCCGCCAAAAGCCATGATGAAGTTATTTTTTCCTACCCGGGCCTGTATGCCATCATGGTTTACCGGATTGCCAACCGCCTGTTCAAACACCAGATTCCCCAGCTGCCCAGGATCATGACTGAACATGCCCACAGCCTCACCGGCATCGATATCCATCCCGGGGCCACCATTGGCGAACGCTTTGTCATTGACCACGGCACCGGCATTGTCATCGGGGAGACATCCGAGATCGGCAACAATGTGCGGATCTATCAGAACGTGACCATCGGGGCATTGTCCCTGCCTCCGGATGCCGGGAAAAAGCTGCGGGGGGCCAAGCGACATCCCACCATTGAAGATGATGTCATCATCTATTCCGGGGCCACCATACTGGGTGGAGAAACCGTGATCGGGGCCAGATCCGTGGTGGGGGGCAATGTCTGGCTCACCTCCTCAATCCCGCCGGACACCAAGGTGTTTATGGAGTCTCCCCGCCTGGTTTACAAACACCCCCGGACACAAAAGGAAACCCGCCATGAAAAAACTGCCTGATATCACCGCTGCCTGCGGCAGCACCCCTCTGGTCTACCTGGACAAAGCCAGCCAGGCCTGCGGGGCGGACATCTACGGAAAGCTGGAATATTTCAACCCTTTGTCTTCGGTAAAGGACCGCATCGGCCTGGCCATGATCCAGGACGGGCTGGACACCGGAAAAATCACCGGGGATACAACTATTGTTGAGCCCACCTCCGGCAATACCGGGATTGCCTTGGCATTTGTATGCCGGGTCAAAGGACTGCAGCTGGTGCTGACCATGCCGGAAACCATGAGTATCGAGCGCCGGCAGCTGCTGGCCCACCTGGGGGCACAATTGCATCTCACCGAAGGGAAAAAAGGGATGAAAGGCGCCATCGAGACTGCCAAAGATCTTGTAAAATCCATGGCTGATGGCTATATGCCGGACCAGTTTTCCAACCCGGCCAACCCGGCAATCCACCGCACCACCACAGGGCCTGAAATCTGGGATGCCTTGGACGGCAATATCGATATCTTTGTGGCAGGGGTGGGCACCGGCGGAACCATCACCGGGGTATCGGAGATGATTAAACAAAAGAACCCCCATCTTTTGTCCGTGGCTGTGGAGCCGGAAAAATCCCCTGTTCTTTCCGGAGGAACCCCCGGCCCCCACAAAATCCAGGGCATCGGGGCCGGGTTCATTCCTGCCAACCTGAACCGGGAGATCATCGATGAGATTGTCACGGTTTCAGAAGACAATGCCTTTGCCAATGCAAAGGAACTGGCAAAAGATTACGGGATGCTGTGCGGCATATCATCGGGCGCCAATTTTCATGCCGCAAAACAGATGGCACAGCAGCATCCGGGAAAGACAGTGGTATTTATTGTGTGTGATACCGGAGAACGGTATATCAGTACCCCGCTGTTTCAGGACTGATGGCAGGGACAGCTATTTGGGTTGCTGTCCGGCAGTTTTAATGAATCATTTATGCGAATTCATGACGTCGTAGGGATGGACCCGTGGCGGGGGGATCTGTGTGGATTGATCCCCCCCGCCACGCGTCGCTGATGACAGAAGCCTCCTTTAAGCATAACACCGACTTCAAAAAAATGAAACGCTTCGGATGAGCGATCACCCCTGGGAGACGGGAACCATGGGCCAGAAAATCAGGATCAGAGGGATGGCCACCAGGGTCACGATAATGGACAAGGGCAGTCCCAGGCGCCAGTAGTCGCCGAAGCGGTAGCCACCCGGTCCCATGACCAGGGCGTTGGACTGATGGCCCACCGGGGTCAGAAAGGCGCAGGAAGCACCGATGGCCGTGGCCATCAGGAAAGGATCCGGCGAAAATCCCATCTCCCGGGCCAGGGTAATGGCGATGGGTGCCATGAGAACCGCGGCTGCTGCGTTATTCACCACATTTGACAGCAGCATGGTACCCACCAGGAGCACTGCCAGTGTTCCTGCATGGGAAAAAAAGCTGGACAGCATCAGCAGCTTTTCAGCAATCAATTGTGCACCACCGGAAGCTTCCAGGGCATGGCCCAGAGGAAACATGGCACCCAGCAGCACGATCACCGGCCAGTCGATATGTTCATAGATTTCCCCCAGGGGAACCACCCCTGCCAGAACCATGATCACTGCTGCTGCAACAAAGGCCACCTGCACAGGAAGCAAGCCTGTGGCGGACAGAACCATGGCACAAGCGAAAATCCCCACAGACAGCAGCACTTTTTTGGGCTGTCCGATGCGTATTTCACGCTCTGCCAGGGGCAGGCATGTAAAGGCCTTGACAACCTTCTGCAAGGATTCCTCCGTGCCCTGGAACAACAGAATGTCACCGGTCATAAATTTTGTCTGGCCCAGGGGCTGCGTGATCCGCCGCCCGCGCCGGGCAATGGCCAGAAGGTTAACCCCGTAAAGCCGTCGAAGATAAAGGCCTGCCGATGTTTTGCCCGGCAGGGTGGATTCCGTGGTGATCACCGCCTCCATAAGCCGGATATCCTTAGACCCCAGTGTGGCCCGGCAATCCCCCTTGCATTCGGCCAGTTCCAGTCCCAGTCCGTCCATCAGGGCCTTGAGATCATCAGGGGCTGCCTCCACCATCAATACATCCCCGGCTTCAAGAATCTCATACCAGGAAGGGGCCGGCGTATGATCATCTCCTCTGGAAAGGCTTACCACCGTGGCCTCGGTTTCCTTTTCCATGGCAGAGGTGAGATGGAAAATGGTCTGGCCCACAAATTTTGATCCTTCAGGAATGATGACCTCGGTGATATAATTTTCAATTTCAAACAGCTCATCCGGCGATGACTGGGCATCCCGCCTGGGGGTCAGGCGCCAGCCGAACACAGAGATGAAGGCCAGA
>JAABSB010000070.1 GCA_011390615.1 Desulfotignum sp. | reverse complement strand
ATGACCGGGTGGTCGGTTTCAAAAATGGACACCAGCAGCAGGTTGCCCATGCCCGGCCACTGGAAAATTGATTCCGTGACAATGGAAAACGCAATGAGCTCCCCGAAGCTCAATCCCGCAATGGTGACCACGGGAATGAGCACGTTGCGCAGTGCATGCTTGACAATGACCGTGAACGGGGACAATCCCTTGGACCAGGCGGTTTTAATGTATTCTTCAGACAACACCTCCCGCATGCCGGCCCGGGTGAGGCGCAAAATAACGGCCAGCTGATATCCGGACAGTGTCAGTGCCGGCATGATGATGTGCTTGAGGCCGTCCAGAGTCAGAAAACCGGTGCGCCAGGGTCCGATCTGCACGGTTTCCCCCCTGCCGAAAGGCGGCAGCCACTCTAAATAAACGGCAAACAGCATGACCCATAGAATTCCCATTAAAAAAGTGGGAATAGATATGCCGCCTAAAGAACCCGCCATGATGAGCCGGGAAACCAGGCTTTTGGGTTTGATGGACACCACCACGCCCAGCAGGACCCCGGCTGAAAGGGAAATGAAAATAGCGGTGAGTGCCAGCTCAAATGTGGCCGGGAACCGTTCCAAAATGGTGTCCAGGGCATCCACCTGGGAGATATAGGATTTGCCGAAATTGCCCTTCAGGGCATTGCCCAGAAAATTGGCGTACTGCACATAAAAGGGGCGGTCAAGGCCATAGGCGATTCTCACCTGTTCGCGTTCCTGCTGGGTGGCGTATTTGCCTGCCAGCATCAGGACCGGGTCTCCGGTGAACCTGAAAATCAGAAAGCAGATAAACGATACCGCCAGCAGGACCACCACCCCCTGGCATATGCGCTGAAAAATATATCTTCCCACAGCATGTCCGGTTCAGGGCCGGTCCCTGGAAAATTTCGGGGGCCGGCCCTTGTTACGGTTAATGGTTGATGAGGTACAGACGGTTACCTCTTGATCTCCTTGGCCACGATCCACATGTCGGGCCGGGGGGTGAAGATAACATTTGCCGCCTTTGATACGGCATACACATCCTGCTGATAGTGCAGCGGGATCCAGGCAATATCTTCAACAGATTTTTTATTGATAGCCTGGAGGGCAGCCTTTCTTTCTTCTCTGTCCAGGATAGCGCTGGAGGCGGCAATCATTTCATCCAGCTTCGGATCAGAATACATGGCCCCGTTGTAAACCCCCATGCCCTTATCCGGATCCACGGTGTGGAGCAAAAGTTGGGCGGAACGGCCAAAGTCATAGGATCCGTCCATCCATCCGATCAGATAAAAATCGTGTTTGTTGGAGGACAGTTCATCAAAGAAAATGGATTTGGGTTTGACATCCAGGGTCACCGTAAGGCCGATTCTGGCCAGGTACCTGGCAACAGCTTCACAGATCTGTTTGTCATTGACATACCGGTCGTTGGGGCCGGCAATGGTGATTTCGAATCCGTTTTCATAACCTGCTTCCTTGAGCAGGGCTTTGGATTGTTCCGGGTCATAGGGCAGTCGTTTCAGATCCGGGTCATACCCGATGGTGGCGGTATCAGGTACCTGGGCGGCCGGGGTGGCCTGGCCCCGCATAACTGTGGATACGATCTCATCTTCATTGATGGCCATGGCAATGGCTTTTCTCACCCGGACATCGGCAAACGGGGTGCCGGGTTTGTTGCCGATGTCCATGTAGATGGCCCGGCGGGCAGGTCTGGAAACCACCTCAATGGCGGGATTTTTTTTGATCTGCTCGATCATGGGAATGGGCACGCCGCTTAAGATATGGGCCTGGCGGGTGGCAATGGCGGCAAACCGGGTGGCATCTTCGGTTATGGGTTTGATCTCAACGGTTTTAAACACAGGGGCCCCTTCCCAGTAGTCCGGGTTGGCTTCCATCCTGATGTAAGACCCTTTGACCCATTCCACAAATTTATATGCCCCGGTGCCGATGGGTCTGGTGTTGTAATCTCCAGAATCTCTTTTAAGGGAGGATTCTTTGTCCACAATGAAATTCTGGTGCATGGTTTCCGCAAACCAGGGCACCGGTTTTTCGGTTGTAAAAACCACGGTAAAATCATCGGGTGTTTCAATGGATGCAATGGAATTGGCAATGTTCAAAAATTTGGAAAATTCCGGGTCTTTCATGCGCTCGAAGGTGAATTTGACATCTTCGGCAGTAAACGGGTTGCCGTTGTGAAACTTTACCCCTTTTCTGAGTTTGAACTCCCAGGTCAGGGCATCCTTGCGGGTCCACTCAATGGCCAGGGCCGGAGCCAGCCTGCCTTCAGGAGCCGGGCGCTGGAGCAGGCCGTCAAAAAAATTGGCCATGTAGGACAGGTTGGCATCTGAGTTGTAGCTGTGGGGGTTCATGCTCTTGGGCGGGGAATCCACGGCAATCACCAGGTCTGATTTTGCCAGGGCCAGGCCGGGCATCGCCAGCATGGCGGCGATAATGAGTGTGACTAGTTTGTGTTTCATGGGTTGTCTCCTTTGGTTGGGGTTGACATATGGTTTGGGGTTGCATGACTATGGTCGGCATATGTATTGTTATACAGGTGGCAGGCAGCGGTGTGTCCGTCATTGAACCGCTGCATGGCCGGTTCCTGTTTGTCACAGATATCCATGCGGTCCGGACACCGGGTGTGAAACCGGCATCCGCCGGGCGGGTCGATGGGGCTGGGCACATCCCCTTTTAAAATGATCCGCCGGGTGCGGCGCGCAGGATCCGGCACCGGAATGGCGGACATCAAGGTCTTTGTATAGGGGTGTTTCGGGTCTTTGTACAACGAAGCGTAATCAGCTGCCTCGACAATTTTGCCCAGGTACATCACAATGATGCGGTCGCAGATGTATTCCACTACGGCCAGATCATGGGAGATGATGATCAAAGACAGGTTGAAATTACGTTTCAGGCGTTTGAGCAGATTGATTATCTGGGCCTGGATGGAGACATCAAGGGCTGATACCGGTTCATCTCCGATGATCAGGGTGGGATCAAGCGCCAGTGCCCTGGCAATGCCGATGCGCTGCCGCTGGCCCCCTGAAAATTCATGGGGATACAGATCTGCCTGGCCCGGGGAAAGCCCGACAGTATCCAGCAGAAAATCGATGCGCTCTTTTCGCTGCCGGCCGGTGAACATATCATGGACATCCATGGGATCTGACAGGATCTGCCGCACCGTCATCCTGGGGTTCAAAGAGGAGTAGGGGTCCTGGAATATCAGCTGCATTTCCCGTCGCAGCGCCCGCAGGCCGGACCGGTTCATGGCTGCTATGTCTCTGCCTTTCCACTGCACGGTTCCGGAAGTGATGGGGGTGAGCTGCACCATGGCCATGCCGGCAGTGGTTTTGCCGCAGCCCGATTCTCCCACGATGCCGACGGTTTCTCCGGGCATGATCTCAAAGCTGATGCCATCCACCGCATACACATATCCCACGGTCCTAGCCAGGATGCCCTTTTTTATGGGAAAATGCACTTTCAGATCTGTGACTGCAGCCAGGGGGGTTGTCATGCGGATTTCCCTTTCGTGTGCAGCCAGCACCTGACCTGGTGTCCGCTGCCCATGTCTGTCAGGTCAGGAAGACGGGTTCTGCATTTGTCCATGACCTGTGGGCACCGGTTGCTGAAACGGCATCCAGCCGGCAGGTCATGAAGGCTGGGAATCATGCCCTTTATTTCCACCAGATCTTCATCCATTCCCCGGGTGCGGTGCCCCAGCACGGGAATGGATGCCAGAAGGCCCCGGGTGTAGGGGTGAAGGGTGTGCTGGAAAAGTTCCCGGGTGCGGGCCTGTTCCACCACCTGGCCGGCATACATCACCACCACCTGGTCCGCCATTTCCGCAATCACTCCCAGATCATGGGTGATGAGCTGGATGGCCGTGGAAAAATCATCCTTGAGCCGGTGCATCAGGTCCAGGATCTGTGCCTGGACAGTTACATCCAGGGCTGTGGTGGGCTCGTCCGCAATCAGGATTTCCGGATCACAGGACATGGCCATGGCGATCATTGCCCGCTGGCGCATGCCCCCGGACAGCTGGTGGGGATATTCATTGACCCGTTTGTGGGGGGAGGGGATCTGGACCCGCTCCAGCATCTCAACAGCGGCGGCCAGGGCCTTCTTTTTGTCATATCCCTTGTGGAGCCGGAACATTTCTGAAATCTGGTTGCCGATGGTGTACACTGGATTCAGTGAGGACATGGGTTCCTGGAAAATCATGGCAATACCGGCTCCGCGGATTTTCCGCAACGCTTTGATATCCAGGTCCAGCAGATTTTTTCCATGAAAAAGAATGCGGCCGTCCACCACCCGTCCCGGCGGGTTGGGCACCAGCCCCATGACTGACAGGGCGGTCACACTTTTGCCGCACCCGGATTCCCCCACAATGCCGGTGACCTCTCCCGGGGTCAGGTCAAAAGATACCCCGTCCACAGCCTTTGCCACTCCTTTTCTGGAAAAAAAATGGGTTTTCAGGTTCTCTATGGAAAGAACGGGTTCTGAACTGTTTTTGTCCACGGCTGTTTCCATGCAGAAGGTTGGTGTTAAAAAATGGTTAGCATACATCCGGACAAAGGGTCAATAAAAAAACACAACATAGTTTAAAAAAAAATTAAACTATATCCCGGACCAGCTGGTTTTCCTGGCTGCCACCGCGTTTTCAAGAATCCAGGTTTGTTTTCTTCGCCCGGAACGTGTGATTCAATGAAACACGAATCCGGAAATGTCCATGAGTTGTGACAGGGCCTGGTCAAATGCCGGGCCCATGCCGTGGAAGGCAAAAAGGGACCTGATATAGTCATGGAATCCCTGGGGGGTGTTTATGTCATCGGTATGCCGGGCAGCTATCCGGCATTTTTCCACTTCTTGGAAAAACAGATCCGTGATCCCCGGGGCATTGGACAAAAATCCCTCGATGCTCAACTGTTCCCATTCATTGTGAAAATAGTGCCGCCGGTCCGAAGTAAAGCTGACCTTGGGGTTATTCCCCTGGGCATCCTGGATCTGGAACTGAAAATAGGTGCACCGTTTTACCACCCGGTGCAGGTGCTGGTCAGGGAACTTCAAAAAAGCAGAAACCGCATTGGCAAAATACCGGGCAAACAGGTCTGCCCGGCGGGGATCGGATTTTTGGGCATCCGTGCCGATGTTGTTTTTCAGGCTTTCCTCCA
The DNA here is from genome assembly GCA_011390615.1 of Desulfotignum sp. Lineage (GTDB taxonomy): Bacteria > Desulfobacterota > Desulfobacteria > Desulfobacterales > Desulfobacteraceae > Desulfotignum. The sequence continues at coordinate 11,069 of JAABSB010000070.1, read as the reverse complement.
GGCATCCCTGGCAGATATAGGTTTCAAACCGGTACCCTTTGCGGCAGTTTTCCAGAAACAGTTTTTTGCGCTCCGCCACCACATCATGGGTAAAGGTCATGAAGAATTTGGCAGCCTGGTCATCGGATTCAATGGGAAACTCTTTCATCATGTACAGGTCCATGGGAATGAAAATTCCGCTGGGCCGCTCCTTGATGATGATTTTGGTGCCGCCCAGGGCTTCTAAGGCCGCCATGACCAGCTCAAAATAGATATAGTCAAAATGCGGGACAATCCGGCCTTCAAACCGGCGGTTCCGGTTGTTTTTTAAAATTGCGGGGATATCATGGTGGTTCAGGGGCTGGTAGTCATAGTCCGCCAGCACCCCGTTGATCTCTGTGATTTGAAAGTTCAAAGCAAGCAGCACGGATGCGATCTTGTCTTTGCCCGGATGGTTGATTTTATGTTTGAGCAGTTTTGTCAGGTAGGTGTTGGAGATTCCGGAAATTTTGCTGATCTGGTTGATATTCAGATCGCTTTTTTTTATGATTTTCACAAGGGTGTCAGGAAAACTGCGCATGGTATCAGGCACATCCTTATTATTACGTGTACATTTCAGGTTTGTTTTAATTTGACAATTAAGTTTAATAAAAAGTATAACAAAACGCAAGGGTGCCACCAGGGTTGTCTTTGGGTTTGACAAGAAAATTTTCAGCTATTATAGTCAATCATCCGGGGGTCCAATCAAGAGACACAGGAGAAACAGATGGCAAAGACCCGCCCGAAAAGATGGCTGGCTGTAATGTTCATTGCCTTGTGCCTGGCAATACCCTTTGCCCTCATCTATTATGTATCCACCCCGAGCTTTCACGAAGGCAATGAAAACCGGCAGCAGCAGCGTGAATCTTCCCAGGCAGCATCCGAATCCCGGGCAGCTGATGACAAGGTAGTGCTTGTGCAGGGGGACCGGGTTGAGATCGCCAACACAGCCCTTGTCTACAAAGGCCTTGTATCCGGTCAGATCTGCCTTGATCTGTATCTGCTGGACCTGGACAGTGAGCATCCCTATCAGCAGCGGTTTTCCGCAGATACGGGAGATGGAACCATTCATATGGGGGACATTACCTATTCGGTGGTTTCCGTAAATAACCGGATGGTTGTTTTAAAAATTCTGCATATTATGCAGACCAGGTGAAATGACTGAAAACTGCCATTTTCAGACCATTCTCGCCCCTGTTTCAGAGCATGGCACACAATAAAAGGTGGCAGATTCCGGCTTTTTGTGGTAATTTGCCTTTTTGTGTTATATGCAAGGAAAGGCAATGAAACAGGGAAAAAATGTCATAACCTCAGGGATATTTGTGATCCTTGTGGCCCTGGTTGTGGTGACGGGATACCGGAACCTTTCCTATAACTGGCAGTGGTACCGGATCCTTCCCTATTTTTTTTCCATTGAAAAAGGGCAGTTTGTATCAGGGGTTCTGCTCCAGGGCCTGCTGGTCACATTAAAGATATCTGCCATCAGTCTTTTTTTGTCCTTAATCTTCGGCATGTTTTCTGCTTTTGCCCGGCTGTCGCCATTTTTCTCACTGCGGGTGCTGGCATGGTGTTATGTGGAAGGTATCCGCAACACCCCGCTGCTGATTCAGATTTTTGTCATATATTTTGTGATATCACCTGTTTTGGGCCTGTCTGCATTTGTGTCAGCCGTCATTGCCCTGAGTCTGTTTGAAGGGGCGTATTCATCGGAAATCATCCGGTCGGGCATCATTAACATACCCAGGGGCCAGTTTGAGGCGGCCCAGAGCATCGGGCTGCCGACTTCCGTGATATATTACCGTGTGGTCATTCCCCAGATGCTGCGGCAGACCCTTCCCATGCTGGCCGGCCAGAGCGTCTCCCTGATCAAGGATTCCGCTCTGGTCAGTACTATTTCCATTTATGATCTGACCATGCAGGGCCAAAAAATCGTATCTGAAACATTTTTGACTTTTGAAATCTGGTTTGCTGTGGCATTATGCTACCTGTCAGTTACTGTTACACTTTCTTTTATCATCCGCATCTTTGAAAACCGGATGAAATATGTTCATTAACCTTAGATCTGCAAAAAAATAAGGAGGTTCCATGAAAAAAATTGGATTTGCACTGCTAACAGTATTGTTCATATCATATGCCACCTGCCTTGCCGGAGAAATGGGAAACCAGCTGGCCAAAGAGAGCATTATTGAAAAAATACAGAAAAACAAGGTGATCCGGGTGGGTATGTCCACCTTTGTGCCCTGGGCCATGAAGGACAAACATGGCAAACTCATCGGATTTGAAATCGATGTGGCCAGAAAGCTGGCCCAAGATATGGGGGTGGCGGTGGAATTTGTTCCCACTGCATGGTCAGGCATTATTCCCGCCCTGATGACCGGCAAGTTTGATGTGATCATCGGGGGGATGGGCATCACACCGGAGCGCAACCTGAAGGTGAATTTCACCATGCCCTATGATTATTCCGGCATGTCCATGGTGGCCCACCAAAAAAAGGCGGATGGATTCTCCACTTTGGCAGATTTCAATAAAAAGGAAGTTGATATTGCCGTTCGCATGGGCACCACAGCAGAACAGTCTGCCAGAAAATACCTGCCCAAAGCCCGGCTGCGCCTTTTTGAAAATGAAAGCCAGGCCCTGCAGGAACTGAATCTGGGTCGTGTCCATGCAGTTGTGTCTTCCGCTCCCATGCCTGTGTTTCATGCCTTGAAATATCCGGACAAGCTGTTTGTGCCCTTAGAAGAGAATTTCACCAAAGAGCCCATCGGCTTTGCTATCCGCAAAGGGGACCATGATGCCCTCAATTATTTTAACAACTGGATTTTGAATGCCCGGGCACAGGGGTTTTTGTCGGAGAAAAAAGCATACTGGTTTGAATCCAGACAATGGGATGACCTTGTTAAATAAATCTGCCAGACGCTTTACCCTGGTGGATCTGGCAGTGGTTCTTACAGTGGCTGCTGCTGTTGTCTTTTTTTTTGTCCGCATGGTCCGGGTCCTGGATTACCAGTGGGAATGGGATATCATTCCCGGATATTTTCTGTTCAGGGACCCGGCCACGGGCCGGCTTCAGACCAATATGCTTTTGCAGGGCTTTATGACCACCATCAAGCTGAGCTCCTGGTCCATGGTGCTGGGCTTTTTTCTGGGAACCGTTTCCGGTGTCATGGGTGCCAAAGGCGGATTCGCCAGCCGGCTGATCAGCCGGTTTTATGTGGAAACTGTCCGGAATATCCCCTCTCTGGTTCTGGTGATTCTTTTTTACTATTTTGTTTCCAGCCAGTTTCTGGATGCCCTGGGCCTGGATGTATGGCTGCGCAGCCAGTCAGATACAATCCGGGAGATGGTGTCGTTTTTCGGCGCAGACTCCGGGCAGATAAATGCATTTGTCTCAGCAGCGGTTGCTTTGGGTATCTATGAAGGGGCATATATTTCTGAAATCGTGAGGGGCGGCATCAACAGTATTTCCGCAGGCCAGTGGGAGGCTGCCTGGTCCATCGGGTTGTCCCAGTTCAAAACCTTTAGGCTGGTGGTCCTGCCCCAGGCGTTCCGCAAGGTTGCATTCCCCCTTGCCGGCCAGTTTATCTCCACCATCAAGGATTCCGCCATTGTTTCGGTCATCTCTGTCCAGGAACTCACCTTCCAGGGCATGGAGCTTATGGCTGCCACCTTTCTGACCTTTGAAATCTGGATCACCATCACCCTTTTGTATTTTATCCTGACCTTTTCTCTGTCCCGGTCCATATCATTTGTTGAAAAACGGCTGGCCATCAGGCAGTAATACCATCTGTCTGACACCCTGATGTCCGGGAGCCTCTTTTCTAAATATTTTTATTGCTGGCAAACGGTATCGTGAATCAGTTCTGTTGTATGGCCTGTTTCAGGGCCTGGATCTTGGGTCCGTCCTTTTGCCACATCCGGCATGAATCCACCAGAAACCCGCTTTCTTTGATGTCTGCGATGTTGTCCGGCAAAACCATGGGTTGTCTGTGTTTTTCAGTGAGCCATCCATGGACCATCTCCTGGGCCATGGCCTTGGTCAGCGTGCAAAGATGGGTGCAGCCTCTGGTGCCTCCCATGATCTCCGCCACCTTGCGGGTGAACCCGGGTTTGATTTCCAGCCCTTCCAGCATAGGGACCCGGTCCAGGGTGGTTCGGCATTCTGCCATGGGGATGGTGGGCATGTCTGCCTGGGCCTCTATGATGCGCAGCGGATCCGGAGCCACCAGGCAGAACAGGCGGATGTGGTGAATGGTGCCGGGTTCACGCACCTGGCCTGTAATATCAAACACCGGTATATATCGGATATCGTGCAGTTCTCCAGAAACAATAACCTGTCCGCCTTGATGGGGCCAGGTGGCCATCCGGATATCCCTGGTATGTATGTTGGTCCGGTTTTTTATGAGGTCTGCCAGCATGTCAGCTCCTTTTTATTGACATTCCACGAGGAAAAAATTATGAGTTTTTAATGGTGAATGGTTATGGTATCCTATAATTACTGATTATAGCAAGGGCATGTGTGATGCCGCCAAAGATCAGAGAACTGATTGCAGAATTGAAAGAGGCCGGATTTGTAGACCGTGGCGGCAAAGGTAGTCACAAAAATTTTGTTCATCCCAAATGCCGGAAACCGCTAACCATTTCGGGCAAACCTGGAGATGATGTTAAGCATTATCAGGTGCGGGCAGTCCGCCTGGCCTTGGAGGAGTTGAAGAAAAAATGAAAGACAGTGCCAGATATGCAAAAATCGTTGAATGGTCTGAAGAAGACCAGTGTTATGTTGGCAGTGCACCCGGATTGGTTTTTGGCGGGTGCCATGGGGATGATGAAAAAAAAGTGTTTGAAACGCTCTGCCAGATTGTAGAAGAGGCGATCGATCTGTATCGGAAAGACAATAGACCTTTGCCCCCGGCGACCGCTGGACATGATCTGGCAAATCGCCTGCAAAATGTTGCATGAGAGGGATACTTGACACTATGACTTTGATTTTCGGCGCAACAAAATAAGATGATTTTATTTTTGTAACAACAATCGTGGCCTGAGAGACCACAACAAACGAAGAAGGTATAAGCAGCCCTGTATTAGCTTAACACTTAACACTTAACACTTAAAACTTAAAACTTTCATAAAACAAGGAGGGCTGTATGGCCTGTATGATAGATGAAAAAAAGATAGAAGATACCATTGCGTTTCACGGGCATTCCTGCCCGGGCCTTGCCATCGGGATCCGGGCGGCGGAACTGGCATTGGACCGCCTGGATTTTGTGCCCGGCGCCAACATGGTGTGTGTGGTGGAAACCGATATGTGCGGGGTGGACGGGATCCAGTATTTGACCGGGTGCACGTTCGGCAAAGGAAACCTGATTCATAAAGATTTCGGCAAGCCCGGATTTACCTTTTATGACAGGGACAATGAAAAAGGATTCCGTGCCCTGTTTCAGGACAATGCCGTGGATGTGCTGGCACCTGCCGGGGGATTTGCACAAAGAGAAGACAGGACCCGGGCCATCATGGCAGCGGATCTGGATGCCCTTTTTCAGGTGGCGGATGTAACGGTGCCGCCTGCCCGGCCGGCCCGCATCCTTGAGAGCATGATCTGCCGGGACTGTGGGGAAAAGGTCATGGAATCCAGGATCCGCAGGTTTGGGGGAAAAGATCTGTGCATTCCCTGTTTTCAGAAGCATGAGCAGAAAATCTGAGGCCAGAGCCTGATTTTGTATGGTTTTGTGCCAGGCAGGGCAGGGGGGATGAAACAAAACACTGCCGCCTGAAATACGTGGCTGTTGTGCATCTGAAAACAGGCTACCGGGTTCAGTCTGACGGCAGGGGAAACAATACAGATACCCGGGTATAGCCGTCACACGGCGGACCCGGCAGGTTGCTGCATCCTTTTGTGCTGCCCGGGCAGACATCGGTGTCACCGGGCAGGCGGCTGCAGCGTTTGGAGGTCATGGAGATTTTGAACTGGTACCGTTCTGAAAAAATTTTCATCCGCAGCAGGTCTGCTCCCTTGCCCCCGGCATTGAAATCATAGGGCTGCCCGGAGGAATACTGCAGGGTTTCCTGGGTGGTGAAAAACCCTTCAAAAATCCGTTTCTGGGCTTCCGGGGTAAGCCCTATTCCTTTGTCCAGGACAATGAATTCCACGCCTTTTGCCGTGTCTCGAACCTGGACATGGATGCTGCCCCCGTCCGGGGTGTTTTCAATGGCATTGCGGATGAGGCCGTCCACCACTTTCTGTAATGGGTCAAGGGGGATGCGGATGGGGGGAACAGAAGAAAGGCGGGTTTTCAGATCCACATCCCGGCGGCTGAACAAGGGCCTTGTTTCGGAGATGCGCTGGGCCACAAAATCGTCCAGATGCACCTGTTTCTCTTCAAGGTCCCTGGTGGAAAAAATATCATCCAGCTTTTTTCTCACTTTGTCTATAACCCCTGTTTCACCGGTCTCCTGGGCGATCAGGGCTTCGATGACATCCTTGCACTGGTCAAAAATCAGGGTATACACCGGTTTGTGGGAAAAGGATTTTTTTTCCACAATATCATAGACCTCATCTTCAATGCCGATGAGGCGTTTGAGGTTGCGGTGCATGCGCTCCAGTGTCGGGCGCCAGCTGTCTTCGGGCAGACTTTCCAGTCTGCGGGATAAAATTTTCATGGAGCTGAGCAGCACCGCAACCGGGGTCTTGAGTTCATGGGACAGATGGCTGATCATTTTGTCCTTGGCCGCATTCAGGCTTTTCAATTCTTCATTGGCTTTTTTCAGTTCTTCAGAAACCCTGGCGTTCTCAATGGACAGGGCGACCGTGGCTGCAATGGTGCTCAAGGTTTTCAGGTCGGTCTGGTCAAAGACCCCCTCTTTTTTGTTGTCAGCTGAAATCACCCCGATGATGCGCGTGTTGGTGCGCAGGGGGACCACCATAACATTTTTTACCTTGTAACCGATTTTCTGGTTTCTGTTCTGGTGCAGTTTCTGGTCATCAGGCAGGGATGTCATGATAATGGGCTTGCCGGTCTTGACCACCTGGCCGGACAGCAGTTCATCGACCCGGAACCGGATTTTTTTGACCCGTTCCCGGGTGGTGGGGTCGTCATGGGCCATGCTCAATACATAAAATTCTTTTTCATCATCATCCAGGAGCATGACATTGGCACCCTGGGTTCCCAGCAATTCCTTGATTTCGCCGCTCACATACTGGAGCAGCTGGGGCAGTTCCGGGTACTGGGGCAGGGCCTGGCTGATGCGGTTTATGGCACTCTGGTTCCGGTCAACGCGTTTTTCCATGGTCACATCCCGGAACACCATGACCATGCCTGCAGGGTTCAGGTCCTCATCTCTGTCGATTCCCACCCGGACCACCACATCCAGCAGCCGGCCTGTTTTGGTCAGACGTCTGGTGCTCAGTTTTAGTACATTTTTTCCCTGAGGCAGGGTTTTTATTTTTCTGGTCAGCTCTGATTGCAGATGCAAAGGGATATATTCTCTGCCCCGGGTACCTTTGAGTTCTTCCAGGGTCCAGCCGAATGTCTGGGTAAAGGCGGGATTCAGATAGGTGATCATGCCTGCGGCATCCCGTATCAGCACCGGGTAGGGAATAAATTTTAAAAATTTTCTGTGGTAGTCGGCGGCAATCCGGTCTTTTTCCCACAACGATTCCTGGTACCGGAGCTTTTTTTCAAGGTCTTCCACCTGTTTTGCCAGTGACGTATAATTGGGTTTTTCACTCATGTGTATCCCTTTACACAAATAATACCAGGCTGGCCGCCATTACAGCCATGCCGGCTACCATTCCGTACATGGCAATGTGATGCTCCCCGTATTTTTCTGCTGTGGGCAGCAGTTCATCCAGGGAAATAAACACCATGATGCCGGCCACTGCGGCAAACAACAGACCGAATAAAGTGTCTGTGGCGTATCTGAGAATCAGAAAATACCCCAGTAAAGCCCCCACCGGTTCGGACAGGCCAGATAAAAACGAGAGGCCAAAGGCCTTTTTCCGGCTGCCGGTGGCATAAAAGATGGGAACCGATACAGCAATGCCCTCAGGGATATTGTGGATGGCAATGGCAATGGCAATACTTATTCCCAGGGCCGGGTCCTGGAGTGCGCCGACAAATGTGGCAATGCCTTCGGGAAAATTATGGATACCGATGGCCAGGGCTGAAAAAAGACCCATGCGCTGTAATTTTTTTTTCTGCAGCGCCATATCCTGATCATGGTCTGGAATTTCTTCTACATTTCGAATTTCATGGGGGTTCTCATAGCCGGGTACCAGAAAGTCGATAAGGGCGATAAGGGCAATTCCTGCAAAAAAGGCCAGGGTGGTCATCAAATACCCGTTAAAGGGGCCAAGGGCAGCTTCCAGAGAATGTCTGGCTTTGACAAAAATTTCCACTAGGGAAACATAGATCATGACCCCGGCGGAAAACCCGAGAGAAGCAGTTAAAAACTGTGTGTTGGTGCGTTTGGCAAAAATGGCCAGACCGCTGCCGATGCCGGTTGACAGGCCGGCCAGAACGGTCAGGGAGAATGCAAACAAAACCGTTCCCGTATCATATGTCATTTATCACATCTCCTGAAAAACAGTGTCAAAGCAGAAATCCATCGAGCAGATTGTCTGCACTGCCTGTGGTATCTCTGATCCAGCTACTGGTTGTAATAATTTTTCCAGGGCAATGTCAATACGCATTCCGATAACCAGGGGTGAATCCCGGCATCATATGCTTTTTTTCCACGGTCCGGGCTTTGGCGAAACTGTCCAGAAACTTGCGGACATTGCCGGTGACAAAGGAGATGAGATGGATGTTTTGATCTGATATCAGATCTGCGGGTTTTCGGGAAATGGCGCCGCACACCAGCGTGTCAATTTCCAGTGATTTCAGGGTATTGATAAGGTGTACAGGAGATTCCGGATCAAAGGATGTATAAAACTGCCTGGTAATCTTCCCGCCGTCAATCTGGGCCACCAGCAGGGTGTGGGCGGAATCAAAAACAGGTGAAATCCGGTTTCCCCATATGGTGACAGCTATTTTCACAAAAAAACTCCATGTGCAGAATTGGTGTGCCAGTGTATTGCTGCACATGACAATTGCAAGGCCCGTGCCTGACTATGCGGAAATATGAGGGTGTTGTTACAGATCTGAAAAATTTCCTGTCTGGCAGGCAATCCAGCGTTTTGAAAAAAAATGTTGCCGCTGGTCATCCCTGGTTCAGGGTCGCAAAAAAAGGACCTGTTCATTTGCATGGGTTGCATTTATAATTTGATGCCCAGTTTTTTAATGCGCCGGAACAGGGTGCTTTTATGTATCCCCAGGTCCTTTGCAGCAGCATTTCTGTTATAGTTGTTTCTGGCTAGGGCATCAGATATCAGATTGATCTGTGCGGTTTTCACCGGATCGTCCGAGGGTTTTTGGGAGCAGGCCGGTTTTCTGGCCAGAAATCCCGGCAGGTGTTCCCAGGTGATGGTGCCTTCCGGACACAGGACAAATGCATGTTCAATAATGTTTTCCAGTTCCCTGATATTGCCGGGAAATGTGTGGGACATGAGTGCAGCCAGTACCTCCTGGTCAATTGCCTGGATGAATTTTCCCTGGCGCAGGTTCATCTTTGAAATAAAACGCTCCACCAGCAGCGGCACATCTTCCATGCGCTGGCGCAAAGGCGGCAGGGTGAGCCGTACCACATTTACCCGGTAGTACAGATCCTGGCGGAACTGGTCAGCAGCCATAAGCTCGGACAGGTCTTTGTTGGTTGCAGCAATGATCCGGATATCGGTTTTTTCCTTTTCTATGCCGCCTAAGGGTGTGTATTCATGCTCCTGGAGGACCCGGAGCAGGCTCACCTGAAAGGCAGGGCTGGTATCTCCGATTTCATCTAAAAAAATGGTGCCTCCGTGGGCCAGGGCAAACTGGCCCGGCTTGTCTTTGACCGCATGGGTAAAGGCGCCTTTTTTATACCCGAACAGTTCGGATTCCAGCAGGGTGTCCGGCAAAGCCCCGCAGTTGATGGCCATGAACGGTTTGTTTTTTCTGGGCCCCATGTTGTGGATAGCCCGCGCCAGAAGCTCTTTGCCGGTGCCGGTTTCCCCCTCGATGAGAACCGTGGCGTCCGAACTGGATACCTGGGGCAGGATGGCAAAAATTTTTTTCATGGCACTGCTGTTGCTGACAATATCTTCCACCTGGAAACTGGCGGACAACTCTTTGCGCAGCTCCTCCACAAGGGAGTGGTCCCTGAAAATTTCCACCCCGCCGATCACATCGTTGTTTTTATCAATGAGCAGGGAGGTGGACACGGATATGGGTATTTTTTTCTGCTGGCTGTTGATGATATAAGCCGAGGTGGAGACATAGGGTTTGCCTTCCTCCATGGTCTTTTTAAGTGCACAGTCCTTTTCACACATATTGGACCGGAATACCTCCCAGCAGTGGCGGCCGATGGCATCTTTTCTGCTGATGCCGGTGATTTCTTCTGCAGCCCGGTTGAAGGAGGTGATCTCCCAGTTGTAGTCAATGGTGAATACCCCGTCGGAAATGCATTCCAGGATGACCTGGGTGGTTTCTTTTGTCAGGGGGCCGAATATTTTCTTTTTATGAATCATGTGGTTTTTTGCCTGAATGTTAAATGAATGCCTTTGTTTTTATACACAAAAAAGTCCGTAAATGCAACTGTGGGGCACAGGGCTCCCAGAAGGTGGGCAATCGTATGCAGCCATATCCTGTTCAGCTGCTTGATACCCGCCCCTGTGTGGGTGCCCATTAAGGCGCATCAGGCGTGTCTCAGGCGCTGCACCTGTTCCAGATATCGGTTTTTACAAAGGGTTTCAACTGCTGCCAGGGTGGAAAAGGCCTGGGTGAAATCGGTTTTTCCCGTAACAAACAGGCCGTGGCCGTAGACTATCACACTGTCGGATGATTCACATGCTGCAGGCAGGGTGTTGCACAGCCCAAACGGACCGGTCCCCACTTCTCCGGGCACGATGGGAACAGACCCGATATGCCGGGGGATCGGGCAGTGGGTATGGCATTTGTCTGCAAAGGCACAGACCGCCTTCT
>JAABSB010000007.1 GCA_011390615.1 Desulfotignum sp. | reverse complement strand
TCGATGGCAAGTGTGTCATCATTCACGGGAATGCCCTGAATGGTATGTTTGATCATACGCACAAACTCACAGTCAAGCACCAGCTGGCCAAAATCAAAAGTAATGCCGCTTTCAAGCATCCCCGGACCGTAAATCATATTGGCACCTGCCAATGCGGGAATCAGTCCGGTGAGTGTCTTTTCATGGCCAGTCTGGACATCGGATATTTTGCTGTCGCCCTACCCGCCCGCCACATAGCTGGGCAGGGCATAGTACCTGGCAAGGCGGGCCACGGCCCCGGATATCACGGCACATTCCGGGGTGCCCACACTGGCGGATGCCAGTTTCAGGTCCATGGCCGTGGTGGAGCTGCCGTAAATCACGGGCGTGCCTTTCCGGGTCAGCTGTGCCAGGGTGATCCCGGACAGCACCTCGGCATTGTGGTTCACAAGAGTCCCGGCCAGGGTGACCGGGGCCGTGCCGCCGGCCATGGCCATGGACAGGATGTTGCACACCACATTGTTTTTTGCCGATGTCATGATGATGTCGCAGCAGTCAGCGATCAGTTTCAAAGGGCTTACCGGACAGGTGGTAAAGGACACGATGGGCCGTCTGGCAAATGCCGCGGCCCCACCGGCAATGGCCTGGGCCATTGCAATGATCTTTTCCAGAAACCCGCCGTTGCCCGGTCCGAATGCGCAGTGCTTGGATGTATGGGTCAAATAGGCTTCCGCATTGTGCAAAGGCACGGTGCGCTGGTCCACGTCATGGGCCCCCAGGGCTTTTTCACAGAAATCGATCTCATCCAGATAATCGATGACCCTGGCAGAATCGATCAGGTCCTGTTTTACGGGGGCCCTGTTTTCTCCGGTATAGGGATCATTTACCATCACCCCCTCGCTGAAATTGGTAAAATGCACCCGGGTGCTTTCCAGAACAATGTCATGGGCTGGATTGCGGCCATACAGAACCACCTTGGCAGGGGCCGACCGTATGGCATCCTCCACCACATGGGGGGGGATCCGTACATTTTTTGTATCCCGGTCAACCACGGCCCCCCCGTTTTCAAAACAATCCAGGGCAGCAGCATCTTCCACAAATACCCCTGTTTCATTGAGCACTTCAAGGGTGCCGTAGTGAATCTCATCCAGTTCGTCATCGGTCAGGATATTGAGACTCAGTCCGGCGCTGCGCAGCCCTCCTGCGTGAAAATTGCGTTTCATCTTATTTCCACCTCGCCACCATGTTTCATCAATTATCCCCCCATACATACAGTCATGAAAAGGGGTGTCAGCCTGCGTTTCACAAAAAACCGCCCAAAGCACCTGCCGGGGCGATATTTCCACTTGACATCCCTACAAAACCTTTATAGGTTTGTCAATCAAAAATTGTTCAACAATTTATGGATGACACCAGAGACAAGGCCAAACAGACAAGACCAGTAATGTTCGCGTAAGTTACCGGTGGCATGCCGCTTCCGGAAATAATAACCAACAGGAGGTTTACCATGAAAAAATTGTCTTGGACCTTTGCAGCGATCTTATCCACCTGCCTTTTTTTTATTGCAGGATCTTTTGCCGGGCAGTCTGTGCTTGAAGAAATTATGGCAGCAGGGACCATTGTGGTATCCACTGATGCCAATTATGCCCCCCAGAGTTTTTTGAATGAAAAAGGCGAGTTGGAAGGGTTTGACATCAGTGTGGCCAAAGAAGTGGCCAAAAGACTGGGTGTGGATGTCAAATTTGTCACACCGGACTGGGACCTGATCACCGCCGGCAAATGGGGAAAAAGATGGGATATCTCCATCGGGTCCATGACCCCCACCAAGGAAAGAAAAAAAGCGCTGCTGTTCACCCTGCCCTATTACAGCTCTCCTGCCCAGTTTGCCGTGCATAAAAACAACACTTCCATCAAAACCCTGGCAGACCTGGCCGGCAAAAAAATCGGTGTTGCCAGTGAAACCACCAATGAAAGATATCTGCAGAAAGATCTGTCCATCGAAGATGTAAAGATTGTGTTTCAGGACTGGGAAGCCGACCTGGTGACCTATCCCACCGATGCCAACCACATCGAAGACCTGACCCTTGGCGACGGCGCGCGGCTGGATGCCGTGTTCACCTCCCGGCAGACCCTTGCCGAAGCCATAAGTTCCGGATGCAAAAACGGCTGCCCCATCAAAATGCTGGGAGATCCCCCCTATTACGAGCCGTTGAGTTTTGCGCTGGACAAAAGCCGGGCCAACAGCCAGACCCTGGTGGACAAACTAAATGAAATCATTCTGTCCATGAATGCCGACGGCACCCTGGTGGCCCTGTCTGAAAAGTTCTACCAAACCAACCTGATTCCAAAGCTCTGATAACCAGACACACAAGCAGTTTCTTTCCAGACCATATCATGGTATCCGGCTGAAACTGCTTGTGTATTTTTGTTTCTTTTTTTATCACAGACAAGGAAACCAAAAAATGAAGGCCGATACAAATTTTTCTGAGGGCAGCGGTATTCCTGCAGAGGCCAGAAAAACCCTTACACAGATTGAAACAGACAGGGCCGCCTACAAACGCAAACTGATCATATCCTTTATCATTCTGGCCATCGCCATGGTAACGGTGCTCATCCTTCTGAAACTGGATTTCAGGTTCATGAAAAACCAGCTGCCCTTTATATTTGCCGGCATGGGGTACACCCTTTTTGTCTCATTCATGGCCATCTCCCTGGCCTGTTTTCTGGCCGTTATCGGGGCCCTGGGGCGGCTGTCCAAAAACCCGGTGTTCAACAGCATTGCCTCTTCCTATGTATCCCTTATCCGGGGAACGCCGCTTCTGGTCCAGGTGTACATGTGGTACCTGGCCCTGCCCCAGATCGGAAAGGCCCTGGAAGGATACGGGTTCACCGGTATCCAGGCATATTTTACCCTCCCGGCCCTGACCGCTGGTATCCTGGCCTTAGGGGTGTGTTACGGGGCCTACATGACCGAAACGGTCCGGGCCGGCATTCAGTCCATCGATCCGGGCCAGACCGAAGCGGCCAACGCCCTGGGCATGACCCGGACCCAGACCATGAAACGCATCATCTTTCCCCAGGCCCTGCGGGTCATCATCCCCCCGGTTTCCAATGAATTTATCGCCATGGTCAAAGACTCGTCCCTGGTGTCTCTCATGGGGGTGTGGGAGCTGAGCTACCGGGCCATTAAAATGGGCAGACGGCATTTCCAGTCTCTGGAGATGCTCATCACCGTGGCCCTGATTTACTGGATGATGTGCATCATGCTCCAGTATTTCCAGGAAAAACTTGAAACCCATATGGCCCGGGGCGACAGGAGTATCAGATGATGGAAAACGATTCTTTCATGGTGAAAATATCCAATATCCACAAGGTGTTTCACCCGGACATGCATGTGCTGTGCGGCATTGACCTGGAGGTGAAAAAAGGGGAAACCGTTGCCATCTTAGGGGCGTCCGGTTCCGGAAAAAGCACATTGCTGCGGTGCATCAATTTTCTGGAAGAACCTACTGCCGGCACGGTGGAGGTGGATGGTATCGTTATTGAGGCCGGGGAAAACGACAAACTGAGAAACGGCCGCATCAGGGATATCCGCAAACGCACCGGCATGTGCTTTCAGGCATTCAACCTGTTTCCACATATGACGGTGCTGGAAAACATCATTGAAGGCCCGGTCACTGTTTTGCACCAGAAAAAAGAGGCCGCTGTTTCCTATGCCGAACAGCTGCTGCAGTGGATCGGGCTTTCGGAAAAACGCGATGAGCACCCTTCCCGTCTGTCCGGGGGCCAGCAGCAGCGGGTGGCCATTGCCAGGAGCCTGGCCATGAAACCCAAGGTGATGCTGTTTGACGAACCCACATCCGCACTTGATCCGGAGCTGGTGGGAGAGGTGGTGGAGGTCATGGAAAGACTGGCAAAGGAAGGGATGACCATTATTGCCGTTACCCATGAGCTGCATTTTGCCCGGGATGTGGCAGACCGGATTCTGATCATGGACAACGGCAACTGGGTGGAGCAGGGACCGCCGGAAAAGATTTTCAACAACCCGGAACAGGAGCGCACCCGGCAGTTTCTGGCCCATATTCTTTGAATCCAGAACCGCCCCTACGGGCTATGGCTTTTTAGGTTGTGCGATATATCCGGCGACCGATCTACAGGCAATGACTGAAAAAAAACCATTGCAAAACAGAAAGATAAACTGCGAGTCGATTGGCCAAGACAGGCTCGGGTCATCCATGGAAAATGACATAAGGAGGTGAAGGAATGGCCCTCAGTTTGGAAGACCAGGCCTACGATAAAATCAAGATTGCCATCAGCAAAGGGTATATCCAGAAAGGCAGCAAACTCAAAGAGGTCTCTCTGGCAAACAGTCTGGGCATGAGCCGGGCCACGGTAAAGGGTGCCATCAAACGGCTGGTGTTTGAAGGGCTGGCTGATTTTTCCCCCAACAAGGGGGCGTCGGTGGTCAACCCCACCCTTGAAGAGATCAAAGCCTGTTTTCAGGTGCGGGCCCAGCTGGAAAAGATGGCGGTCTCACTGGCGCTGCACCACCTTGATTCCGGGGATTTCCATACCCTTCACCACCTGATAGAAAAGGAAAAAAAGGTGTTCAATGCCAGGGAACTTGACCGATACTATGAGATCAATAATGCCATTCACCTGTTGATCGCAAAAAAAACGGCCAACCCTGTTCTGGTCCACTACATCAGGGAACTGATCCAGAAAACCACCATCTACCTGATTTTGTTTGATCCGTTTTACCAGCTGCTGGAGGCCAACAACACCTCTCCGGATGAACATCAAACAATTGTGTTTTCCCTGGAACAAAAAGACAGTGCCCGGGCAAAACAGGCCATGGAACAGCACCTTACAAATACGGTGAGCGGTATTGATGTGAACCGGATAACCCCTGATGATTATTTAACTGTCTGATCCCGTAAGAAACACCCCCCTGTGAAACCTGCTGTAAAGGAAAAAAACCATATGTTTGATCTGAAACCCAGAACCCGGGTCATGAATAAAGAACAGATTGAAAAAATCCACCATGATGCACTCTTAATTCTTCAACAGACCGGGATAAAGGTAGATGATCCCGGGGCACGGCAGGTATTTGAAAAAGCCATGGGAAAATCCGCACACACGTCTGTGGTTCATATCCCGGAAGACCTTGTCCAAAGGGCAATCGATTCAGCCCCGTCAAGCATACCCATATTTGACCGCATGGGCCGGCCATGCTTTGTTTTAAAAAGCGATGAGAACCAGGATGCGGTGTTCGGCATCGGTGTTACCAATCTGCATTATCACGACCCGTTCACAAACAAAATCCAGCCGTTTTTGCGGCGCCACATGGGCCTTGCCGCAGGCCTGGGCCATACCTTGAAAAGCTTTGATTTTATTTCAACCCCCGGGGTGATACAGGATTTTTCTTCGGAAACAGCAGACACCTTAGGGGTCCTGGAAATGCTGGCCCATACCACAAAACCCCTGGTGATGCTCATATCCAACCAGAATTGCTTTGCAACCGCCCTGGGCCTGTGTGAACATCTTACCAGGGACCTGTCTGATCATCCCTTTGTGATCCCTTATGTGAATCCCATCACCCCGCTGGTGCTGAACGCGGACACCACCCGGAAAATAGATCTGTCCATTCAAAAAGGGCTGCCGTTTATCTTTTCCAATTATGGCATGTCCGGTGCCACCTGTCCCATCACCCCAGGGGGCACCCTGGCCCTGCTCACCGCTGAACTGCTGGCAGGACTGGTGTACAGCCAGCTGGTGAAGCCGGGGGCTCCCATCATCCTGGGCAGCCTGCCTGCCGCCTTTGACATGAAACATGCCGGCAGTTTTTATTCACCCCGCACCCTGGTGCTGAATCTGGCCTGTGCTGAAATGATGGCCTTCTACAATATTCCCCACTGCGGCACATCCGGCAGCGGTAACGGCTGGGGCGCAGACCTGCTTGCCGCAACCACCCTGTGCATCAACCACCTTACAAGCTGCTCAGGGGCGGTGGGCATGGTCCCTTTTGTGGGGGGCAGTTTTGATTCCCTGGTTTTTTCTCCGGAACTGGTTGTTTATTCCGATGATCTCATTTGCCAGTCAAGACAGTTTGCTGCCGGATTTTCCATAGCAGATGACCATATCGGGTTTTCCGACATTAAAAAACTGGGTCCGGGGGGAAATTTTCTGTCATCATCCCTGACCGGCCGGCATTTCAGGGAATCCCAGTTTTCAAGCACGATCTGGCCGTTTCTGTCCCTCGACAAATGGCGGAACAAGGGTGCCCCCACCGCCGCCGGCATTCTGCACGACAAAACATGTGACCTGCTGGAACACCTTGCCATTCCAGAGGACCATGACACTATCATGGCTAAAGGAGAAGCGTTTCTGGCATCTGCCTTAAAATAATATGGTCATTGGCCACAGCCATGGAAACGGCAGGGTCTCTGGGGGCCGGGGATCAGGAAAAAACATCCGGATGTGGATTTTGATTTTGAAATTTGCTGTATTTGATGGTATGTGGCTGTACTGGCGAATCAAATTAACCCGATATTGAGGAAGGAACCAATACCAGATGCTTGCAATTATCGGCGGTACCGGATTTTATCAAATCCAAGGACTTGAAATCAAAGCGGAACAGACAGTTGACACCCCGTTCGGGAACCCGTCCGCCCCCATTGTCCGGGCGGTATTCAACGGCAGGGACCTGCAGTTCATCCCCCGCCACGGCTGCAATCACGAATTTCTGCCCCATGAGATCAACTACCGGGCCAATATCTTTGCATTGAAACAACTGGGTGCCACCCGGATCATCAGTGTTTCCGCCACCGGCAGCCTGCAGGAAAACATCCATCCCGGAGATCTTGTCATACCGGGTCAGTATTTTGACTGGACCCGGGGCCGGCGCCAGTCCAGCTTTTTCGGAGATGGTCTTGCCGCCCACATATCAACGGCTGAACCTGTCTGCGGCAGCCTGACCCAATGGATCGCAGACCATGCCGCAAACATGGAGCTGCCCCTGCACACCGGCAAAACCTATGCCTGCGTGGAAGGTCCCCGGCTGGGCACCAAAGCGGAAAGCCATTTTCTGCGCCTGGCCGGATGCGACCTGGTGGGCATGACCAATGTCCCGGAAGCCTTTCTGGCCAGGGAGGCCCAGATGTGTTATGCGGCCATCTGCATCATCACCGATTATGATTGCTGGATGGATGACCCGTCTCACCATGCCAGTCTGGCATCGGTGCTGGAACGGTACAGTGAAAGCATCCAGAAAGTCCAGGATCTGCTGCACGGGCTCATGGGTTCCCCGCTTCCCCGGACAGATTTCGGCTGCCGGACATCTCTAACAGATGCGGTGATCACGAATACTGACCAAATTTCGAAAACCCAAAAAACCATCCTTGAGATTCTGCAGGGATAAATTGCTCAGATACCAGGGTATCCGTTACAAGATGCATATCGTTGGCCATTTTTTATAATTCAAAGACAGATTACCATTATCCCATTTTTCGGGAAGCCGGAAATTCAAATGGGGTACGTCTATTTTTTTTACGGATCCAATTTAACGATGACTGGATCTGCCGCATGCGGATCAACCATATGATCATTTTTTTTTTGCCGGGAAAATCCATGACAACAATCCCCAGAAAAAGGGTCAGCAGGCCCTGGCCCGGCACGAACAGCATGACAAAACCCAGAAAGACCAGAACCAGTCCTGCCAGGTTTTTTACCACCCTGACCCGCCTTCGCAGCAGTTTCGGAGCCGGTCCCGGCGTACCATAGCCCATAAAATAATTAGCCGGCAGCCAGCAGACCAGTCTGGACACCGCCAGCAGACCAAAAACAAAACCGGCAGCCGAAACAATCGTCAACAGCGCCAGAATCTCCTGGTATTGTCTGGCCATGTCTAAAATCGTGTTCATCTGCAGATATATCCCGCACATGTGCGCAGAAAGGCATACCGGTTTTTCAGGTTTTCTACGCCTGGATCAGCCAATTGAAAAAACCGGCATTTCCGCCATGGCCCGGTAGTCAGTGAGATCACACCGGACAGGGGTGATGGACAGATAATTTTGTGCAATGGCATTGACATCGGTATCCTGGGCCCCTGATACCGGTTCCTGGTTTCCATACCAAAAGTAGCACCGTTGTTTCGGATCTTTTCGTTTTTCAAAAAAACGGGACAGGTTGTCAAAGGCCTGGCAGGTGATTTTCACCCCTGCAATTTTGGAAACAGCAACACCCGGGGCATTGATATTCAAAAAAGTGCCGGCGGGAAGATTATGTCTCCGGATGGTTTCAGCCATGTTGGCAATCCACCTGGCCAGGTTTTCATAATCCATGACCCGGCTGATCTTCATGGAAACCGCCATGCTCATGATGCCGTTCAGCGCCCCTTCCCTTGCAGCGGCAACCGTGCCGGAATAATTGATGTCAATGCCGATGTTGGTTCCCGGATTAATCCCTGATATCAGCATGTCCGGGAGTGCATCAACACATTCAGACAACCCCAGCTTGACACAGTCCGCCGGGGTACCGTCAACAGCATATATCCTGCCGCCGCCTTCGGCCGGCATTTGCTGGATCCGCATGGGATGATGCAGGGTGATGCCATGGCTCACCGCACTTTTTTCCCGGTCCGGCGCCACCATCACCACATGGTGCTCCCGGCACAACACTTTGTACAATGCCTGGATGCCCGGGGCCTGAAACCCATCATCATTTGTGAGAAAAATATGCATGTCTTAGGGATTGCGGATCTTGCGGTAATAGGAATCTGCCTGGTACACGGCAGCCAGGGGGTTGTGTCCGGTGACCCGGTCCTTTACCGCCAGCACTGTGGTGGGAATATTCGTGTTCCTGAAAAACAGTGCATCATGTCCCACGCACAGGCCCAGCAGAACATTGAAATCCACCTGTTCCCTGTTCAGCAGCTGTGCCTGGAATACAGGATTGCACATGGCTTCATCGCTTCCCCTGTATATCTTGTCCACATCCGTGATGCCGATGAAATCTTTGGAGGTTCTGCCGGCTTTGCAGCACACGGAAATCACCTCAAATCCATGGGCTTGAAAAATCTCTCCAACAGTTTTCGCCTCAGCACAAAGCCCCAGACAGAAAGCCAGGCCGATGCGCTGATAGCCCATTCTCCCGGCAAATTCACAGGTTTCCACAATCCTGGTTTTGCAGGGCTGCATCACATAGGGCTGCTGGTCCCGGTTGGCATAACAGGCAGCCTCCTGGGCAGATGCGGCATGGGCAAATTTTTGAACATCTTCAGCTTCATATGCCTTGTTGGCCGCTTTCAGCACCGGGTTACGGGTCACTGTAGGGCATCCCTTATGGCCTTTCCCCTTTTCTGTAAAACATATTTTTTCCCCCACCGGCATGTCACAAACTGCACATGAAGGATGTTCACTGTTTTTATTGTCCGCCATACTGTTCTCCTGATTGTTCAGATAACTATTCCAAAATTTTATCACACAGGGCTCAATAATAAAAGTATCCCCATAGAAAATACAGCACAATTATTTTTTCACGGCAGGGGCACCGAAAATACGGGTATGGTCAGCACATTTATTTGCAACGGTGTCTTTTTTCATCAGGGTCTTTTTCTATAATATAAGTGCCATCCAGCTGTTCCCAAATGGCTGCAAGTCTGTGGTCCAGTTCTGACACAGCCAGGTCATATTTTTCCAGGGTTATCTCGCCATTTCTGCACCTTTTCTGAATGATTGACAACCGATTGAATTGCCGGTAGGATATTTTCGAAAAAGGAAATCCCTCATGAAAAAAAAACAGCGCAGGTCACTTTTCGGGTGGGTGTTAAGAAGCTTTATAAAACTTTTTCTGCTCCTTGTCTGTCTGACCCTGCTCCAGGTAGCGGCATTGAAATTTATTAACCCGCCGTTCACCATCAACATGGTCTGGGAACGGCTGCGCCATGAATTGTTTGATGCCCCTTATGTTGTTCCTGCCTATGAATGGCAGGATCTTTCCAGTATTTCCTCCCATCTAAAGCAGGCGGTCATCGCAGCTGAAGACCAGCGGTTTCTGATCCATCATGGATTTGATTTTGAAGAAATAAAAATCGTGTTAAACAATGTCCTGAAAGGAAAATCCTTCAGAGGAGCCAGCACCATCACCATGCAGGCGGCCCGATCCGTGTTCCTGCCCGCCACCCGAAACCCGCTGCGAAAACTGGCAGAGGCCTGGTACACGGTGCTCATTGAACTGATGTGGGAAAAACCGCGCATCCTGGAGATCTATTTGAATACTGTGGACTGGGGCACCGGTATTGTGGGAGCCCAGGCAGGGGCACGCACTTATTTTGCAGAAGATGCAGCCAGCCTGACCCAAGAGCAGGCAGCCCTGATGGCTGCGGTGCTGCCCAGTCCCCACAGATGGTCACCCAAGGATCCCAGCCCATATCTGAAAAAAAGACAGCAGCGTATTCTTTCTGCCATGCCGGCCATGCCCCTGTTATAAAGCACCGTCACAGGATATGACCGGAAGGGCGCTGCATGCCGTGACAAAAGACTCAAAGGATGGGATGCCGGACAATACCGGGCTATCTTGGACGTCATAGCGGTCCAGCGGGTCCAGCATGAAGGGGTAAAAAGCTGGTCAACGAATCTGAACGGAATTTGGCGGCGAACCGACTGAAATAAAGAAAACAATGGGGTGAGTGACGGGACTTGAACCCGCGGCCACCAGGGCCACAACCTGGTGCTCTACCAACTGAGCTACACCCACCGCAAAAAACTCTCCTACATTATCAGAATCGGGTGGTTTTTTCAATAGTTTTTTCACAAATTGCCGTAATCAGAGGTTTGACAGGATAATCGCATACAGATGCAGCGTCACCTGTAATGACATAGCCCCCTGTGGGCAGTGGTGTATCAAGCAGCTGAACAGGATGTGATTACATGCAATGGCCCGGAGAGATTTGAAATTTAACATTGACCTGACCTGGTTGTTTGACTATTATCCTTGGTACAAAAACATGACCTACCAAATAAAAGGAACGCTTCATGAACGCATTGCTCATATTTGTTGTCAGGCTCATACTGGGACTGGTATTCGGCATTCTTCTGATCCGGGTCTTCAAACCGGAATGGGGTATAGGTAACGGTATACTCACAGGCCTGGTTCTGGTGGCCCTGGCTTACGGCATGCAGTACTTTAAAAAATCCACCCCCCGGAAAAAGGGATAGACCCATTGGAAAACATCATTCTCGGCACAGCCGGCCATATCGACCATGGAAAAACCAGCCTGGTAAAGGCACTAACCGGCATTGAAACCGACCGTCTCAAGGAAGAAAAACAACGGGGCATTACCATTGAACTGGGATTTGCCTTTCTGGATCTGCCAGGGGGTTCCCATATCGGCATTGTGGACATGCCGGGCCATGAAAAATTTGTTAAAAACATGGTGGCAGGCTCCTCAGGCATTGATGTGGTCACCATGGTCATTGCAGCGGACGAAGGGGTCATGCCCCAGACCCGGGAGCACATGGAAATCTGCAACCTCATGGGCATTGAAAATGGCCTGATCGCCCTGACCAAGACCGATATGGTGGATGAGGACCTGCTGGAACTGGCCATGGAAGATATCCATGATTTTGTCCAGGGCACATTTCTGGAGGACAAGCCTGTTATTCCGGTATCTTCGGTCACAGGCCAGGGTCTGGAACAATTTGTAGCAGCCCTTGAGAAGATCTGCAGCAACCTGCCGGAACGAAAATTTTCCTCCATATTCCGGCTGCCGGTGGACCGGGTGTTCAGCATGAAAGGTTTCGGCACGGTGATAACCGGGACCCTGGCCTCGGGCAGTATCCGGGTGGGAGAAGATATCATGGTCTATCCCAAAAAAATTGTCTCCCGGGTGCGGGGCATCCAGGTGCATTCCAGCAGTGTGGAAGAGGCCGGGCCAGGTACCCGCACCGCCATCAATTTCCAGGGCCTGGACAAGGAATCTGTAAACCGGGGGGACATTCTTTCCACACCTGGCACCCTCATTGAAAGTTATATGGTGGATGCTGGATTCCATTTTTTAAAATCCAACACCCGGCCGGCCAAAGCACGTACCCGTGTCCGTTTTCATTCCGGGACCAGTGAAATACTGGGATATATGGTGCTTCTGGACAGAGAAGAACTGCTGCCCGGAGAGGATGCCCTGGTCCAGTTCCGCCTGGAATCACCGGTGTGCTGTATAAAAGATGACCGGTATGTTGTCAGAAGCTATTCACCGGTGAGAACCATCGGGGGCGGGGCCATTCTCAACCCGGTGTCCCAGAAGCACAAACACCTGGATGCACCTGTGATCCAGGGCCTTAACGCCTTGGCAGCAGAGGATATGCAACAGACCATTTTATTTTTCCTGTCTTTGAAAGGCTTTAAAGGACTCAGTTTCAATGATCTGCGGATCATGACAAACATAACTGATAAAAAATTGGCCGCAACCCTGCAGAAAATGCTGGCCCAGCAGGAAATCATCCAGACGGACAAGGAAAGACAAATCTATGTCAGCGGTGCATTTTTCACTGATTTTAAAACAAAAGTCTTAGAAAAAATCCAGCACTACCATGAAGCCAATCCCCTAAAAGAGGGCATGCCCACCCAGGAACTCAAATCCAAGTTCAAGTACATAAAAGACCCTAAGTTCTTCAATATCCTGTTTTCACGGCTTGACAAGGAAAACACCGTGGTGCTGGACAAAAACCTGGTGAAACTTACAGGATTTGAGGTGGCTTTGCAGGTGGACCAGCATGAAATAAAACAAAACATCATACAGATTTATCGGATCGCAGGCCTGACCCCGCCTTTTTTTCGAACAGTGTGCCAGGATCTGGGCCTGGACAAAAATACGGCAAAAGATGTGCTGCAGATGCTCATTGATGAAAAACAGATCATCAAGACAAAAGATGACCTGTTTTTTGATGCAGATGCCATTGCCCGGCTGGAAAACGACCTTGTGGATTTTCTCAAAAAAAACGAAAAAATCACCACCCCGGAATTCAAGGATATGACAGGAATTTCCAGAAAATATGTCATCCCCCTCATTGAATACTTTGATTCCATCAACCTGACCATCCGGGTGGGGGACTTGCGTCAGCTGCGCCGAAAGCTTTGAAAAGGAAAATGCAGCAGGCGCAGGCACCTGCTGCATTATTTCAATATTCTATATCGTTTCGAACATTTTTTGTGCAAACCCGGGCATTACAAAGGAAGCACTGTGCATTTCAGGGGTATAATAACGCAGCTGAGACTGGATTTTATCAGATATATCTCTTCCAGGCTGTTGGATATCCGGCCCCAGTGATCCCAGGCAGATACCGATATTGCCCCCCGGATATGTAGGAACCATTATGCAGGCATACGCCTGTTTTACAAACAGCTGCCGTGTGATGCGGGCAAGGTTTTTAACACATTCCTGGTGCAGGAAAATGGATTCCCCCTGGGTGGCCACAATCCCGTCAGGTTTTAATGCTGCTTTCAGCCCTTTGTAAAACGGCTCTTGAAAAAGCACCTCTCCGGGTCCCACAGGGTCGGATGAATCAACAATAATCACATCATACCGGTTCTTTTTTTCCCGGATATAGTCATTACCGTCCCCGATGAAAACGCTGACCCTGGGATCATCAAATCCGCAGGCAAGGGTGGGCAAAAACTGTTTTGACACCCTGATAACCGCTTCATCAATTTCACAAAAATCAATGGTTTTTACACAGTCATGGCGGCAGACCTCCCGTAAAATACCGCCGTCTCCACCGCCGATGACCAGCACACTTTCAGGAGACGGATGGGCAAACAGCGGCACATGGGCCAGCATTTCCTGGTAACTGAATTCATCAAATTCCGTGAGCTGAATAATGCCGTCCAGGGCAAGCATTCTTCCAAAATTTTTGGTTTGAAACACCTCGATCAGCTGATATCGGCTCTTTTCTTTGTGAAGAACTTTTTCAATTTCAAGGGCAAACCCCATCCCGGACCACATGGAACAGGTTTCAAAAAACCAGCCGTCTTTGATATGATTGGCATCTGCCATTTTATTCTCCTTTTTCCACTTGTGCATGAATGGTGTGGGGGATAAAGTTTCAGCTGCGCTGAGCCCCTCATCCCCCACGCGCCATATCTGTAATTTTCACTGCCGCATAGCGATCTGCATTTTGTAATGGCGCCCTTTGAAAAAAGAGATGGCAAACTCAGCCACCTGCCTGGGATCATAATATTTGCAGCTGAACACATCCAGGTATACGGTGTTGGAGGCATTTGCAAAATGACCGGATATCAATGATGTCTCAATGAGCTGGGTCATACTGAACCCTTCCACCCGTTCATCTTCTCCAAAATGCACCACCTGGCATTCCCCGTAACGTTTCATCTCGATAAGATCGCACAACTGGTGCACAAAATCCTTAATGCTTCCGGCATCCCTTATAACAGCCGGATCAGTGTCATAAATATCAACAGAAGCCAGTACGCCCCAGGGATTTTTGTGTGCATATTCCTTTTTCCAGGATATGGGATGCACCTTTGAATTTGCTATGGTTTCACCAATTTTCTGCTGTTCAAAGGGTTTGGAGATGATGCCCCTGTTCTGGTCAGAAGAGATCAACACATTTTTTGACCCAAAGGAATCTTTCATGGAGTCAATGGCTTTTTCCAGGTCGATATTGTCACCGCAGGTGAATATATCCACTGCGGCATAATCATGTTCCGGCCATGCGTGGATTGTAAAATGCGATTCCGCAATAACCACAACACCGCTGACACCCTGGGGGTCAAACTTATGAAAAGAGGAACTGATAATGGTGGCCCCGCTGTTTTCTGCTGCCTGTAACAGGGCGTTTTCAACAAGGATTTCATCCAGAAAGGCTGTTGCACTGCATGCATAATATTCAATGGTTATCTGCCGCCCCAGAGCAAAAAAATCATTTCTCCGGGAATCTTCAACAAAAGTAATATTTTTATCAAGCATTACTGCTGTCTCCAATAGTCAATAAAAATATCGGTTAAAATTACCCCAAAACATCGTTGGGATGCCAAAAACAGTCTGCACCTTTGAACATGACCAGATACGGCATGCAAAAGGGCAGAAAAACGGTAAAAAAGGTCTTTGTCAATTATCCAAAATCGAAAAAGAACCCTTTAAGCCGTGGTTTGTGCCGGAACAATCCTTTTCTGTAAAATGTTAGTCATGTCCAGGGCTGCATCTGCCAAAACAACTGCAGTCACCATGTGATCAAGTTTTACGGCATGGACATATCCGGTTTGTCTGTAGGCAGCATACCCTGTCCTGGCTGGCTTACGAAGAATCGGGCGAAAGGGAATATGATTGTGATGGGGGTGGGTATCGGAGAGATATGTGAAGTAGAAACAATTCCTGTGCAAAAAAGACTTTATGTCTTTTATCCCCCCAGCAGCAATCGCAACTCCCTGGCCTGCGGCATACGCAAGAGATGCCGGATCATTTTTTGAATATGTAACCTGCCGAATAAACATAAAATTTTTAATCTTAAATACATAAAACCATCATATTTGGGTTAATATCTGCCCATAAATCATGGACACTGCCGGTAAAAACATATCCTTTTACAGGATTTTTTATAAAATTAAAAGATAATTTTGTCAAAAATTATCATAAAAATCCATTTTATCAAAAATATTTCGGGCAAACGCATCCACAATGCTGTCCAGGCAGGTCATGCCTGTGCGGGTCAGTCTGAAACGCCTGACTGTGCCTGCAGTGCCGGCATACGCAGAAATCATGCCCATGCCCTGGTCTTCCAGCCGGGCCATGAATGCATGGATATCTTTGTCCAAACGGTGTATCTGGATACCATGTTCTGTTCTCAGTCCCAGCATAACCTGCTCCAGTATCTCCTGGGCCGGTGTAAGCATTTCATAACCAGCCCGGGGCAGTTTGCCGGCATCAACACGCTCCAACCAGGTGTGCAGATTTGCAGCATTCCAGGACCGGGCCGGGCCTTTGGCTCCGAAAAAGGGGGGAACCGCCCCTGAAACTTTCTGTATGCCTGATATGCCTTTAGTTTTTTCCGGCACAAAAGAGTGGGCAGACGGCCCCAGCCCGATATAGGCCCCCCGGTGCCAGTAATGGGAATTGTGAACCGACCGGTTTTTTTGCCCCAGGGCAAAATTTGACACCTCATAATGGATATAACCGGATTTTTCCAGTACCTCAGCTGTCTGCACAAAAAAATCCATGCGCCGTTCCCGGTCGCAGGGTAAAAAAAGCCCTTTTTCACAGTGGTCAAAAAAGGGGGTCCCCGGCTCGATGGTGAGCATATAGCAGGACAGGTGGGCCGGCGCAAACCTGCGGGCTGTATCAAGATCTGCCTGCCAGGCCCCATGGGTTTCTTCAGGCAGACCGTACATCAGGTCCAGGCCCAGATTGGAAAACCCGGCCAGGCAAGCGCCTTCCAGGACATCAAACACCTGTTTTCTGGTATGCAGCCGGGATAAAAATGACAGTTTCTGGGGATCAAATGACTGGATCCCGATGCTGATGCGGTTGATCCCCAACTGCCGCAGGCCTGCCAGGTACTGGGCATCCACAGTGCCGGGATTCACCTCGCATGTGATTTCCGGGCCAGGAGCAAGACGAAAGCAGTTCTGCACCATATCAAGGATCTGGTGCATCTGGTTTACAGACAGCAAAGACGGGGTGCCGCCTCCGAAATATATGGTATGCACCGGCATCCGGGACCATGGTCCGTTCATGTCAGACCACAGCTGGATCTCTTTGCAGACACCTGCAACATAGGCGTTGACCCAAGACAGATCGGTCACTGAAAAAAAATCACAGTACGGGCATTTTTTTCTGCAGAAGGGCACATGGATATACAGGGATAAAAAATCAGGCACGGTGATCCCCCCATGTAATTCATCCTGAGTCCGACCTTTTTGGTTTTTTTGATCCATAATTTCATTATAGACCCACGGATGTTTGTGGGTCAATTGCTTTCCACCTGAGAATTGGTGAACTGTTCTTGAAACTTAAACACAGGATGTGATAGATAGAACTATCTTGATAATTTAAGAATACAGTTGGATTTATAATTATAGGAGTCTGTCATGCCTGGGTTTGAAATATTCGGCGACAAAGAAAGAAAAGAGGTGGGGGATGTTTTGTCCACCGGCGTTCTGATGCGCTACGGGTTTGAGGGGGCCAGAAAAGGCCACTACAAAGCACTGGAATTTGAAAAAAAACTGGGGGATATCACGGGATCGGCTTTCAGCCATCTGTGCGCCAGCGGCACTGCAGCCCTGAGCACAGCCATGGCTGCCTGCGGCATCGGGGCAAAAGATGAGGTCATTATTCCGCCGTTCACCTTTGTTGCCACTTTTGAAGCAGTGCTTCAGGCAGGTGCCATACCGGTGTTTGCCGAAATTGATGAAACCCTGTGCCTGAACCCGGACCGGCTAGGGGCTGTGCTCACCCCCAGAACCCGGGCAGTGGTCCCGGTGCACATGTGCGGTGCCATGGCACGCATTGATGAAATAAAAGATTTCTGCGACCAGAAAGGCCTGATCCTGCTGGAAGATGCCTGCCAGGCACTGGGGGGAACCTATCAGGGAAAACATCTGGGCAGTTTCGGTATGGCCGGCTGTTTTTCCTTTGATGCGGTAAAGACCGTGACCTGTGGTGAAGGCGGTGCCGTGATAACAAATGACCCCCGGGTGTATGAAAGATGCCATCAATATGCTGACCACGGCCATGACCATCTGGGCGGACCGGACCGGGGCGCGGATGACCACCCCATTCTGGGATGCAATTACCGGATCTCGGAACTCAACGCAGCCGTGGGCCTGGCCCAGCTCAGAAAACTGGACCAGATCCTTGACACCCAGCGCAGGAACAAACAGATTCTCAAGGATGCCATGACAGACCTGCCCGGTATTTCCTTTCGGTACCTGCCGGATCCCTTCGGGGATTCTGCCACCTTTTTAAGTTTTCTGCTGCCCACTGAAGAAAAAGCCAGACAGGCAGCTAAAAGGCTTGCAGAAAACGGTGTCTCCTGCCCCTATTGGTATGCCAACAACTGGCATTATTACCGCCAGTGGCACCACCTGAAAAAAATGGCCGCTGCCGCGCCCATGGCTGTGGAACTATGCGGCAACCTGCCGGATTATCAGCATCTGGAACTGCCGGAATCCGATGCCGTAATGCAGCGCACCCTGTCCATGCAGATCATGCTGTCCTGGTCGGACCAGGACCTGGAACAGCGTATTGCTGCCATTAAAAAATCTCTAACAGTATAAATTTTAAGGAAAATCATGTTTAGAAACTTCAAACTGGTGCCCCGGGTCATCTTCGGCAGGGGCTGTTTTGCCCAGCTGGATGATATCCTCTCCCCCAGGCGCAGCAATGCGGACGACTGGGTGGTATTTGTCCTGGATGATGTGTTTTCCGGTGCGGCCCTGGCATCGCGTATTCCCCTGCAGGGCAATGATCTTCTGTTGTATGTCAATGTGGATGATGAACCCAAAACCGGTTATGTGGACCAGCTCACCCGGGAAGTAAAAGCGGCCCGGTCTCACCTGCCCTGTGCTGTGGTGGGCATCGGCGGGGGTTCCACCATGGACCTGGCCAAGGCCATATCCCTGATGCTCACCAATCCGGGCTCCGCCACCCAATACCAGGGATGGGATCTGATTCAGCATCCGGCTGTGTATCATGCAGCCGTGCCCACCCTGTCAGGCACCGGGGCAGAGGTGTCCCGCACCACCGTGCTCACCGGGCCTGAAAAAAAACTGGGCATCAACTCCGACTATACGGTATTTGACCAGGTGGTCCTGGATCCGGAAATTACCGCAGGGGTGCCCAGGGACCAATATTTTTACACCGGCATGGACTGTTATATCCATTGTGTGGAATCTCTGGCAGGCACCTATCTGAACGAGTTTTCCAAAGCCTATGGGGAAAAGTCCCTGGAACTGTGCAGACAGGTGTTTTTAGATGACCACCCGGATGCGGCAGACAAATTGATGATGGCTTCGTTTTTCGGCGGGATGAGCATTGCCTATTCCCAGGTGGGGGCCTGCCATGCCCTGTCTTACGGCCTTTCCTATCTTCTGGGCATCCACCACGGGGTAGGCTGCTGCATCGCCTTTGATGCGCTGGAAGAATATTATCCTGACGGTGTCAAAGAATTTCGGTTCATGATGGAAAAAACCGGGGTGGATATCCCCAGACAGGTTACCAAAGACCTGGATGATGCCCAGATGGATATCATGATCAATGTGGCCCTGGGATTGGCACCTCTGTGGGAAAACTGCCTGGGCAAAGACTGGAAAACCATCATGACAAGGGACAAAGCCCGGTCTTTGTTCCAGAAAATGTAAGGCAGCGCCATGACCATTGCCATCATCCCCTCCCGGTTCGGCTCCAGCCGCCTGGCAGGGAAACCCCTTATGGCCATTGCCGGCAAATCCCTGATCCAGCGTGTGTATGAGCAGGCCCAAAAATCAACAACTGTCACCCAGACCTGGGTGGCCACGGATGACCAGCGCATTGTCCTAGCGGTGCAGGCATTTGGCGGCAACGCCATTATGACCTCGGATGCCTGCCGGTCCGGCACCGACCGGGTGGCTGAAACCGCCAATCTGCTCAAGCTGGATCCGGATGAGATCATCATCAATATCCAGGGGGACCAGCCAATATTTCATCCCGAATCTCTGAATGACCTGATTGCCCCGTTCGGGAAAGACACGGATACGATGATGACCACCCTGGCTTATAAAATCCAGGACCCAAGAGAAATAACCGATCCCAAAGATGTCAAGGTCACCTTTGATGTCCATGGGTCTGCTTTGTATTTTTCCCGGGCTCAGATCCCGTTTCCACGGGAAAAGGATACTTTGGCTGATTTTTATAAACACCTGGGATTTTATGCCTATAAAAAGTCATTTCTGGATATTTTCGTATCTCTGCCCACAGGCCGGTGTGAAAATGTGGAAAAACTGGAACAACTGCGGGCACTGGAATTCGGATATCCCATAAAGATTGTGGTCACAGAATTTGACTCACCTGAAATCGATCTACCCGAAGACATCAGGCGAATGGAGAAAAAACTGCTGCAAAGCAACATCCCATGAAATCCCATTACAAAATCGTACACACCACCTGTGGTGACGGCTGGGACGTTCTGGAAAAACGCATTTTCAATGAATCTGTGTGGATGGACAAAAACGGACACCAGGTGGTGATCACGGCACCGGAAGACACCCCTTTATTCCAGAAGGCAAAAAAATACGGTTTCCGGGTCTATGCTATGTCCTTTACACCCATGGGGCTGATAAACAATTACCGGGAGCTGATCCGCATTTTTCAAAATGAGCAGCCCCATGTTCTCAATGCCCACGGGCATACCGACGCAAAAGTGGCCCTGGCTGCAGCCCAAAAAACGCATGTACCCTGCAGAATACTGTCTTGCCATGACACTGCCCATGTCCGCAACTCCTGGTATAACCGCAGGATGTACAAAAAACTGAGCCATTATATTTTCACCACAACTGATTATGCCGCCCAGCATCTGCAGGCGCTGTTTCATCTCAAAAGCACACAGGTTTTTTCCATTCCAAACAGTATTCCGGAACATGAAACTCTTGTCCCTCCAGAAACTGCCCGGAAAAACCTGACCCTGGAGCTGGGATGTGATCCTGCCACACGGTTCATCGGATCTGTGGGACAGATATCCCGAAATAACGGGGTGACCACCATTTTCCAGGCATTCAGACAGATCCAGTCCAGAATCAGCCATCACCTGTTGCTGGTGGACAGCGGACCTGACAATGACAGAACCAGATACAAGGACATGGCACAGAAAATGGGAATCAGCAGCCGGACCCATTTCATTGGATTGACTGAAGATACCTGGCCCGGTTACCGAGGAATGGACTGTATGGTTCTGGCATCCGAAGATATCGGGGGCATGCCGAATAAAGGTGTTTCCCGGGCACTGCTGGAAGCCATGTATTGCTCCTGCCCGGTGATCGGATCAAAAACCGCCGGCATTTCAGATATCATACAGCACGGCATAACAGGTCTGCTCTTTGATGCAAAGGATGCTGCTTTTCTATCAGAACTTGTACTTGACACCCTGAACAGGGAAGCGGCCACACTGGAACGGGTCCATGCAGCAAGAGAACTGGTCAGACGGTTTTATACCATTGATGCCATGGGCCGGAACATTATCCGCATCTACCGGCTGCACCAGGTTAAATGCAGCAGGCAGCAGGGATTTGGGCAAGATTTTCAGCCCCGGGAGTAAATCCTGTCTTGTGAATGATTCACTTCCATTCCACTCTCTTTTCCCGAAAAAAAGAGATCCGCTCAATGAGCTGTCTGCGTCTCCGAACCATTTTTTTTCTGGCAAAATATCTGCTGTAACTTGATACAGGTATGGTCTCCTTGTTATCGAAACGGCCTTTTAAATCAACTGCAAACGGGGCATAAACGCCATCATTTTGCAGTTTTAAGACAATATTTTTCAGGTTCAGGTCAAAAAGCCGGGCATCTCTTTCTATCAGGAATCCACAAAAATCATCGATAACAGCTTTAATATATTCAATATTACAATCATCCTGATAAATAATAATATCCCAGATGGTTCTTGAGACAGCACCATCATCATCCCGGATACAGTCACACACAAGTCCTTTGCCAAGGCTGGTTGTGACAAATCCATAACAATGACTGATACAGAACAGATCAACCTGTTCACGCATCAATGCCTGATATCCGCGCAGCTCAATTATATTGGACATGCTGTCTGTCTTTTTGTTTCCACAAGGCACCTTGACGACAAGGTTCTTGTCTCCAGGGTGCTGATAACAGGCACGCGTTCTTCCCTGATTGATCAGCAGACGGTTATCAAGCAATAGCATATTTCCCCCGATGCAATTGCGGATCAGTACAAAAAGATATCTGTATCCAGAAAAAAATACGCATGGACAAAGCACCAGGCATCAAAGGGTCCGGGGGGCTGCCGCCAATTCTTCATACAACCTTAGGGTTTTTGCGCACATATGGGCTGTGGTAAAATGATCTGCCACCCATGTCCTACCCCTGGCACCCATTTTTTTTCTTTTTTTTTCATCTTTTACAGCTTCTGCCAGGGCGCTTGCAAACCTATCGACATCATCAGGAGAAAAAAGCCAGCCGGTTTTTTCCGGAACAACAGTCTCAAGGCTTCCGCCGTGTGCTGTTGCCACCACAGGAACTCCCATGGCCTGGGATTCCACCCCTATCCTGCCGAATGACTCTGGATGGATGGAGGCACTTATGGTGACATCACAAAGCATAAAGGCAGCTGCCATGTCACTGCAATGCCCTGCAAAAATCACCCGTTCCCCCAAACCTTTTTCCAATGTTTCTCTTTGTAACCGGACAGCATAGTCCGGTTTTTCGTTCATATCTCCTACCAGGACAGCAGTCCATGAAAGATGCTTTATCTTCTCAAGGGCTGATAAAAAAAGACTGTGGCCTTTAAGCTCTGTAAACCTTCCAGGAAGCATCAGAATTGGACCCTTTTTTTCATCAATTTTCCACTTTTCCCTGAGATCAGACACCTTTTGTTTATCCACCAGCTGAGGATCAAAGCATGATGCATCAAAACCGCGATGGATAACCTTCACATGATTTCCACAGACACCATATTGGTGACAGATATGCTCCTTGATCAGTTTGGAAACCGCAATAACCCGTTCCCCTTTGGTCATGACCGCAGAGTAGCGGTTAATTGAATAGAACCCGTGAAATGTGGTCACAATTCTCGGCCGTGTTGCTCCGGGGATGGATTTTGCCGCCAGCAGTCCCATCCACGCCGGTAATCTGGAGCGCAGGTGCAGTATGTCCACCTTTTCTTTTATAAACAATTGTCTGAGGCGGGGTATGCAAAACAAAGCCCTGGGATTTTTCTCTCCCACAGGCAGGGTGATATGTTCACTGCCATTTTTTATAAGCGCTTCCACCATTGGGCCGCCATTGGAAACCACAATGGACCTGTGGCCGTTTTTTACAAAATAAGTCCCTGTTTCAAGGGTGCCTCTTTCAACCCCGCCGGTGATCAATTCCGGCAGCATCTGAACTATTGTAAGCGATCTGGCCACCATCTCTCCAATATTTTTGCGGCACACCGCCGGGCCTCATTAAGATGTGAATGATCCGGATATACCGCATCCTGCATAAATGATGCAAAAGATACAATTTTATTGTTTTTTTCCAAAAGGGCAATTGCCCGTGCCAGACGGACTCCCTTTTTTTTCCAATCCACCGGCAGAATGCCGACTCGGCAGCCTGCTGAAAGCGCCTCATACACCATGGAAACAGAATCCGCACTCACCCATACGACATTGGATTCTGCATACCGGTTTTCAATCCAGCCGGGACCGGTTTGTTCAAAGGGAATAAACCTTGTGTTGGAACCTGTCTTTGCAAGATCAGCCAGTATGTGGACCATTGTGTGGGGGGTGCGGGGAGAGGTGGACAGGGTCCAGGAAATATGGGGTTGGATATCAAGAATCCGGCGGACCTGATCTGCCATTTTTTCATTATGCCAGTGATGGGTTTTGCTGTCTATGCCGCCAATGACAACCAGTCCCTGCAAAGGATCATGGATATCCCGGTTAACCGCTGTATTGGGCGGTCCCACGGTGGTAACGATATTGTCTGCTGCTTTTGGGGTATCATGTTCCGGGATGAAACACAGATCCATATATTTTGCCAGAGGCCATTCCGGGGTCATGCAGGTGACAACCTTTCCCCCGTGTCTGCGGCGGTGCAAAAGCATGGGGATATGGGTGTGGGTGCCTGTACCCAGAATCAGATCCGGTTTCGCCGGATCTGATTTTTTATTTTTCAGTTTACCCCCCAAGAAGCCCAGCCAATCATGAAAAATGCGGGACAGGTTGTAATCGGGCAAAAACACCTCGGCTGCCTGAACCGGGGTGAATTCCTTTAAAGCATGAATCAGGCCCCGGGTCTGTTTTACATGTCCCGGCCGGGTATCATAAAAGGCAGTGATGCACAATGGAGGCTGGTTATGCAAAAATAGTGTCCTTATCTTTCCATCTTCATCAAATAGTAGAGAAGGGTTTGGTCTTCCACCGGTTGTGTACCCAGAAATATTGTTCCGGGCATTGTCTGACCATGGTTTCAACAGCTGTTACATAATTCTGGGTATTGACTTCAATGTCCTTGATGGGGCAACCGGTCCTCTGCAGAGGAATTTCCGGCAGAAATTCAACAACATAACGGGCATTTTTTTTCACCATGAAAACCGGCACCACTGAAGCACTGGATTTTAAAACAAGTTTGGCCAGGCTGTTTTTGGAACAGGCAGGTCTGCCGAAAAAATCTGTGACCACACCGTTATACCACCCGGCATTCTGGTCGAACAAGGTGGCTACAACACCCCCATGATGTAAAATGTTATCTATTTTTCTTGCTGCCCCGCCTGTGGGGATCATCACAGTCCCAAACCGCTGCCGCATCTCAAGCATGAGCCGTTCCAGGGGCAAAAAATCAAATTTCCGGTATATCGCATGAAGATTTTTTATCCCGGCTGCCTGCTGGGCAGCCGGAAGCAGTTCAAAATTTCCGAGATGACAGGTAACAAAAATAATCCCCCGGCCCTTTTTTTTTGCATTTTCAAAATATCTGCGGCCTTTTATCGAAAAATACGGGGCCAGGGTTTTCCATGGCTTGCCATAGAACCAGAGGACTTCAAACGGAATGCCGGCAATATTTTTAAAAATGGTTTTTGCCAGCCTTTCTGCCTCAAAAGGACTGAATGTCCCCGGATACGCAGTTCGAATGTTTTCAAGGGCAACGGTTCTGTGGCGCTTGTCAATTTTGTACCAGACTAGCCCCAGCATATCTGAAAAAAAATGCAGCATACCTCTCGGCAGCATGCCAAGTAAAAAAAAACCCTGCCTGATCAACTGGTATGCAATGGTATTTTTGGCTGTCATTTTTTACATATTCACCATAAACTTAGCGCGCTATTGCGCGGGCTTTTAGTATTCAGCCATTAACTGTCAGCTAAAACCTAACAGCTACATGCAAATTTACATACTATATAATGCACTGCCCATGTTTGTTCACACCTGCGCGGTGTCATATATGCAGCCGGCTTGTTATAAAGGATTGAAATCTTTTTTCCTTTGAAAAAACCAGCTGCACACCCACCACTGCCAGATCTTTCATCCATTTTTCCCCAGGATCAAGTTTTGCCCAGTCCTTCTGGGTGGTAACCAGCATATCCGCTCCCAGAGATACCGCCCGATCCTGAATTTTGCGGATATCTGCTCCCTTATACCGGTAATGATCTGCAAATTCAAGGTGGTCCAGAATTCTGGCTCCCAGGTTCTGGATTGTCCGATAAAAGGATTGGTTATCACTGATGCCGGAAAACAGCACGACACAAAGGCCTTTAAGGCTGTCCAACCGTGTATGCGGCTTACTGTCCGGCCCGGATATCCAGGTGTACAAAAATGGCTGGTGCCTGGTATAAAAAACAGGCAGATGCGGTGCCAGACAGGAGACAGGGTGGGGTTTTCGGGGGATAATATCCGGACACCTGGTCAGGATTACAGCATGGGCCCGGACAAGGGCCCGGGCAGCAGGCTCCCGAAGCCGTCCTGCCGGCAGCATCCGGCCGTTGCCAAAAGGCTGGTCATGGTCCATGAGCAAAAGGTCAATATTTCTTTTCAACCGGATATGCTGGAACCCATCATCCAGCAACATGATATCCGGGGACAGACGGTCCAGGGCAAGCAGGCCTGCGTGATACCGGTTTTTTCCCACCACCACGCCAAACTGCTTCATTCGGGCCATCATATGGGGTTCATCTCCGGCCTGGTCCGCATCCAGGAACAGGTCGTATCCGTTGCCCACAACAGCGGCACCTTTTTTCAAACGGCCTTTGTATCCGCGGCTGATGACAACCGGTTTTCTGCCAAGCCGTGTGAGCAGGTCTGCCAGATATATAGCCATGGGGGTTTTCCCGGTTCCGCCGGCTGTGATATTGCCCACGGATATCACCGGGCATGGCAGGCTTTTCTGTTCAAGGCAGCCGGACCGGTATAACCGGTTTCTGAAAACTGTCCCTGCGCCATAGAGAAATGAAGCTGCCACAAGCAGACCCTCAAATGAAAACGCCGCTGGCTGAAACTGCTGCCCGGAAACCTGGATAATTTTTTTTTCAAGGGCCTTAAACATTGCTGTCCTCCAGGCCCAGAAGGCAGAACCTGTCCAGGGTGCGGTCCACTGCCCCCGAATTTTTTTCACACACCTCAAATGCCCGGTTCCCCATATCTGCAGCAAGGCCCGGCCGGGTGAGCAGCATCTGAAGGGCATGGGCAAGATCATTCTGGTCCGCCACCTGACAGGCGGCTTTTTGGGTTAACAGCAGGGCCGCAATCCCTGAAAAATCATCCATATGGGGACCAAACAATACTGGTTTCTTGAACATGGCCGGCTCCAGGGGGTTGTGCCCGCCAAAAGGGACCAGGGAACCGCCGATGAACGCAGCATCACACACACCATAGGCAGATGACAGCACCCCGAGACAATCCAGGAGCATCACCGGGGTATTGTCAGGATGATCCCGGGTCGTGGAAAGCAGCCTGGGCCGGCATCCCTGGCGGGCCATGGCATCTGCCACCCGTCTGCATCTGGCCGGGTCCCTGGGGGCCACAACCAGTTTCAGGCCGGGAACCGCCTTGTGCACCTGGTGGAAAACCGCCAGGAGCATACTTTCTTCCCCCGGGTGGGTGGAGCCGGCTATCCAGAGCCTGTCGGTTTTTTGGATACCAAACCAGGTCCTAAGATCTGCTTTCTGTTTTTTATCCAGAACCAGAAGGGGCTGATCAAACTTGATATTGCCTGCCCGTGTCAGGTTTTCTTTTGAAAGCCCCAATGCTTCAAACCGGTCCTGGTCTTCCCCGGTCTGCACCAGAACATGGGACAGTCCGGAAAAAAACAGTGCCCCTGCCCGCCCCAGTCGGCGGTATTGGTAAAAGGATTTTTTTGAAAGCCGTGCATTGGTCAAGACCACAGGGATATTGTTTTTCTGCATGCTGTGGAGAAATCCGGGCCACAGATCTGTTTCAACCAGACAGACCAGGTCCGGTGAGATGAGATGCCTGACTCTTTCAACGGCCCATGGCAGGTCAAAAGGAAAATAGGCAATCTGTGACACCAGGTGGTGGCCGGGTCTGCAGAACAGATGTTGTGCCGTATCAAATCCTGTCCGGGTCGTGGCGGTAAAAACGATATCCATTTTCGGATACCGCTGCCTGACAGCTTTGACCAGCGGCAGGGCAGACCGCACTTCTCCCACGGACAGGGCATGGATCCAGATACGTTTTTGAAACCCAGTTTTTTTATGAATGCCTGTTTTTATCCCTAAGCGCTGGAGCAGGTTGGCCCGCCTTTTTTCTGATACCAGCCAGACAAGGGGTAAAAAGGGCAGCATAAGGACAAATCCCGCAGATACCAGGGTATGATACAGCAGCAGCATCTCATTATTCCGTGTTGATGAGGAAAATTGTGCCTGCGCACAGAAAAATAATATTGGCGGCCCAGGGGGCAGCCAGTGCCGGCAGAACCCCTGCATATCCCATGGACAGACAGATGCCGTACATGACCCAGTAAGAAAAGGCAATCACAACGCCAACGCCGATACCTGCCGGCAGATTGGCCTTGACAAAGCTGCGCATGCCTGTGGCGGCACCGGTGAGGGCCATGATTATACAAATAAAGGGAAACGCTGCTTTCCCATGCATATCCACCTGATAGGTGGTGGCATCATACCCTTCGCTTTTGACCTTATCCACATAAGCCTTGAGTTCAAAAAAGCCCATCTCAT
The DNA here is from genome assembly GCA_011390615.1 of Desulfotignum sp. Taxonomy (GTDB): domain Bacteria; phylum Desulfobacterota; class Desulfobacteria; order Desulfobacterales; family Desulfobacteraceae; genus Desulfotignum. The sequence goes on along the minus strand of JAABSB010000007.1, from coordinate 16,209 downwards.
CGGATGTCCTGACCAGTTGACCAAGGTTCTCCGGCACCAGGCCCATGCCCAGGTCAACCAGTTTCATATCTGACAGCACCACATCATAATCACCGGTGTCAGGATTATAGGTCTGTTCAACAACATCTTCCAGCAGCCACTGGTCCAGTTCATACCGGCCCTGACCGGCATCAATCCTGGAAACAAGGGTAAAATCATCCCCCATGGTGGTGGCACAGACGCCTGCCACTGTCTGCTGGACCGGATCAAAAAAGCGGATGTGTACCATGGTGTTTTGGGATTTTATCCAGATATCATTGCGGTTCCGGGAAATATTGTCCTGATTGCGTATCTCATTCTGGCGGATATGATTGGCTTTTGCCATGGACAACGGCACCAGAGATTCCCCCATGAAAAACATAACGCCCATAAGCACGACACTTGCAGCAAGTGCGGGTTTGACCAGAAAATATACAGAAATGCCGGAAGACTTGACAGCAGTGAGCTCATTGTTTTTGTTCATCAACCCGAACACGGCAATGGTGGCCAGCAGAATGGCGGCCGGTGTGAGTTGAATAAACATGAACGGCAGTTTCAGCACCACATACCAGAAGGCCTGGATCATGGAAACATCGGAATCCAGAAATTTGTCCATCCGGGAAAGGTAATCAATGACCACAAACAGCACCAGGATAACGGTCTGAATAATACCGAAATATTTGGCAAACTCCTTGAGCCAGTATCTATGCAGACATGTCATTGTGCATCATTCTCAAAAATCGGTTTTGCAGCCGGCGCATCATACTGGTTATAACCAGTGGCATTTTCACCGGTTTTTCCCGGGCATTTCGCCAAAGCAGGTAAATACCGGCAGCACCCATAATCAGATTGGGCAGCCACATGCCCAAAACAGGCGGGAAATATCCGGTTTCCCCGGCCGACCACCCGGCTGCCAGAAAAAAATAATAGACCAGCAGGTAAAATACCCCCATACCAAATCCTGAAGACCTGCGCAAAGAAAGGGACTGGACCCCGAGGGGAAAGGCCAGAAGCCCCATTGCCAGACAGGCGAACGGAACGGAAAATTTTTCATGCAGCACCATCAATGCTTCGCTCATTTCAGCGGTGTCCCGGGTACCGGTGCGGATGATTCCGATGAGGTCATTCAGATTCAGTTCGTCCAGATCCTTTTTGATTCTGCCTGGCCCCTGGTGCATGGCAGCCAGATCGATATTGATGTCATAATTGCCGAAATGGATGGTGGAAACCGCTTTGTCCCCCACATCCACCTGGTTGATAATCCCGTCATACAGGCGTATGGTATATATATTGTCATTTTGCGAGTGAATCAGCCTGCCCTGCGGTGCCACCGATATCCGGGTCATGCCCGAAACAGAGCGGTCCTCGATAAAAACATCGGTAAGGTCCTTTGTTTTCATGTCCACATGGGAAACATAGATCATGATATCTTTGAGCCGAGAATTGAACTGCCGTTCCTGGAGGGCCAGATCAATACTCGACCGGGCCATTTCAATGGTTTTCTGCTTAATGGACAATTTGCCCCAGGCAACACCGGATATGGTTATCCACAGGGTCAGCCCGGTTCCCAGAAAGCAGAAGATCAGCACCGGAGGCAACAGCCGGTACAGGGACAGGCCAGCCCCTTTTAATGCAACAATTTCATTTTCTCCGGACATGCGCATGAATGTGAGGAGCACGGAGATCATTACAGACATGGGAATGGTGAACTCCAGAAACCGGGGCAGCGTATAGACAACCATCATAAGAATGGCAGAAATATCTGCATTATAGTTCACCACCAGATTGGCGATATCCGGAATCCTTGTCATCAGGAATACAAAGGTCAGAAAAAAAAGGCTGATGCCAAACGGCGGCAGAAATTCTTTGAAGATATATCGGTGTATTATATTCACAGGTATCATTTTTGATGGAAAATATAAGCTTGCACCCAAAGTGTCAAGGCACAAAACAAATACCGGTTTTCACACCTGCTGTTTTGTGATAAAAAAGAAAGCATGAAATGCATCATCATTGCCGGCGGATCCCTTTACACCTGCGGAAGCGCATCCGACAGCAGCCGTCCCCAGGATACGGGCAGGAAAGCAAAATGGGAGCAGCGTCTTGACCACCTTCTTTCGACAGCTGATCTGATCATTGCTGCTGACAGCGGTGCAACCCACCTGATGGAACTGAACCGCCTGCCACACATCATCATCGGGGACCTGGATTCCATTGCCCCCCGGGCACTGCATTTCTTTAAAAAAAAGGGGGTTGATATCCGCACCCATCCCACACGCAAGAACCAGACAGACACGCAATTGTGCCTTGCCCATGCCCTTGATCAGGGGGCTGATGACATCACCTTTCTGGCTGCCACCGGCACGCGGCTTGACCACACACTGGCCAATATTTTTTTGCTGACACATCTGACAGATGCCGGTGTTCAGGCCCGGATCCTGGATCCCCATAATGAAATCTGTCTGGTGAAAGACCGGCTGGAACTTTCAGGAGATCCCGGTGATCTGCTTTCCCTTATCCCGGTCTCCCCCCGTGTGGAAGGGGTTACTCTCCAGGGACTTGCCTTTCCACTTGAGAACCATACCCTTTATATGGGCAGCTCCCTTGGCATAAGTAATTATTTTATGGAAAAAAAGACAGTGATATCCATTCGGTCAGGCATTCTCATTGCTGCCAGGTCCACGGATTGAACCGGTTGGATCATCAGGTTTGCTGATCATCCTCAGATGCGCTATCCTGCTGTTTTGTTTCTCTTTCATTGTTACCAGGGCTGTTTTTTTCTTCGGCACCAATAGTATGCTCAATGAAAAACTCCTCCACCTTTTCCATGGAGGTGGACACAATGACACGCTTGATGTTGATATCTTCAATAACACCGTCCATATAAGGATTGAGCACCTCTTTCAGACGGGATTTCTGGTCCCTGACCTTATCAAAATCCTCAACATCGCTATGTATAAGAGAACTGAGAAACACAATAGCCGCTTCTTTGGCCCTGGGGTGAACCCGGGGTATTTTCTGACCAGGCATTAATTCTTTAAGTGCCAGTTCCATACTGATGCAAAGATACCGGTCAGGTGAGCCTGAACTGATTTTATTCAAATTCACTGCTATGGGGGCCATGGGAATTACCATTGCCGTATTTTCATCTTTATCTCCGGGTTTGCGGGCACCTGTTTTCTTCCACTCCGCCTTCCGCCCGTTTTCTTCCTGAAGCAGCATGCTGTGATCATGTAATTCCACGACGTCAAACACATAGGTATGATTCTTGGCCCACACATCGTCAATGGTGGATTCCATGACAGTAAAAATAAATTGGTCGTCCTGCAGATGCCAGGTACCATCTGCATCACCTTTATTGGCTACGATCTTGGATGTGGCATCTGCAATGCGCACCGAAGATTGCCATGTTCCCTTGGGATTGATGATCAACAGGATATATGCACGGTTTCTTTGCAGGGTCCAGTTGCCAAGCACCATTTCTTTGTCTTGTGTCGTTGAGTCACCACATCCTGCCATGAAAAAAAGTATCCAGGCCATGAAAAGAGGTGTCAAACTTTTACAGGCAAACCGTTTCATCAAAAGGCCCCAACCATCACAAAATTTTTGTATGCACATAATTATCAGGCTATCATGAAGATAAGCAAGGGTCAAGAATACCTGAAACCATAACCAGGATGCTTTATGTGCCACATGAATAAAAAAAGGCGCCCTGTTACCTCAGGACACCTTTTTCCAAGAAAACCAGGGCCGGGAATCAGTCACCGCAGGAGCCACCCGAACCGCAGCTGCCGCAGCCCGACGCGCCAAGATCCATATTGGAATCCAGGGCAAACCCCATGCCTGTGAAATCAATCTTTATGCGTTCAGCCTTTTGCATGAACTCTTTGTCCACAACAAACTTATGTCCTTTCACATCAAAGGCATCATCCGTGTTTTTAGGCTCATCCAGAGCCATGGCAAGGGAAGGTCCCCCTCAGCCGCCGGAATTGAGAAAAATCCGGATAGGGGTGGGTTCTTTCCCCTGGAAATAGTCATCAATCTGCACTTTGGCAGGATCTGTCAGTTCAATCATTTGTAAACTCTCCTTATGGTTTATTCGATCCAGGTAAAACATGCCTGAATGATTATATTTTAACCACGGCCCCTGAACCTGTCAATGTATAGATCTGTTTTTCCCATAATTTTGCACGAAAGGATCTAATTTATTGCCAACAAACCATTGTCTATTGTAGCATGTCCATATGAAATTATCCGTACCCTTTATTCCGGACACAGTTTACGCCAAAATTCTGGCACAGAAAAAAGCCGATCTGGCATCGGTGTATTTTTGCCTTCATTCCGGTCCGATGCTGGATGCCAGGGTCCAGTCCACCCCGGTAGATCCATCTTTGTTTGTAAAAACCCTGGGCCGGCTGACTGGCATAAAACCATATTGTCTGCTCAATTCACGCTTTATCAGACCGGATCTTTATCTGGATGATCTTTTTTTATCCCGGACCCTGGACACCCTCCAGAAACTGCATGAAACAATCGGTCTCCAGGGTATTGTATTTTCCGATCTGTATCTCATACATGCCCTTTCCAGAACCGGCCATGGCCTGATTTCCCATTTGGAAGCAGTCCCCGGCATCAATATGATGACAGACACGGCTCCCAAAGCCTTTTTTCTATTGGACGCCATCCGTAAAACCGGATTCAGACTCCCCGGAAAACTGGTTCTGGACCGGTCTTTGAACCGGGATTTTCACGGCCTTGAAAGAACGGTCCGGGGCATCAGGCAGGCATATCCCCGAATGGGCATTGAACTGATGGCAAATGAAGGATGTCTCCTCCACTGCCCTTTTAAACTCACCCATGATGCCCAGATTTCGTTATCCAACACTGGCCTGGTCCAGGAACAGACCCACCGCATCAGCCATACCCTTGGGTGTCATGACACCTTTTTTCACCATCCCCACCTGTTTTTAAGCGCCCCTTTTATCAGGCCCGAAGACATGCATGCCTATGCCGGTCTGGCCGATACCATCAAGATCAGCGGCAGGACCCTGGGACCAAAATTTCTGGGCAAAGTAACCGCCGCCTATACCCAAAGATCTTTTGACGGCAATCTTCTGGAACTTATGGATGCCACCGGTTTTCTGGCTGATACCTATTATATTGACAACAAAAAACTGGGCCCGGATTTTCTCGATACCCTTGCAAATTGTGATAAATTTTGTCAAAAATGCGGGATATGCCGGGAACTGTTCACACATGCAGCCCGAAAACAGCCCATAACCATAAAACCATACAAGGATAAGCAATGAAGATACTTGTCACCGGTGGTGCCGGATATATCGGCAGCCATACCTGCGTGGAACTTTTACAGGAAGGCTATGATGTAGCGGTGCTGGACAATTTGTCCAACAGCTCAAAGGAATCTTTGATCCGTGTGGAAAAGATCACCAAAAAATCTTTGGCGTTTTTCCAGGCAGACCTGCTGGACAAAGCGGCTGTGACCCAAATTTTTTCCCGGTTCCGGCCTGATGCAGTGATCCATTTTGCCGGTCTCAAGGCTGTGGGTGAATCCGTAACCATGCCATTGACCTATTTTCACAACAACATCACAGGCACCCTGAACCTGCTGTCTGTGATGGCACAGTCAGGGGTGAAAAACATTGTATTTTCATCTTCCGCAACCGTATACGGAGATCCCGCAAGCCTTCCCATCACCGAGGATTTTCCCTTGTCCGCAGCAAACCCCTACGGCAGAACCAAACTGATGATTGAAGAGATTCTTACAGATCTTTTCCACGCAGATCCGGAATGGAATATTGCCCTGCTGCGGTATTTCAACCCGGTGGGTGCCCATGCCAGCGGACTGATCGGGGAAGATCCCCAGGGTATTCCCAGCAATCTGGTACCCTTTATATCCCGGGTGGCAATCGGAACTCTGGACAGGCTCCAGGTGTTCGGCAATGATTATGGCACCCCGGACGGAACAGGGGTACGCGATTTCATCCATGTGACAGACCTGGCATGCGGCCATATCAAAACCCTTCCAAAACTTTTTTCCAACCCCGGGATCGTTACCTATAACCTGGGCACAGGCAGGGGGTTTTCCGTGCTTGAAATGGTGGAAGGATTCCAGCGGGCCTGCGGCCGTTCCATCCCCTATGACATTGTTCCCAGAAGACCGGGGGATATTGCCGCCTGCTGGGCAGATCCCACCAAAGCGAAAAAGGAGCTGGGATGGGAAGCGGTCAAGACCCTGGATGATATGTGCAAAGATACCTGGAACTGGCAGAAAAACAACCCCCAGGGGTATGCAGCTGTATAAACGATTCGAAAACAAAGGAAATCATTCATGACTGACTATCTGGTCCAGTTGAAACAGATGGTCAGAACAGCCCGGCTGGACCAGGGCAGATCACTTTTGGACAGGATCGGACAACAGCCGGAACCACAAAAACGAAAGGCTTTGGAACTGCTGGCTTTGACACCGGATGCAAATGCTGGAGCCATGCTCAGACATCTGCTGGTCAGGCAAACCGATGAAACCCTTCTGGCAGGCATTCTGCGTACCATAGGAAAATTCAGGCGCAAGGATATGGTAACTGATGTGGCAGAGTTTTTATTTTATGACAATGCCCTGCTCAAAACCCAAGCGGCCCGGGCCCTGGAAAAGATCGGCACCCCCAATGCCCTCAGGTGTCTTGAACAGGCGGCAAAAACCGATAAATGCGATCAGGACATTCTGGATGCCATTGCCGGTCTCACAGCAACAATTTACGGTTCCCTGGCCCCTGCCCCGGATCCGGACAGACAACCGCAAAAAAAAGCTGAATACAAAAAAAATCTGGCCCGCCTGGGATCCCGGCACCTGGAAAAATGCTGCCAGGCGTTTGCGTATTTTTCAAACCACAGCAGCCAGACGGCTGCCGCCCTGAACCAAAACCTTGACAGCCATAACCATGACCTGCTCATCCGGCTGCTGCACCTGGTATCCAAAACTACCCCCAAAGGGGCTGCCAGAAATATCCTGGCCCTGGTATCCAGTAACAGAATCGGCAGTCACCTGAAATTTGCCGCCTATGATGCCCTGCAGGCTTTTCCAGGCCGCGGGGCTGCAGTTGCCGCCTTGAAAGGAGTAACCGATACCAGCTCCCATGTCAGAATGGCTGCAGCAGGCGTACTGGAAAAAAACTGTTCAGACCCCATTATTTCCCAGGTCCGCAGCATGGTGGAATCTGGTACCAAAACAGGCGAAACCCTTGTCCAGGCCATTTTAGATGTCCGGGCCGCAAAACTGATATCTGCCTTGATCAACACAGACACCTTTTTTTATGCCGCCTCCAACCACCTGGAAAAAAATGCTTGCGCACCGGTGCTGGAGACCTTTATCCACGTACTGGAAAACCGGAACCGCTGGTCGAGTGCCAGAAAATACCGGCAAATCCTTGATATAAAGGCCTGCGAACCCAGGAAGACCATTGTTGTGACAAGTTTGTCCCAGACCTGTCTGGATGTTTACACAAAACTGATATGGGCTGCCGGGTTTCGGGCACTGCCCTTTAACAGCTCCCAGGATGCTTTTGAAGCCATTGTTTCACATAAGCCGAATGCTGTTGTATGTAATCTGTTCCTGCACAATATTTCCGGTTTTGACTTTTCCAGAGAAATCAGGGAGCTGTATGGCAAAAACGATCTGCCGGTTATCATCTCAGCCCTGCACAAAAACCTGAACACACATCTGCTGGCAGATGCAATGAATCAATCAGGTGTTACCGGTTTTTTTGCATTTCCCGCCTCTCTGGAAACCATAAAATCATGGATAATAACCCCATGACCCGGATACAAAGGCCGGTTGCCATCGGTGCCCGCCTCAAAAGCTGTCCTGAAATCCACACCCTGGGATTTCGTCCCAATTTTTACGATTATGATGCCTCCCAGAGACAGGCCCTGTTGTCCACCCGTCGGGTGCTTTACCCCACTGCCTTTTATGCCGGTCTTTTCAACGCCATGGGAAAACCGACCTTTCCCAGTTTCCACACCTATACCTGTGCCATGGATAAAATCCGGCAGACTGCCATGTTCCAGATGCTTGAAATCCCCCACCCCAGAACCCGGATATTCTATGGCCAAAAACAAAAGAAAACCATTCTGGACTGGTTTTCTTTTCCCTTTATCGCCAAGATTCCAAGGGGGTCTGCCAGGGGGCAGGGCATATTTTTGATCCAAAACCAGGCAGATCTGGCAGCTTATCTGACACTGAAATGCCCGGCCTATATCCAGGAATATCTGCCTGTAAAAAAAGATATGCGCATCATAGTGATCGGCCGGAAAGTTGTACTGGCCTATTGGCGGACAGCCGAAGCATCTTCGTTTAAAACCAATATATCCCAGGGAGGCAGCATCTGTTTTGATCCTGTGCCCAAACCTGCCCTGGACCTTGCCCTTACAACGGCAAAATTATGCGGATGGGATGATGTGGGTATTGACATTCTGCGTTCAGGCAGCCGGTATTTTGTGCTGGAAGGCAATATGAAATATGGCACCAAAGGATTTCAAAAAGCGGGAATCAACTATAAAAAGATGTTGTGCCGCCTGATACTCACGGATGCGGTGTGACCCAAAGCCTTATACCAGACCGGCATCTGCATCATCTTGTTCCCATTCTGCCAGATATTTGCGGATGGCTGCATATTTGGACCCTTCCCGGGGTCTTAAGAGAACATATCCCATGGCATCCAGATTTTTTTCCAGAAGCACAAAAAATGCAGATGCCACCTGCAGGATGTCATCTTCCTTACCGGAAGTTTTCTTGATCTGTTCTGCCACCGCCAGTGTCAGATGTCCCTGGGGCATAAAAAAGCCGGTCGCCATATGGTTCCATTCTTCCGGGAAATGGCGGATCTTCCAGGGAATCAGATTGTCAGGACGCAGGATGCCCTGGTTGTCCGGATTAAAATCAGCAGGAACAAAGGCCATTTTATTCTGGGTGAACTGCATCAGTTCTTTGAGCACATCTTTAGCGGTGTGACCGAAAATCCATTCCTCCGGTGCCAGAAGGACCGGTGGGAATTCAGCACTGGTCAAAGCAAATGCAAAGGGGCCTGCCTGTTTCCAGAAGCGTTTGAAATCTGCTGCATGGGGCAGTATCTGTCGCAACACCTGCATGGGTATTTCCTTTTTATCCAGGTTTTTTTTATAAACCAGATGGCAGCCATGTGCAAGCAAAACCATTCAGATAAATTCATCAGGGGCCTAAGGATAGGCTTCTGCTACAGCCAGTCCCATAAGAATACAGAAAAACTGCTCTGGAACAACCTGGATATCTGCTATACTGGATTGTGTATTACAAGGACCTTGGCAGGGAGCCCCTGGAGGTGTGCTGTGACAGGACCGTCAGAGCCGGAGGGGCCATGCAGACCTGCAAAACAGCAGGTGCGGGTGTGATTGCCCGGTTCCTGCTTCCTCTTGATACCCTGACAACCGACCCCGGAGGATCTCGGGCCGGGCACAGCACACCTCCAGGGGCGGGCTTGGGACCAGGACACGCCATGGAACGATTGAAAAACCAATGCACTTATGGCAAATATCCAGGGAACAACAATTTTTCTTGACCTGGTTCCAATATTTTGTTAACCAATCTATCCTGTTATGGTTAACCAGACACAAAATATCCGCAATACGATCCTGGAACGGCTGTACCGGGAAAAAGGCAGCACCGTCTCCGGGGTAACCCTCAGCCGGCTCACCGGGATTTCCCGGGTGGCGGTGTGGAAGCATATCACTGTCCTGAAAAAAGAGGGATTCACCATTGGATCCGGTCCTAAGGGCTACCACCTGATGGATTCCCGTGACCTGCTTTTGCCCTTCTGCTTTGACGGCCCTTTGCCCGGCCGTTCAGATGTCCTTTTACAGGACCGGATATTTTATTTCCCACAGGTGGAAACCACCATGGACACTGCCCGGGAGCTGGCCAGGCAGGGAGCCCCGCACTTAAGCTGTGTGGTGGCGGAGCACCAGACCAGGGGGAGGGGCCGCCTCAACCGGCAATGGGAATCCGGCCGGGGGGGGCTGTGGTTTACACTGATCCTGGTTCCTGACATCCCCCCGCCCATGGCATACCTCTACAACTTTGCCGCTTCTTTGAGCCTGTCAAAGGCACTGGAAAAACTTTTCACCATTGATGTCCGGGTCAAGTGGCCCAATGACCTGCTTTGGAACGGTAAAAAAATGGTGGGCCTTTTGTCTGAAATCGAAACCCAGGCAGATATGATCCGGTTTCTGCTAGTGGGCATCGGCATTAATGTCAATAATGATCCCGGCTCAGCGTTGTTTGATGCCACATCCATCCGGCAGATACTGGGACATCCTGTCTCCCGGAAAAAAATCCTGGCTGCATTTCTCCAGGAATTTGTTTTTCAGACCCGGGATATGGAACCTGCAGCAATCATGAAAGCATGGAAAGAACGCACCGCCACCATCGGTTCCAAGGTCAGGGTGGAAACACATAAGCAGACAGTTCAGGGCCTGGCCATGGATGTGGATGACACCGGCACCCTGCTTTTGAAAGATGACCAGCAGCAGATGCATAGAATCATTTACGGAGACTGCTTTCACACCTGAAAACTATTAACCTTTCACCTGGAAAAGATACTGCAAGGAGACTGCCCATGCCGCCGGCATACCCACTAAGACCCATGGTTAACACCGCCCTGTTTGTTGCCCTCATCTCCGTGGGCGCATTTATCGCCATTCCCATCGGGCCGGTACCCATTGTGCTCCAGAACATGTTTGTCCTGCTGGCCGGCCTGATCCTGGGCCCGGCCTGGGGACTTGCCTGTGTGGGGATATACCTGCTCACAGGTCTGGCAGGTCTTCCGGTGTTTGCCGGCGGCACCTCAGGCATAGGCAAGCTGTTCGGCCCCACAGGCGGGTACCTGCTTGGATATCTGCCGGCTGTTCTGGTCACCGGGGTCCTGTCCAGGGCTTTGGGAAAAAGACTGGGCGGTGACATCCTTGCTGCGGTTGCAGGATCAATGGTTGTGTATGCTGCCGGGGTACCATGGCTCAAAATCGCCTTTTCCCTGTCCTGGGGAAAGGCTGTGGCAGCGGGGATGGTTCCTTTTCTTTTGGGAGATGCGGTAAAAATTGCGGCTGCCGCAGTCATTGCCGGAAAAATCCGGCCCTTGGTCAAGCTGTAGATACCATGGACCACCCGATTCTGGAAATTGATCACCTGACCCACCTGTTCACATCCGGCGGAGGCATCCAAAATATTTCTTTCCAGGTGTTTCCAAAAGAATATATCCTGGTGGCCGGTCCTAACGGGTGTGGAAAAACCACCTTGATACGGCACCTCAACGGCCTGCTGCTGCCCGCATCAGGCGATGTCCGGCTGCATGGCAAACCGGTAAAATCTGATATAACCACAGCACGCAGAACTGTGGGCATGGTTTTTCAGGATGCTGACACCCAGATTGTGGGAGATACCGTATATGATGAAGTGGCATTCGGTCCGGAAAATTTAAAAATGCCCCGTCATATAATTCAACAAAAAGTGATGCAGACCCTGGCACGTCTGGACCTGTCCCTTCTGAAAGACCGGAATCCCGCCACCCTGTCCGGCGGGGAAAAACGGCGGCTGACCATTGCCGGCATCCTGGTCATGGATCCTGAAATCATTGTGCTGGATGAACCGTTTGCCAATCTGGACCACCCCTCATCCATATCTTTGATCAAAACCATACAGGCGCTGAACCAGGGAGGACAAACCATCATCATGGCCACCCACGACTTAGAGGAGGTCATCACCTGTGCCACCCGGATGCTTATCCTGGACCGGCAGGGCTGCCTGGCCCGGGACGGCCGGCCGGGGGACCTGCTTTTGGATCTGGCGGCCCATGGCATCAAAGAACCCTGTTTTTTCCGCATGGGATACAGTGCACCACCGTGGCAGGCATGAATATTTTCACCTTCCACTGCGGCAGCACCGCCCTGCACCGTCTGGATGTCCGCTACAAAACCGCCCTTGTGTGCATGGTGAGCCTGGCCCTTTTAAAAGCCGGGTTTGCCGGTTGTTTTGTCTGTTTTCTGGCGTTGTCCTGGCTGGTTTACGCCACAGGTATTTCCTATATTCATCTGGCAGCCCAGTTAAAATGGTTCATCCTGCTGCTGGGCATCATGTTTATTGCCAGAAGCCTCACCGTACAGGGCACACCGTTTTTTTCTTTTTTCGGACTTGTTTTCACCCATGAGGGCCTTGCCCAGGGGGCTCTTGTGGTAATGCGGTTTTTTCTGGTCATGATAACCGGCCTGCTTTTTTCTGCAACCACCCGGCCCGCAGACCTGAAAAGTGCTGCCCAGTGGTATCTGAAACCCATCCCATTTGTTCCGGAAAAGCGGGTGGCAATCATGATCAGCCTGTTTCTGCGATTTCTACCCCTGATCCTTACCCAGGCACAACAGATTTCAGATGCCGTAAATGCCCGCTGCGGCAACCTGAACAAAAACCCTGTACGCCGTATCCGATACCTGGTCCTGCCCCTGCTCAAAAAAATCTTTCTGGCAGCCGACAGCCTGTGCCTTGCCATGGATGCAAGGTGCTACAGCGAAGACAGAACCGATCCTGTTTTTGAAACAGGTAAAAATGAAATGCGTTTTCTGGGAGCAGGTCTGTTTCTGTGCCTGGTGATGATCTGTCCGTTTCACATATTCGTTAAAATGACATTTTGGTCATAATAAAAATTTATGGTTGAACCGCCAAAAAATTTATTGTACAGTTTGAGTCACAATATATTTTCATTACTTTTATGAATGCATTGTTTTAATAATATAGATATTCCGGAGCTATAATATAACAGGGATAAACAAAGGGGGCATATGCCAGAGCCACTGGATCCTTTTTCAGGTTCTTCCATGTTTGACCTGCAGGGAAGACAGTCTGTCAGGGCGACCTTTAAGTTGTCCCAGAAGGCCATAGATGCCATCGGTCTGGTGGCAGTCCACATGGGTATCAAACAGAAATCTTTGTTCGATCATATTATTGAAGACAAGGAGGCTTTGGAGAATCTGGCCCAAACCATACACCTCCGGCAATTCAAAAAAATCCCCCGACGTCAGAAAACCTTTGTCATGAGCCGCAGAACCATTGATGCATTGCGCACCATCTCCCAGACCTATGATATGCCCAGGGATGCCCTTGTGGAATATGCGGTGCAGAAACTGGAGTCCGTCATCCACAGTGAAAAAATACGCCATGCAGAGCGCAAAAAACTGGCGGCAGAGGTCATGACACATTTTGAAAAAGGAGAACAGGTATATCGGTCTGTGGTCAAAACCCTGGGCAAAGATGATCCTTTCTGCCGGCACCTGGCCAAAGCGGTCCAGGCGGCCCGCAAAACAGCAGAAGATCTCCATGAATTTTTACAAAAAAGCCAGGTACTGGAAGACTTTTAACATAACATCGCAATGATTGACCCATGAGGAGGATGCATTGATAGACGTTCAAGACCTGACCAAGTATTACAACGATTTCTGCGCGGTGGACCATATCAATCTGTCGGTTGCGCCCGGAGAAATTCTGGGACTGCTTGGGCCCAACGGGGCCGGAAAAACCACAACCCTGCGCATGCTCACCGGATATTTCAGGCCTACATCCGGACGGATCTCAGTGAAAGACCTTCAGATGCCCAAAGATACCCTGCGCATCAAATCCCTGATGGGGTATCTGCCGGAATCAGCCCCTTTGTATCACAATATGCTGGTATATGATTACCTGGTCTATGTGGCCAGAATCAAAGGCATCACTGATCCGGACAAACAGATGGAGCGGTTCAGAACCCTGGCAGATCTCTGCGGACTGTCCGCTATCATGGACAAGCCCATCGCCACTTTGTCAAAAGGGCTTAAACAGCGGGTGGGGCTGGCCCATGCCATGATGACGGACCCGGAAATCCTGGTGCTTGACGAGCCCACCTCCGGGCTGGACCCCAACCAGATAGCTGAGATCCGTGCCATTATCCGGCAGATCGGCAAAGAAAAAACCATTATATTTTCTACCCATATCCTCAGCGAAGCCGAAGCCACCTGCGACCGCATCGTTATTATCAACAACGGCCGTGTGGTAGCTGATGACACCACCGCCAACCTGAAACATGCAGGGATGCAGAACAGTTTTGTGCGCCTGGCCCTGAAGGGCCCTGACCTGAAAACAGCCCATGATTTTCTGACAACCATGGATCCTGCACTGGATATCAGACCGTTAGAACCAAAGGAAGCGGGTCTGGTATGCTTTGAAATCCGTCCCCCGGACAACCGGGATGTGAGATCCGATATATACCTGAAGATCAAACAAACCGACTGGATCATCATGGAGCTTGCAAGAGAAACCCAGGCCCTTGAAAAAATATTCCAGCAGCTGACCCGTCAGGAGGCCTAACCATGTCACAGATCAAGCATATTGCCATCAAAGAGTTCAAAGACTATTTCATATCGCCCATCGCATATATTGTGATTGCCTTGTTCCTGATTGTTACCGGATGGTTTTTCTTTTCCACTTTTTTTATTTTCGGCAGGGCTGATATGCGGGATTTTTTTTCTCTGCTGCCCATTGTGTTTTCGTTTTTTATTCCTGCCATTACCATGCGGCTGTTTGCCGAAGAAAGAAATGTGGGATCCTATGAAACCCTTTTAACCATGCCGGTTTCCTTCACCGATATTGCTTTGGGTAAATTTTTTGCCGCCACCTTGTTTTCCGCTGCCATGCTGCTACCCACCCTGGCCTATCCTGTTTTCATCTCCTTTATCGGAGATGTTGATCCCGGCCCGGTTGCGGGCGGGTACCTGGGTGCCCTTTTTCTGGCTGCTGCATATTGTGCCATGGGCTTGTTTGCATCCGCGCTGACCCGAAACCAGATCATCGCTTTTATCATCGGGTGTGCCCTGTGTTTCACCCTGACCATCATAAACCGGATGCTGTTTTTCATGCCCCCGAAAATTGTGGCTTTCATCGAATACATCGGGGCCAGTTCCCATTTCACCAATTTTTCCAAAGGCATTCTCGATACACGGGACATCATCTATTTCATCAGCCTGATATGTATTTTCATATTCTCAACCTATATTGTCATGCAGGAAAAAAATTAAGGAGACACCATGGGACACCTGAAAGAACCCTATATCAAATTCATCCTCTATATTGCAGTAATAGTGCTGGTGAACATCGCCGGGCTGACCCTGTTTTTCAGGGCTGATCTCACCCGCAACCAGATCTTTTCGCTGTCTGAAGCCAGCAAAGAGGCAGTGGCCACCCTGTCCGAACCCATGAGCGTCAAGGTTTTCTTCTCCAAAGACCTGCCTGCCCCCCACAACAACACGGAACGGTATCTGCGGGATCTTCTGGATGAGTATGCTGCCCGGGCCGGGCGCCTGTTCAACTACAGTTTTTACAATGTATCTTCCGAAGAGGGAGACCTTTCTTCCCGGGCCAACGAAAACAGGGAGATGGCCAAAAGTTACGGCATCTCCCCCATCCAGATCCGGATAATGGAAAATGATGAGATCAAATTCAAGAACGCATTCATGGGCCTGGTGATCATCCACGGCGATCTCATCGAAAAAATAAATGCAGTCACATCCACCGCCGGGCTGGAATACCAGTTGACAACCACCATCCAGAAACTCAACAACAAGGTATCCGCACTCTTGCGTGTAAAAGATGCCATCCAGGCCAAACTATACCTGTCCTCTTCTTTGCACACCATTGCGCCGCTCATCGGCCTGGACAATCTCCCGAAACTGGCTGAGACCGTCAAAGACACCATTGCAGACATCAACGCCAGAAGCCGGGATATACTGGTGTTTGAACACACCGATATTTCCGACAGACAGACCCTGGACAGAATCGCTGAAAAACATGATATCATGGCCCTGTCCTGGCCGGCCATCGCCGAAAAAAACATCTCTGCCGGCCAGGGAGCGGCAGCCCTGGTTCTGGAATACAAAGAACAGTCTGCCAGCCTGCCTTTGATCACGGCCATGGATCTGCCCATCATCGGCACCACCTACCAGATGGCTGATCCTGATGCCCTGCGAGAAGAGATCACCGCCATCATGGAAAAAATGATCGGCATCAACCAGGATATCGGGTTTCTGGCCGACCACGGCACCCACACCCTGGGCCCTGACCAGATGGCCATG
>JAABSB010000069.1 GCA_011390615.1 Desulfotignum sp. | reverse complement strand
CATACCCCCCACCTGACCGGCCCCTTCATCTGCCTGGGCACCTGTGAGGATCAGGTCGTATTTGCCCTTTTCAATTTCCGCCTTAAGGATGGCGGCAATGCCTTTGCCGTCGGATCCCTCGAATGCCTCATCACTCAAAAGCACGCCGTTGTTGGCACCCATGGCCATTTCACGCCGCAGCACCTCTTCTGATTCATCATCACCCACGGTGACAACGGTGACACTGCCACCGGCATCGTCCACGATCTGGATGGCTTCTTCCACCGCATAATTATCCCATTCATTCACTGAGTAAACCAGGTCGTCACGGTCAAGATCGTTGCCCGCTGAATTGAGTTCAAATTCATTCTCAGCAGTATCCGGAACACGCTTGACACATACCAAAATCTCCATGTATTACCTCCTTTGCTTGTATGGGCAGGACCTGTTTGCGGTACCTGCCGTCTGCTTTTCTTTTTACATCATTATCGTAAATGCCGGGCAATCAGTTCTGTAAAATCCAGTGCTTCCATTTCCCCCTCTTTTCCGGCAACCTTTATGGCATCCTGGATGTTCACCAGGCAGAAGGGACAGGCAGTGACAATAACATTGGCACCGGCCTCAGCTGCCATGTTCACCCGCAGCACCCCCATGCGGGTGTCTTCTTCCGGTTCATAAAACAGCATGAGCCCGCCGCCGCCGCAGCAGAATGACCGGTCCCGGCTTTTTTCCAGCTCCACCCGGGTGAGACCGTCAATGGCATCCAGGGCCTGCCTGGGATCTTCATACACCCCGTTGTGCCGTCCAAGGTAGCAGGGATCATGGTAGACATACACTTTGTCCGGATCAAGGCAGGGTTTGAGGGACAATACACCGCTGGTGATCTTTTCCGCCACCACCTGGCTGATGTGCCGCACCGGCGGCAGGCCGGTGTAATCATTTTTCAATGCATTATACGCATGGGGGTCGGCTGTGACAATCTGTTTTACACCGGTGGCCAGAATCGCCTCGGTATTCTGCGCCTTCAGATCCTGGTAAAGCATCTCTTCTCCGAACCTGAGCACTTCATTGCCGCTGTCTTTTTCCGCCTTGCCCAGGATCCCGAAATCCACCCCTGCCTGCTGAAGTATAACAGCAGTGTGCCGGGCTATTTCCTGGATATTGTCATCATAGGAGGTGATACTGTCCACAAAATACAGGGTATCTGCCCCATCTTTTCCCAGGTCCTTGATGGTGTATGCTTCCTTGAACTCCTTTTCCAGGGCCCAGTCCGCCCGCTTTTTCTCCATCTTGCCGTAGGGATTGCCGCGTTTTTCAAGGGCTTTCAAGGGTTTCTGCAGGGACTGGGGCACCATGCCCTCATCCACCATTCCCCGGCGCAGATCCACCATCTTGTCAATATATTCAATGGCAAGGGGGCACTCTTCCTCGCAGGCACCGCAGGTGGTGCAGGACCAGATCTCATCCTCTGTGTATATATCTTCCACCAGCATCTTGCTTTTATAGATTTCACCGGACAAAGGATAATTTTTGAACATCAGGTCGCGGGCCTTGATGGTGATAAACCGTGGAGAAAGTGGCCTGCCAACGGCATTGGCCGGACACTGGTCAGAACACCTGCCGCAGTCGGCACAGGAATAAAAATCCAGCATGTGTTTCCAGGTAAAATCTTCCAGTTTTTTCACCCCGAAAGATTCCAGGTCGTCGAGCTGTTCCGCCGTTACCCCGTGGCGCACCGGCTTGATTTTGCCTTTGTCGAGGCGCATGAAAAATACGTTGAAAAGTGATGTGATCACATGGAAATGTTTACCCAGGGGCAAAAAGCACAGAAAAAAGAAAAAGGTTACATCATGGAGAAAATAGGAAAAAATATGCAGCCCCTGGAGAAATTCAAAAGACGCGCCTGACAGCACAATCTTGAAAATCCACACCAGTGTCAGGGGGGCCACAAAATGGGCGTCTCCGGTTTCCTTCAGCGCATAGGCCAGTTCCGAAGCCTCAAACAGGCTTTCTGAAATCATCAATGTGGCAATAATCCCCAGTACAAAAACCGCTTCAGCGGTATGATCCTTGCCGTATTTTTCCGGCACCGCATAACGGGCAGGTTTGAAAATACCCCGCCGGATGCCGGCAATGATACAGGCGATGAGCACAAAGGTGGCGGCATAATCCTTTAAAATATTATACACGACCCCCAGCCATCCACCGAAACCCGGCATGACAAAGCCGTCTGACAATCCGATGATCACCAGGGATACAGACCGGATGGACAGGATCAGAAACCCGGCAAAAATGACAATATGCAGCACCCCTGCCAGCATATACCGGGGCTGCCTGACCTGGCCCAGCCAGATGACAATCAGCTTCTGGATACGGCGGCCGATGTGGTCCAGCCGGTAATCAGGGGCTGCCCGGACCAGAGGGGCCAGGCGCCTGGCCATGATATAAGCGAACAGGCCAATCCCCACCACAGGCAGGATAAAAGACAGGATTACTGCCGGAAATATCCCGAAAAATTCAAAACTTGCCGGACCGATTATCGAAGACATATGCTGTTACCTCCAGAAAATTTATTTTTTTTTACAGTTTATGAACAAGGGCTCAATGAGCTTTAATAAAGATGGCGATTCCCGTCAAGCAAAAAGCCTGGTTCAAAACCATTTAAAAACTGTATACCATTTATATACTATATGCTGTTTATTCCCCCCCTGACCCCGTTGAGATACAGATCCACCAGGGGATCTGCCATCGCCACAAGGTCATACCGGCCCTCGGCCGACACCCAGGTGGAAATAACCCCTTCCACCGCCCCCAGGATAAAGCGTTTCACAAGGCCCACAAAAAGGTCCTGGCGCATGGAGCCTTCGATCTGCCCCTGCTCGATAATATCTGACAACAGATCCAGGTACATCTTGGAAATATCTTTGATCTGTGACTGGATATCCCGCAGGTACCGGACTTCGGACTGAAAAATCACCGCCATATTCTTATCGTTCTGGAATTCCTGCAAATGGCAGTGAATGAGGTTCCTGAGTTTTTCTTCCGCAGTTTTTCCTGTGGCAACAGCGGTATTCATTTTTTCAAACACCACAGCGGTTTTATAGCTGATAAACTGGTAAAGGATATCGTCCTTGTTTTTAAAATACAGGTACAGGGTGCCGTCAGCCACCCCTGCCTGGGAGGCGATCTGGGAAATGGTGGCCTTGTAGAACCCGAACCGGGCAAAAACATCTCCTGCACTGGTGAGAATCTTATGGTATTTTTCCGATCTGTTTTTTTGCAAGCCTTTCCCGCCTTTTTCCGCTGGAATGAATAATAATTCATTATCTAACAATAGTTTTTTATAAAAGTCAAGCAGATATTTGTATGAAAATTTTTGAAAATTTTCATTATTTACTGTTTATTTACAAATACTTATATATAATAATTTTGTTTTCATTTTTATTCTGACAAAAGAATTTTTCAGATATTATTTCATGAATATATATTCATTATTATGTGCAAAATTTAATATTGCTTGCTTTTGACCGGTTTTCATGACAAAAATTACAAAGATCCTCAACAGCAAAAAACCATACGGGAGATAAACCATGTCACACCATTATTCTGCAGATTTCCAGGCAGCCCTTGATTTCGGCAGGCCCCCCAATGTAAAAAAGCTGTTCCCCAACTCCAAGGCATTGATTGTCAGCGGCAGATACATTGACCAGGCCATGCTGAAAAAAGGCGGCTGTATGACCATTGCCGCCAACGGCAGAAACGCTTTTGTCATAAGGGGCGCCCTGTGTGCAGCCCAGAAGGCCAATGCTGCAATCATCATTGAAATCGCCCGATCAGAAGGAGGCACAAATGCCTATTGTGCCGTCAACCTGTGGAACATTGCCCGGCAAACCGATGCATTCATGAATGAACTGGGCATCACCATACCCGTTGCCATCCATGCTGACCATTTCGGCATCAAAAAACCCGAAGATATTGAACCTGCAAAAATTGAAATTCCCTCTCTGTTTGATGCCGGCATTACATCCATTGCCATTGATGCCTCCCACATGCCTGATGACCAGAACCTGCTGGCCAATATCGCATTGTACCCTTTTGTTCCGGACTGGTCCGGGCTTGAAACAGAAGTGGGGGAAATAAAAGGGAAACTGGGGTTATCCACTGCCCAGGAAGCCCTGTTTCTGATCCAGGGGCTCAATGCCCATGGTATTTTCCCGGACTGGATCGCCCTGAATAACGGCACCACCCACGGCATTGAGCAGAGTGACGCCGGCATCAATGTGCCGCTTACTGCACAAATCCATGATGCACTTGCACCCTATAAGGTCTCCGGCGCACAGCACGGCACCTCGGGCAACAGTTCGGAACGGCTCCGGGAGATTGCTGCAAAGACAAGGACCACCAAGGCCAATGTTGCTACTGCCCTGCAGATGATCTCCTGGGGGGTACAGGTCAATGACTATGGCAATGCGATTCTTGATTCCGACGGCAATTTCATCAAACAGCCGGACAAGGGGGTTGATGACCCCGTGTGGCAGCAGATGCTGGCCTATGCAAAATCCCGGGATCTTACCGGCGGCAATTTTAAAAAACTCAATGCCCCCTTTGAAAACCGCTTTTTCGCCCGGCCCGCAGATATCAGAAACCGCATGGCAGCAGGTGTGGAAGCGTTTGTTTATACCCTGCTCACCAAGGTGTTCAATGCAGCGGATACGGCTGATATTGTCACGGACCATATTCTTCAAACCCGGTCCCATGACCCCGGGTGCAAAGCCGATACCATTGAATCCCCTCAGGAATGGACCCGTGAGAAAATCATGGAAAAAGCGGCTGACATCAATTCAGACAAAGGCCCTGAGGGGAATTTTGACGATTGAAAAAAATGTTAAAGGTTTAATTTTCCCTTACCGATATGGTCTTTAAGGAGAAAATTATATGCAGATACCCTCTTATCAGATACAAAATGTTTTAAAGGTGTATTCCAGGCAGCTGAGCCAGGGAAAAATTCTGAGCAGAAACAGATCCATTACCGGTAATACCTTATCTGCAGACAATGTTTCCATCTCCTCGGAGGGCAAGCGCAAAGCAATCATTGACAAGGTTGCTGCCAATATTGTGGAAAAAATCATCACTGAGGGACCCAGGGAAAAAACCGAAGAACAGATTGCCAGCCAGATTGAAAAAGAACTTGGGAAAAAGATCAACTACGACCGGGACAAAAACCAGTTCACCTATACTGCAGTGGACAGCCGCAACAACAGGGTAACCCATACTCTGTCCGTGGAAGACTCCACCTTTGTGGTAAAAAGAATGACAGAGCTGGCCCGCCAGGTTGCCGACAGCAACATGGCATCCTAAAGGAGGTACCTAATCATGACAATATCCGGCCCCAGCAACGGCCCCAGCAACAACTATATACAACATACAAGCTATGCCAACCAGGCAAATCCTGCCGCCACCAATATCCGGGCAAAAAACACCAGGCAGCCTGAAGAAACAAAAACCGACATAATTGATCTGTCTGGAAAAACCCGGGATCTGCAGAAAATCACTCAGGCCATGGAAACCGCACCGGCTGACAGACAGCAGAAAATATCCCATATCAAGCAACAGGTTACGGCAAACCAGTACACCGTTGATGCACTTCAGGTTGCGGAAAATATGGTCGGCTACTTCCTGAATAAACCGGCATAGACTGCAAAAATTTCCCAGCACACCCCGGCCTGCTGCATGTACCAGCCGGCCATCATACAGCAACTGCTTGAAATAAAAGGAAAAATTTTAAAAAATTTTTCCTTTTATTTCCTGGCATATCTTTTGCTTTTACCATGGCTAATACAAAAAGGAGGCCGATATGGTAAATATCCATCACATACAAGACACAACCCAGCCGATAAAGACACCCCAGGGCGGGCCTGAAAAAACCGGGAAAAAGGATGCATTCAAATCAGCACTGACCCAGGCCCTGGACAAAGCAGAGCCGTCTGAAACGCCCGAAACAACCACACACGGTCTGGGTGAAATCACACCCACCAGGACAATACAGATACCTGAGCAGGCAGATCTTGTCTCCAGCAGCACGGAAAAACTGCTGGGACTGCTGGAGACCTATACGGCCCAACTGCAGGATCCGGGCGTATCACTGAAGCACATGGCACCGGTGCTTGAAACCATTCACCAGCGGGCAGACCAGCTGGTAGAGGAAACCCGTACCCTTGGTTCTGACCATGCCGGCCTCCGGGATATCGCCACCCAGACCGCAGTGGCGGCACAGACGGAATACATCAAATTCCAGCGTGGGGATTATTTGTCATAGCGGTGTTTTGCCCTGGCCCAGAAAGCCTCTTTTTCATCAGCTGACAAGACCTGCAGGGAACAGTTCTTTTGGGCCAGTTCCGCTTCCATAAGGCGGAACCTTCCTTCAAATTTTGCAGTGGACCGTGACAGGGCGGTTTCCGGATGAAACCCGGCAAACCGCGCCACATTCACCAGAGAAAATAAAATATCCCCCAGTTCCAGCATGGCCCCGTCTGCATCTTCCTTTTCCACAGCCTCCTCAAATTCTGCAATCTCTTTTTTCACCGTGTCCAGTACCTGGTGGATATTTTCCCATTCAAATCCCTGCCGGACCGCTATCTTTGATACCTTGAGGGCCCGCAGAAGACCAGGCATGCCCCCGGGCACCGCATCCAGGGCAGAACTTTTCACAGGATTTTTTTTTTCACGGGTTTTGATCTGCTCCCACTGCTCCAGCAGATCATTTTCTGTTTCAACAACCGCTGACCCGTAGACATGGGGATGCCGCCGGATCATTTTTTCGACAACTGTATCCACCACCCGGGAAATGGGAATCTGTTTTGCATCATGAAATATTGCCATGATGAACAGAATTTGAAACAGCACATCCCCCATCTCTTCACAGGTATTGTCCAGATCATCATTTACAATGGCATCCTGGAGTTCATACACCTCTTCAACCAGGCATTTCCACATGGTGGCCGGGGTCTGTCTGCGGTCCCAGGCACACCCGTTTTCTCCCCGCAGGGTCTGGATGATCTCCAGAATAGGGGCTATTGTCTCCAATGGGTTCCTTCTCCTGTATATAAAATTGTTCCACCTTGAGTTTTTCCAGCTGCTGTAAAAAACCGGCCCGCATGGTTCTAGAAACAAACAGGGTCATGGTTCTGGAAATTTGCGCCAGATAAGGGGCGGATTCAGACCCTGCCATGAGCCGTGCCGTGCCCGCCGGGATAAATGCTGTCAGCATCACAAACAGGACCGATACGATCAATGCCCCCTTGGCTGTGCCAAAAATCAAACCAAATGTCCGGTCCACCCATCCCAGAAAAACCAGATGTAAAAGCCGGCGGATCAGTGCGGCCATCACCCCCACCGCCACCAGGATACAGCAGAACAGAATGCCGAAACTGACCAGATGGCGGGTTGCCGGGGCAGTAATCAAAAAAGCCAGGCGGTCGGAAAGCAGCCAGTAATAGGTGAACGCCCCGTAAAAACCGGCAATAACCGCAACAATCCCGGAGACTTCACGTATCAGCCCTTTAAAAAGTCCCCTGATCATACAGAACAGAATAATCACCAGAACCACCAGATCAAAACCGTTCATTTTTTTCCTTTCCGCCACTGTACCTGAAGACTCATGGAATAACAATTTCACGGTTTTTCCGTCAAGATTTTTATTGACCTTTCAATAAATAAAATGCACCCTGTTGCCCATGAAAACCATTGAATTTGACAACATATCACTGGTCCAGAAGCTGTTTGGATTTCATAATACCCACCTTGATAAAATCGCAAACAATCTGGGGGTGACCATCAATTCCAGGGGTAACAGCGTCACCATTTCCGGTGATGCGGAAAATACCCGTCTGGCACATACCCTGCTGCTCCAGTTATACGGCCTTTTACAGGAAAACATTCCCATGGATCCGGCTGACCTGGATGCGGCAATTTCCCTGATAAAAAAAGACGGGGAATCCCGTCTGAAACCATTGTTTTCCCAGACGGTTTTCGTGACAGCCAAAAACAAACCCATCCGGCCGAGAAGCCTTGCCCAGCAAAAATATGTCAATGCCATTCAGGCCCGGGACATTGTGTTCGGGATCGGTCCTGCCGGAACCGGAAAAACCTATCTGGCCATGGCCATGGCAGTGGCAGCCCTCTGCCGGGGAGATGTCCAAAAAATCATTCTCACCCGTCCGGCAGTGGAAGCTGGCGAGGCACTGGGTTTTCTGCCCGGGGATCTGGCAGAAAAAATCAACCCCTATCTGCGCCCCCTTTACGATGCTTTGTATGATATGCTGGACTTTGAAAAAGCCAGGGCGTATATTGACCAGGAAATTATTGAAATAGCCCCCATAGCATTCATGCGGGGAAGAACCCTGAACAATGCATTTATTATCCTGGATGAGGCCCAGAACACCACCTCCCAGCAGATGAAAATGTTTTTAACCAGAATCGGATACAATTCAAGAGCTGTTGTGACTGGTGACATTACCCAGATAGACCTGCCGGCCGGCAAAAAATCCGGCCTTGTGGAGGTGAGAAAGATCCTTTCCCGCATAGAGGGAATCGACTTTATCAATTTTTCCAAAGCGGATGTGGTAAGGCACCAGCTGGTTTCCGATATTATTGATGCATATGAAAAAAACAAAACATAATGTCTGGCCGAACAAGGTCAAAACTTTTTTGTTGTCCACCCCTTATCTGCTGTGGTTCATGCTCTTTGCCATCACCCTGGTATTTACGCTTTTCCAGACACCTGAACAGCAGAACATCACCTTTTCCTATGCGGTAGGTGATGTGGCCCAGCGGGATATCAAGGCACCCAAAGATATTCTGGTGGAGGACACAGAAGTTTCCGAAAACAGGCGCAGCCAGGCAAAAGACACGGTCAGAATAGTCTATGACTTTGATGCAGGCCTGCTGCCGCAAATTCTGGCCAACATACAGGAAGCCATGCAGATGGGCCGAAACCTGTTTGAACCGGAGGAAAACCGGGAAAAAAATGAAGAAAACACCCCAAAAGCCCCCCCTGATCCCACCTTTGCCATGGTGCTGGAAACCAAACCCAGGTTTGAAGAAAAACTGGGCATAGAAATCAATGAAGGGGCGTATTCCATTCTGTACAAGCACCGGTTTGATCCTGCCATCACTGAAAAAATCCAGACAATTATGAGCAAAGTGCTGTCCAACGGGGTTGTTGCAAACAAGGAAATTCTGCTGGAAGAAGAAAACAAGGGCATCATCCTGAGAACCATCGGCTCCAGTGAAGAAAAAATTGTCAACAATCTCAAGGTGTTTTACGGACCTGACCAGGCCAAAACCATGGTCAGAATCGAAGGCGCGCCTCTGCTGAAAAATATCAATTACAACCTGACAAACCTGATCGTGGATATCTGCCAGCGGCTGCTGCAGCCCAATATTTTCATGAACAAAAACGAAACCCAGAAAAGAATTCTGGCAGCCCAGTCCGACATCAACCCAGTCATGTACCAGATAAAGGCAGGGGAAATGATCCTCAGGGAAGGGGAACGGGTAAACAAGACCAAGCTGATCAAGTTGAACGCCCTCCAGGAACAGGCGGCAGAAAAAACTGTTTATGTGTCTGCCACCGGGATCGCCCTGATCACCTTTTTTCTGATACTGGTTTCCTATCTGCTGTTTTTCAAAGACCACAAAACCCTGAAAACCGACCACAACAAACATATGATTTTTCTGGCACTGGGGCTTGTCCTGTACCTGAGCTTTGTAAAAATATCCACCTTTCTGGTCCAGTCTGCAGACCCCAACCAGGCATGGGATCTGGCCTCGGCATCTTTTTTCATGGCCATCCCCCTGCCGGCCGCAGCCATGATCTGCTGCCTGTTTCTGGGTTTTGACATCGCCATCTATTTTACCCTGGTGCTGTCTGTTCTGGCAGGCCTGTCCTTTGGCGGCAGTTTCGAGGTGTTTATCTTTTTCTTCTTAAGCTGCAGTACAGCAGCCTTTCTGGTACGTGAACGCCAGGAACGCAAAAGCTTTATCATGGCCGGCTTCAAACTGTCCATTTTCAATGCGGTTCTGGCCATTTCCCTGGGATTTTATTCCCTTGCCCAGCCCGAACCTGTCCTGCTGACCAAAGAGATTCTCATCGCTTTTTGCGGCGGGGTGTTTGCCGCCACGTTGACCATCGGATTCACCCCGTTGATTGAAATTCTTTTTGATTACACCACAGAAGCCAAGCTTCTGGAATTTTCCAATCTGGACCAGCCCTTGATCAAAAAACTGATGATAGAGGCCCCGGGCACTTACAACCACAGTGTGATAGTGGCCACGCTTTCGGAAGCGGCTGCTTCCGCCATCAGCGCCAGCAGCCTCAAGGCCAAGGTAATGGCGTATTACCATGACATCGGTAAGCTGGACAAAACCATGTATTTCATTGAAAACCAGGCAGACGGAAAAAACCGGCATGACAAGCTGTCTCCGTCCATGTCCGCCCTCATCCTGATCCAGCATGTCAAAAAAGGGGTGGAGCTGGCAAAAACCCATAAACTGGGAAATGAAATCATTGAAGGCATTACCCAGCACCACGGCACATCCTTGATCAAATACTTTTACAACAAGGCCCTGAAAACCGGAAAAGACAATGTCAATGAAGAAAATTTCCGGTATCCCGGTCCCAAACCCCAGACCCGGGAAACCGGCATTGTCATGCTGGCGGATGTGGTGGAAGCGGCGGTGCGGGCACTGGACCGTCCCACACCTGCCCGGATCAGGGGCCGGGTCAAGGAACTGATCAATGATATCTTTGCAGACGGCCAGCTGGAAGAGTGTGAACTCACCCTCAAGGATCTCCACCAGATCGCCAAAAGCTTTAACAATATCCTGACCAGCATTTATCACAGCCGCATCGAGTATACGGACAAACCCCAGGAAAAGAAAAAAGAAAAAAATGACAGTCCCAAAGATTCTGATAGACAACCGGCAAAAACAAATGGTGCCAACCCCGGACCTGTACAAAAAGACAGAACTGATCTTAAACGCCTTGGGCTGTAATCGGCAAGAGCTCTCCATTGTGATCATGGATGATACACAGATACAGGCACTCAACCAGGCTTTCCGGGGGATATCCAGACCCACCAATGTACTGGCATTTCCCATGCAGGAAGGAGAATTTTCCGGCATCACCCCGGACCTGCTGGGGGATGTGGTGATATCCGCCCAAACCGCACAGAAAGAAGCGGATGCAGCAGGCATTACCCTGGATGAACGGATCTCCCAGCTCCTGATTCACGGGATTCTTCACCTGCTGGGATATGACCATGAAACCGCACCAGCCGATGCAGAAAATATGGAAAAAAAGAGCCTTGAAATTCTCAGGCATATTGAAAACAACCCGGATTTAGAGGCATTTTAAACCAGGAAAGGAAAAGCAAAATGGCAGAATTAGCTGTGAATGTGGACCATGTGGCCACCCTGCGCCAGGCCCGGGGGATTGATTATCCTGACCCTGTGGCTGCGGCCGTGGCAGCGGAAACCGCCGGTGCAGATGCCATTGTGGTGCATTTGAGAGAGGACCGCCGCCATATCCAGGAACGCGATGTACGGCTCCTCCGGCAGATCGTTCAGTCCAAACTCATTTTAGAGATGGCCGCCACCAGCGAGATGCTGGGAATCGCCCTGGATATTCTCCCCCATACCGTCACCCTGGTCCCTGAAAAAAGAGAAGAACTGACCACTGAAGGGGGCCTGGACCTGATCACCCACCAGGATACTGTCAGGGAAGCGGTATCCACCCTGAAAAACACAGGGATAAAGGTGTGCATATTCATTGATCCGGATCTGGACCAGATCAAAATCGCCCATAAAATCGATGCAGATATGATTGAAATCCACACCGGTGCATTTTGTGATGCCGCAACCGAGGCTGAAGCCCGGCGGGAATTTTTACGCATCGTGGATGCTGCCAAGATAGGCACCAAACTCAAACTTGGGGTCAATGCCGGACACGGTATCTGCTACAACACCATCAAGGCCTTTGAAGGGCTCCGTGAAATCCGGGAATTTTCCATCGGCCACAGCATTGTCGCACGGGCGGTACTTGTGGGGATGGACCGGGCTGTCAGGGACATGAAACAACTGGTCAAAGCCCTGTAGTAACATTCATGCCCTGGCGGGTAACAGAAAGCTGTTAGCTTTTAGCTTTTAGCAGGCCTGACATGCCGGCAGCCCGGCTTACCCCGTGGGCATTGTTGGAAACCGACAGCAGGATACCGGTATTCATGCCGGGCACGGTGTTGGCCACACAAAAGCTCTGGCCGGCCCATTCCAGCAGATCCTGGTCATTGAAATCGTTTCCCACGGCAACCACCCGGGTACGCGGAATCTGGAATCTTGCTGCAAGCCATGCGGCTGCCTGGCTTTTGGAGGCTTTGGGGTGAAACACCTCTATCCAGGCAGACCGGTGGTCCAAAGGAGAGGTGGCATGGATCACGCTGTATCCGGCCAAAACCGATTTCCATTCCGCCACCTGATCCAATGAAAGCCCATGGGGCACAATTGCAAGCACCTGGGTAGCGGATGCATACAACAGGGTATCAGCCTGCAGAGGGGTAGCAAAGGACTGGTACAAACTGATCCGTTTGTGAAAATCTGGGTTCTCATTTCCATGGGATCTGTAGAGAAAAAAATGGGTTTCCGGAATGGCTTTATGGACCATATAGTCAAACCCGGCCTTGCCAAAGCAGGTGCAGATCTTTTTCACATCAGGTTGAAAAATGGCAAGGTGCCGGACAATCCGGTCCTGTTTCAAATCCAGGATACCGGCCCCGGTGGAAAACAGCAGATAATCCACCGGCAGCAGTTCTTTTTCCAGATCTATATGGGCCAGGGCCTTGTGAAAGGAATAGATACTGCGGCCTGTGGCAACGGCCACCACCACCCCTTTGGACCGCAGCCGGGCAAGGGTGTCAAGGTCTCTTTCCGATATAGCCCTGTCATCATTGAACAGGGTGCCGTCAAGGTCTGTGACAAACAGGGACCGGTTCATGAAACAGAATCTTTTGTGTCCCAGAAATGGTGCACCGCCTCAAGGAGATCCACCATATCAAACGGCTTCATGAGCAGGGTGGTTCCCTTTATCCTCTCCAGGACTTCCGGGGACGGCGTAATCCCGGTACAGATGATCACGGGCAGTCCCGGCCTGATCTGCCGGATTTTTTCCATGAGCAGATCACCGGTCATTTCCGGCATGGTATAATCGGTGATCAGCGCATCATAGTGAAACGGATTTTTTTTGAACAATGCAAATGCTTCCGGTGACCGGGTCATGATCTCCACTTCATATCCATAATCTTCCAGCATCTCCCGGCCCACTTGGGCCAGATAGTCTTCATCATCCACAAATAAAATCCGTTTGCCCTGTGTCTGCAGGACCATCTGCACCATCCTTTCACCACTGCCGGCTATTTCTTCTTTTTCATGGCTTCCAGGAAAACACTCTCCATGGTACCCATTGGTTTTTCCTTCTGGTTTTCGGCAAACTGCTGCCAGTTTTCCGTATCCTTTTGGTCCGGGGGTGCCAGGGTGATGCGCCGGTTTTCCTCATCCACCTGCCGGACCAGCACGGTGACGGCATCCCCGGGCTTCAATGCATCATAGGATTTGGCATCGGCAGCACTCCTGACGGCTGATACAGGCATCAGACCTGTCACCCCCGGCTCCAGACCGATGAACAGGCCGAATGTTTCTCTTTTTTCCAGCCTGGCTTCCAGGATATCTCCTGCCTTGTATTTGACGGAAATCCCGGTCCAGGGATCCCCCAGGGCATCCTTGATGCTCAAAGAGACCCGTTTGGCATCCATGTCAATGGATTTTATAACCACCTGGACCTGTTCTCCTTTTTCAACCACATCCTCCGGCCGCATAACCCTTCTGGTGTGGCTCATCTCACTGATATGCACCAGGCCGTCCACACCCGGCGCAATTTCCACAAACGCGCCAAAACCGGCAAGGCGCACCACCTTTCCGGTCACCTGGTCACCCGGCTTAAATGCCTTGTCCATGCTTTCCCAGGGATCTTCGGCAGTCTGTTTTACAGACAGGGAAATTTTGGGCAGATCCTGGCCTTCCTGGAGCTCTATTTTCAGCAGTTTCACCAGCACTGCATCCCCGGGCTTCACCACCTCATCCGGTTTTTCGATCCTGGACCAGCCCAGCTCGGAAATATGCACCATGCCCTCTACACCCGGCGCCAGCTCTACAAATGCCCCATATGGCATGAGCCGGGTAACGGTTCCATGGAGCAGGTCCCCCACTGCCACATCTGCCAGAAACGCCTGCTGGGCCTCTTTCATCTGGGCAATGAGCAGGTCTTTGCGGGATACCACAATATTGCGGCCGTTTTCCTCATACCGGGTCACCAGAAAATGCAGGGTCTGGCCCACAAAATCCTCCGGAGTTTCCACATATGTGACATCCATCTGGCTCACCGGGCAAAAAGCCCTTTTTCCCAGGATATCCACATTAAAACCGCCCTTTATGACAGCCTTTACCTTTCCCTCCACAGGGGTTTTGTTTTGGGCCGCATCTTCCAGCAAAGCGGCTTTGCCTGCACCGGAAATGGCCCGGGACAAAATGATCTCACTCTCACTCAAGGACACCACATACAGGGTAAGGGTGTCACCTGCCTGCCAGGTGAATTCACCATTTTCATCCAGCAGTTCGTTTTTTTCCACAACACCGTCACTTTTGGTGCCGGTATCAATATACACACTGGTCCTGCCCACAGATATGATCTTTCCTTCCACCATATCACCGGGTTTCAGTTCACGGCCCATGTTGTCATCATAGGATGCAAAAAGTTCTTCAAAACTCAATTCTTCAGAATTGTCGTCCGGGTTTTCATCAAATTTTTCTGTCATGGTCTTTCTCCAAACAAGGCGGTTATGTGGCACATGCCTGACTACTATACTTTACAAAAGCCTGTGTAAAGCAAAAAAGTGTTATGGGTATTTGCGGGACCTGCCCCGTAACAGCTAAGGCAGGTCCGCATTCACCCGGTCCAGAAGCTTTCTGGCAAGATCTGTTGTGATGCCCGGCACTGTTGCAATCTCTTCCACAGAGGCATTTTTCAGATTTTCCACCCCCTTGAAACGGGTGAGCAGCAGTTTTTTCTTTTTGGGCCCGATGCCGGAAACCGCATCAAAAACAGACAGGCTGCCCCGTTTTTCACGCCGCCTGCGCTGGAAGGTGACGGCAAACCTGTGGGCCTCGTCCCGCACCTGCTGGAGCAGGAACAGCGCTTTTTTGGCAGAAGTGGTGTTTACAGGATTGGCCCGGCCGGGGATATAGATTTTGTCCAGGTCTTCGCCTTTTGCTTCATCTTTTTTGGCCAGGCCGGCCACTGTAAATCTGCCCTGAAGCCCCAGTTTTCCGAGCACTGACATGGCCATGCCCAGCTGCCCTTTTCCACCGTCCACCACCAGCAGATCCGGCAGCGGCATCTCTTTTTCCGGCTGTGAAAACCGCCGTGTCAGCACCTGGGTCATGCAGGCATAGTCATCGGGCCGGTCCATATCCTGGATGATATACCTGCGGTAGGCGCTTTTGTCCGGCAGCCCATTGGTGAACACCGCCATGGATGATACCGGGTCCTTGCCGGCCAGGTTGGAATTGTCAAAACATTCGATGCGCTCAGGCACCCGGTCCATCTGTAAAAGGGACTGGAGCATGGCCAGGGCAGACCGGGCAGCTGCCTCTCTGGCCAGCAGCTTTTCCAGCTCCCGGCCGGCATTGACACAGGCCATGTCCACCAGCCGGCGTTTTTCCCCCCGCACCGGCACATGCACCGTCACTTTTTTCTCTTTTTTCTCCCGCAGCACAGATGCCAGGTCGTCCAGGTTTTCAACCTCCCGGTCCACCAGCACCTCATCCGGCAAAAACCGTGTTTTGCCATAATACTGCCACAAAAAAGCCCGCAGGATTTCATCGTTTTCCCTGAACCCGGGATCCAGGGGATAATGCACCGTATCCACCAGCCGGCCGGACCGGACAAGCATCACCGTGACAACAGCCATCCCTTCTCTGGCGCCTAAGCCCATCACATCCCGGTCCTTCAGGTCAGTGCACACCACCACCTGTTTTTCCATGATATTGGTTATGGCAAACATGGCATCCCTTTTCTGGGCCGCTTTTTCAAATTCCCGGGAGTCGGCATGGGCCTGCATCTCATTTTTTAACTTCTGCATCACCTGTCCGGGCCTGCCCTTTAAAAACAGGACCGCATCTTTGACCTGCTGCATGTAGGCTGTCTCATCCACCTTTTGGCAGCAGGGCCCGGTACATTCTTTTATCTGATAATTGAGGCAGGGCCGGGACCGGTTTTTAAACTGGGAGTCTTTGCATTTTCTGAGCTTG
>JAABSB010000068.1 GCA_011390615.1 Desulfotignum sp. | reverse complement strand
CTGCTGGTCATGGTCCAGGACCTTGCGGTGACCGGCAAGGTCTGTTTTGACCATGCCATGAATCACTGGCAGCGTCCCGGGGGCGGTCTGCTGCTCACCCATGATTACGAGGGATACCAGTTTCCGGAAGAAAAACCCAAACTTCTGGCCCTGATCAAAGAAGGCCTTGCGTTTGACCAGCCTGTTCCGCAGATGCTGCACCTGTGAAGGCAACGGCCATGCATGCATCCCCCATTACACTGGCCTATTCCAGCTGCCCCAACGACACCTTTATTTTCAAGGCCATTGCTGAAAAACTGATTGATCTTAAGGGATTCACATTCGAAATTGTCGTTGATGATGTGGAAGCCCTGAACCAGCAGGCGGTGCAGCTCACCCATGATGTCACAAAACTGTCCTTTGCAGCCCTGGGCAGCCTTCTGGACCGGTATGCGCTATTGCGGTGCGGTGCAGCCCTGGGCAAAGGATGCGGCCCACTGGTGGTGTCACAGCCCGGCACAGGCCTGGAAAATGCACAAAAAACCCGGCAGACGGTGGCGGTTCCGGGCATGGGAACCACGGCCTGTCATCTGTTCCGTTTTTTCATGGCTGACCGATATCCGGACATCGATGTCACCTTCCTGCCCATGTCCTTTGAAAAAACCATGCCGGCTGTACTGGACAGGACAGCAGACTTGGGCATCATTATCCATGAGGGCCGTTTTGTATACCAGTCCCTGGGGCTGGAGATGACAGCTGACCTGGGACAATGGTGGGAAAACAAGACAGAACTGCCCATTCCCCTGGGGTGCATTGCCGTGCGGCGGGATATGGACCCGGAAACCGCCTGCGCGGTCCAGTCCCTTATCCGGACAGGAATTGACCATGCCTTTGCCCACCCTGACATGGGTGCGGACTATATCGTCCGGCATGCCCAGGAGATGGATCCGGCAGTAATCCAGCAGCACATTGATCTATATGTCAATGATTTTTCAAAGGATCTGGGAGAAGCAGGGGAGCAGGCGGTTACGGCGTTTTTTTCATATGCCAGGAAAACCGGGATACTCCCGGAAACCGACCTGCCCCTGTTTGCCTGCTGAGGAGGTTTTTTCAATACCATGGCCCAGTTGCGCCCGATATGGAAGGCATTCTGCCGGGATGTGGACCAGACCCTGCAGGACCACATCATGGTCCGCCAAAATGAAGCGGTACTGATCGGGATTTCCGGGGGCCCGGATTCCATTGCCCTGGCCAGGGTCTTGATCTGCCTGGCAAAGGACCGGGATCTGCGCCTGGGCCTGGGCCATCTCAACCACGGGCTGCGGGGGGCGGACGCAGACCAGGACCAGGCATTTGTCCGAAAATTTGCCGCAGAATTTCATCTGCCTTTTTTTTGTGAACAAACCGATGTTTCTGCCCTGGCCAAACAGGCCGGCACCTCGGTGGAAGAAGCCGGCAGAAATGCCAGGTATGCATTTTTCACCCGGGTTGCAGACACACGGGGATTCTCCCGGATCGCCACCGGTCATTCAAAAGACGACAATGCAGAGCAGGTGCTCATGGGACTGCTCCGGGGCAGCGGATCCAAAGGCCTGGCAGGGATCCCGCCCATACGGGAAAACCGCTTTATCCGCCCCCTCATCAACCGCTCCCGCAGAGAAATCCTTGCATTTCTGGATGACCTGGGCCAGGCATATGTGACGGATGATTCCAACCAGGATCCTGCCTATCTGCGCAACCGCATCCGCAGCCACCTGCTTCCACTGCTGGAAAAAGAATACAATCCCGCTGTAAAACAGGGGCTTCACAGGCTCAGCAGCATTCTTTATGAGGAAGACAGATTTCTGAATGACCATGCAGCCCAGGCATATGATGCCTGCTTGAAAAAAAAAGAGGCAGATGCCGTGTTTTTGTCCATCCAGGCCGTTGCCCGCCTGGACCCGGCTTTGGTCCCCAGGGTGCTACGATACAGCATAGAGATGGTGAAATCAAACCTCAGGCAGATCACCCATGACCATATCCGTGCCATCCAGCACCTGATGAACCGTGCTGAACCGGGCAGGCACCTGGATCTGCCCGGCCGGATCCGGGTATACAAAACCCGGCACCAGGTCTGTTTTAAAAAAGAGACCATTCCCCTGCGGCAGCTGGGCAGAATGCAGAAACAGGCCGGACACCGGCCACCGAAGGCGTAAGCCCGGAAAACCGCAAAACTTTTCCTTGTATATTCGCAAATTATGGTTATATATACGTAAGTTTGGGTGTACTATTTTTAAGACAAAGAGAGGATAAACATTGAATCAGTTTTATAAAAACATTTCCCTGTGGCTGGTGATCGTCCTGATGATGGTCATGCTCTATAATATTTTCAACCAGCAGCAGGCAGGACAGACAGATATCGGATATTCGGAATTTTTGTCCATGGTGGAAAAAGACCGGGTACAGGATGTGGTGATCCAGGGACAGGACCTGTATTTCACCGACATCAATGGTACCAGATATAAAAGTTTTGCCCCCAATGACGCGGAGCTGATCCCGCTTCTGCGGGCCAATGGTGTTGCCATCAAAGCCAAACCACCGGCGGAATCCTCCTGGCTCATGTCCATTGTGGTGTCCTGGCTGCCCATGATCGTGCTCATCGGGGTGTGGATTTTTTTCATGCGCCAGATGCAGGGCGGGGCCGGGGGAGGCAAAGCCATGTCCTTTGGAAAAAGCCGGGCCAGACTGATGGATGACAAAAAGGAAAAAGTCACCTTTGAAAATGTGCAAGGCATCAATGAAGCCAAGGAAGAACTCACCGAGGTGGTGGATTTTCTGAAAAATCCTGACAAATATACCCGCCTGGGAGGGAGAATCCCCAAAGGGGTATTGCTGGTGGGCAACCCCGGTACCGGGAAAACCCTGTTGTCACGGGCTGTGGCCGGAGAAGCAGGGGTCCCTTTTTTCACTATCTCCGGTTCCGATTTTGTGGAGATGTTTGTGGGTGTGGGTGCGTCCCGGGTCAGGGACCTGTTTGCCCAGGGCAAGAAAAATGCCCCCTGTATCATATTCATTGATGAGATTGATGCCGTGGGCCGACAGAGAGGAGCCGGCCTGGGCGGGGGCCATGATGAACGGGAGCAAACCCTGAACCAGCTGCTGGTGGAAATGGACGGGTTTGAGGCAAATGAGGGGGTTATTCTCATGGCTGCCACCAACCGGGCCGATGTGCTGGACCCTGCCCTGCTCAGACCGGGCCGGTTCGACCGCCAGGTGGTGGTGGACATGCCGGATATCAGAGGGCGAGAAGGTATCCTGCGGGTACACATGAAAAAAACCCCTCTGGACAGTGATGTGGACCCTGTTATCCTGGCCAGGGGCACCCCGGGCTTTTCCGGTGCAGACCTGGAAAACCTGGTCAATGAAGCAGCCCTGCTGGCTGCAAAACGGGACCATGAAAAACTGTTCATGAAGGATTTTGAAGATGCCAAGGACAAGGTGTACATGGGGCTTGAAAGAAAATCCAAGGTGATCAAGGAAGAGGAAAAGAAGACAACCGCCTACCATGAAGGGGGGCATGCTTTGGTGGCCCGGTTTCTTCCCAACACCGATGCCATCAACAAGATCACTATCATTCCCCGGGGCAGGGCAGCCGGTGTTACCTGGTTTCTGCCTGAAGAAGGGGATTTCAAATACAAGGATCAGCTGGAAAACGAACTGGCCATTGCCTTTGGCGGCCGGGTGGCTGAACAAATCATATTCAACCGCATCAGCACCGGGGCTGCCAACGATATAAAACAGGCCACCAAACTGGCCAACCGGATGATCCGAAGCTTCGGCATGAGCGACAACCTGGCACCGCTTTCCTATGAAGACCATGATGAAAATATTTTCATCGGCAGGGAAATGACCCAGGCCAAAGGCTATTCCGAGGCGACAGCCCAGCAGATTGATGCGGAGGTTGCCAAACTTGTTGACCGGGCCTATAAAAAAGCCAAAAAAATTCTGGATGAAAATATAGATATTCTCCACAAACTCACAGACCTGCTCATTGAAAAAGAAACCGTCCTGGGACCGGAACTGGATGATCTCATTGCTGAACTGCGGCCTGAGTATGATTTTTACGGCCGCAAAAACGTCCGCACCGTCCCTGTTACAGGAGCCTCTCCAGATTCCCGGAAAAAAACAGATCCTGAAAAAGATGGTGATACCCGGGCTGCAGAACCTGAAGCTGACCAGGAAGCACCTGCCGCAGACACAACTGACGGGTCAGATGATTCACCCAATGATGACACACCGGAAAAAAAGCCGGACAGGGAGTAGTAAAATGCATCGGTTTCACCTGGAATTCGGCAGATTTCAACTGGATCTGGGCAGCCGGGCCTGTATCATGGGGGTGTTGAATGTAACGCCGGATTCATTTTCCGACGGGGGCAGGTATGACACCTATGAGACTGCCGTGGCCCAGGGTATCCGCCTGGCAGAACAGGGGGCCCATATCCTGGATATTGGCGGAGAATCCACCAGACCGTTTTCAAAGCCAATATCGGAACAGGAGGAGATGGACCGGGTCATTCCGGTTATCCAGACCCTGGCCGAAAAAATTGCCATCCCCATTTCCATTGATACATTGAAATCCGGTGTGGCAAAAGCGGCCCTGGATGCCGGAGCTGCCATGATCAATGATATTTCCGCCTTTGATCAGGACCCGGCCATGGCAGATCTGGCAGCCGAATATAAGGTGCCGGTGGTGCTTATGCACATGAAAGGGACCCCTGAAACCATGCAGGTGAACCCGGATTATGATGATCTCATGCAGGAGATCACCGACTACCTTGCTGCCAAGGCCGCATTTGCCATTTCAAAAGGCATCCTGAAACAGCACATCATTCTGGATCCAGGCATTGGTTTCGGCAAGACCGTCCACCACAACCTGGTGCTGATCAATTGTCTGGAAAATCTGCAGGCCCTGGGATTTCCCATTTTAATGGGGCCATCCAGAAAATCCTTTATCCAGCATACCCTGAATAAGCATACACCCGGTGAAACCAAAAAAGACCCGGAAAAAATTGAAACAGGCACCCTGGCAGCAGTGGGTGCCTGTCTGACCAGAGGTGCCCATATTGTCAGGGTACATGATGTTGCCCGTGCGGTTACCTTTTCCCGGGTCTTTGATGCCATAAGGAATGCCTGACCTGCGAAACCATACATTCGGCTGTGCCGTTTTTCTGCTGCTGCTTTTTGTTATTTCCGGGTGCACCACAGAACCGGTGGAAACAAACCTGCTGCTGCCGGTGGAATTTTCCAATGTGCCCGATGGCATGGTCCTCACCCGGTTCCGCACCGATAAAATTGAAATCCGCATCTCAGCAGATCCCGGGGCGATCGAAAAAATCAATGAAAAACATATCCAGTATCCGGCTGACCTGTATACCGACCTGGATATCGATCCGGCAGGTGCTTCCGATTCCATAGGGCCGGGGCACTATGTGCTGCCCGTGGACAAAAAACGGATCCCTGTGGATCCTGGCATCACCATCCTGGAGATCACCCCTTCCTTTCTGAGCGTACATCTGGAAAAGATAATCACCCGCACTTTTAAAATCAGTGTCCCCTACACAGGCACCCCTGCCCAGGGATATATTGTTCTGGAACCTTCTGCAGAACCGGCCTCTGTGACCCTGTCCGGTGCACGGTCTCAGATTGAGGCCATCCAGGTGCTCAAAACCAAACCTGTTGATCTGACCGGGGCACAGGAGACCTTTAAAAAGGAAGTGCCCCTGGATCTGGAAAATCCCCGTCAGTACTCAGCCTCTGATCCCATCATTGTGGCAACCGTGCAGATCCAGGAGGAGCAGGTGGAAAAAACCGTTGAAAACCTTCCGGTACATATCAGAAACTGCCCTTTCACAGCTGTCATTGAACCGCCTGCTGTAACCATTGTGGTCAAAGGACCTTTTGCAGCCATGGGAAACAAAAATATACTGGGCGAAATATTTGCCTTTATTGATCTGGAAGGATTGTCGCCGGGGGTTTATGCCCGGAACGCCCGAATAAACATACCTGTGGGCCTGGTCATGACCCAGGCGGATCCCCGGGTTTTTACCGTTACAATTGAATAAGGAGTCTTCCCCATGCTTCTGGTAATTGATGTGGGCAACACCAACACCGTAATCGGCGTGTATGACCAGGATATTCTGAAACACAGCTGGCGGATCCGCACAGTCCGGGATAACACAGCCGATGAATTTAATGTGCTGGCAAAGGCCCTGTTTTCCGACAAAAACATTCCTTTGACAGCCATAACCCAGGTGATTGTGTCATCGGTTGTCCCCTCTTCTGTGGGAATTCTCAACGGATTCAGCGAAAAATATCTGTTTCTGACACCGGAATGGATTCAGCCTGCATCCGTAAAAACTTTGATGCCCATCCTTTACAGCAATCCCAATGAGGTGGGCGCCGACCGCATCGTCAATGCGGTGGCTGCCTATGATAAATACAGAACCGGTTTGATTATCATCGATTTTGGTACAGCCACCACCTTTGATGTCATTTCTCCGGCAGGAGAATACCTGGGGGGCGCCATTGCCCCTGGGGTGATGATCTCTTCAGAAGCCCTTTTTCAAAAAGCATCCCGGCTCCCCAGAGTGGAGATATTCGCCCCGCCAAAAAAAGTGATCGGCACAGACACCATTGAAAGCATGCAGTCAGGGATCATCCACGGCAACGCTGCCATGGTGGACGGCATGGTGGAACGGATGAAAAAAGAACTGGACCAGCCACCAAAAATAATTGCCACCGGCGGCCTTGCCCCGCTTATTGCCGGCCTTTCCACCACCATTGAAGCCGTGGACCAGTCCCTGACCCTGGACGGGCTGCGCATCATAGCCGGGGAACTGAAAAACCGGCGGGAATAACCGTAAAAGAGATTTTGTCATAATGTCCTGTCCCATCCATGACAGCCAAGTCATAGCTGCCTGGTTCCGGCAGGGGCAGGCCACGGGTATTCTGTGTTTTAAGGGGAATCCGGTTCAAAAACCATACAAGCTCGCCCTGTCCGCCCATGGCCTGCAGCGGAATGCGGGGCACATCAGGTTTTCCCGGGGGCCGGGTCAGTATGCTGTTGTCGCTGATGGAAATAATTCGTACCCGGTTCCCGGACAAGGGGGCGAGATCCGGACAGGCATTTGACGCTTCCGGAATCAGCTGATTTCGCCGCAAGTGCTGCGGGAGCCATGGTTCAGCCCCCTCGGGCCACAGGTCCACTGCTTTTTTAGAAATGCCGCCGCAGAAAGGCCCGGCCCGCCTGCCCTGGTCATCAACCCAGAAGGTCAGGCGCAATGGGCCCTGGTCCGGTTCCGTCAAGGTGGGGGGAATCCAGTTGTTCAGAATCCAGGCATCATGGCGCACCAGGCAGGATCC
Organism: Desulfotignum sp.; assembly: GCA_011390615.1. Classification (GTDB taxonomy): domain Bacteria; phylum Desulfobacterota; class Desulfobacteria; order Desulfobacterales; family Desulfobacteraceae; genus Desulfotignum. Next base: position 9,095 of record JAABSB010000068.1, on the reverse strand, counting down.
GGCTGTCTGGTCAAGGGCAAGCCCCATGGGCCAGCAGATGGTCTGTCTGGTAACGCCTGCAGGCCGGGATTCCCGGTCAGATGATCTGGGAAGGCTTTCCAGCACCCGGACCAGCAGGGGCAGGGCAGTGGCTGCCCCGAACTGGCCGGGGGACGGGGTACCGTCAGGCCGGCCGATCCAGACACCCACCGTATGGGTGCCCATGACTCCCAGGGCCCAGGCATCCCGGAACCCGTAACTGGTGCCAGTCTTCCAGGCAAAATCCTTTCGGCCTGCCAAACGGCTGATCCCTTCTGCGCCGGGCAATGGCCGGGACAACAGCTGCTTTATGATATAGGCAGCCCCCGGTCCCATGAGAAACCGTTCCTGTCCCGGTGCATCCTTTGTCAACCTGGGACGGCCGGAGATCCCCTGGCGGCTGAGGGCTGTATACAGGGTCACCAGGGATTCCAGGTTCGTACCCACCCCCCCCAGGATCATACTCAGGTTGGGGGGACCGGACATGGACAGCTGTGCTCCGGCGTTTGTGAGCCGGTCATGGAATGTCCGGGGACCGAAAGCCTCCAGCACCTGAACTGCCGGCACATTCAGGGACAGGTCCAGGGCCTTTGCCACACTCACAGGCCCCAGAAATCCCCCGGTAAAATTGTCCGGCTGATAGGCCTGTCTGTACCGGGGAATATCCAAGAGCAGAGAATGGGAGTGAATCAGGCCCTTATCCATGGCCATACCGTATACAAAGGGTTTAAGGGTGGAGCCCGGCGATCTCAGGGCGGTCACCATATCCACGTGCCCTGCACCCAGGGGGTTCAAAAAATCTGCTGACCCGGCATAGGCCTTGACTGCCAGTGTGTCATGGTCCACCACCAGCACGGCACCGGACTGAAGGGCGGCAAATGATGACACATGGGATTTCACCAGGGATGCCACATGCACCTGGAGGTCATAATCCAGGCATGTGTGAATCACGGAGCTGCCGGGATATTCCCGGACCAGCCGCCGGGCAGCCAGGGGTGCTGCCATGGGGGCCTGGAAGCGGAAGGCGGCCACCGGCTCCTGACGGGCAGCCAGCACCTGGTCCGCCGGCCATACCTTGAAGGCGGCCATGCGGTCCAGCACCTTGTCCCTGGCCTGCCTGGCCCTGGTGCTGTGGCGGTCGGGCCGCAAAAAACCCGGGGCCTGGGGAAGCACTGCCAGCAGGGCTGCCTCGGCATGGGTCAGGTCCAGGGGATCTCTGCCCAGCCAGGTCTGGGAAGCGGCCCATACTCCTTCTATGTTGGCGCCGAACGGGGCATGGGTCAGATAGAGGCCCAGGATCTGCTTTTTTGAAAACTGCATCTCCAGCTGCAGGGCCTGGAACAGCTGCCGGAACTTGGCTGTCCAGAGCCCGTCTTCCGGGGAGGAAAACAATATCCTGGCAACCTGCATGGTCAGGGTGGAGCCCCCGGACACAATGGTACCGGCAGCCAGGTTCTGGAAACATGCCCGGATCATGGCAAAAGGATTCACCCCGGGATGGTGGTAAAACCAGCGGTCCTCATAGGTGAGCAGGGTCTCCAGGTACAGAGGCGACACCTGGTCCGGGGTGATCGGGTACCGCCAGATCCCGGACGGATCGGCAAAGGCCCGCAGGGGCGTACCGTCGGAAGCGGTTACCACTGTGGCCACAGGCCGGTGATTTAACTGGAGCGGAAACAATTTGTCCAGCCCCCACACCAGAAGAGCCGGCAGGACAAGCAGCAGAACCACACCAGCTGCACTGAACAGCAGGATGCGCGCACCAGGATCCGGTCCCTGTCTTTCAAAGTGAGCCATTCCCTGTTTTTGAACGTGTGTCATCAGGTTTACATATCCGGTACTTCCAGTATGCCGCCGCCTGATCCCATTGCCCTGATCCAGGGTTTGTACATGTCCTCCACCAGGGGCGGGGGCACCTGAAAACGGCCCGGGTTCACCAGGCGGACCCCGTAAAACCGCCGGTATTCCTGATTGGCCCGAAGATCCAGGGCAGCTGCAAACCGGTCATCCCTGTACTCGGTGTGGCGGGTGCCATGTGCTTTGTGCCAGTCTGCCACAGACTTTTCATCCACCATGATGCCGTCAATAACAAAGCTGCCTGACAGATTGGGGTCTTCCAGTGCCATGCCCGCCGGGAGCAGATCCACCACCAGGCAGTGGGGCATATCCTGGTCTGCCTTTACTGCCAGTTCCACCAGGATTCTGTCTCCCATGGCAGCCTTTTCAAGGGAAACAGGATTGCCGTTCATATCCAGATACCGCCGGGTCACTGTTACCCCGCGGGATTCCGGACCAGGTGCCTGGTCAGGGTATCCGGACATAACCGCATCCACAAACAGATCTGTCTGCCCGGTATTGGTGATTTCCATTCCCTGGCCGGCCCGGCTCCCGAACCAGGCCATCTCTTTCTGGCTGGTGTGGGCCAGATCCCTGGGGATGCCGTTATTCAGAACCCTGGCCTCCCACCTTTTCTGGGGGGTTTTCACCCGGGCCGCACCTGCCATGACCAGGGCATTGCGCGCCTGGGTGCTGAACCATTTCTGTTTTGAAACAAGGGGTTCCAGTGCTGTCAGGAACCCATCCCGGTTCCGGTACTCCGGGGCATGCATGGAAACCAGGTAAAAGCCGGCAGCAAGATCCCGGAGATCAGACCCAAAATCCCCCAGAAATCCGTTTTCCGGCCGCCTGGTCTGGAGGGCCCGGTCAAATGCATGCTCTGCCAGGAGGGTGTCGCCGGCAAGATGCAGGGCCAGACCGGCATGAACAAAGGCCAGGCTGCCCTGGATCTGCTTTTGTGCCGCCTGGAAAACCGCCCGGGCGTCCCCCAGGGTCAAAGACTGGTCCATGGCCAGGACAAAGGCGGCATAGGCCTGCACCGATGCCCTGTAAGGCCCTGGAGGGTAGTATCTTTCACAGGGGATGGCCCCGGGCCGCCGGACAAAAACCAGCAGCCGGTCCATGGCCTGTTTCATGGATTGTTCCGGCACAGCAAATCCTGCCTGACGGGCCTGGATCAGAAAATGCACGGCATAGGCAGTCAGCCAGGCATTTTCCGGCCCGCTGCTGTCCCACAGCCCGAATCCCCCGGAGGTTTTCTGCTTTTCCCCCACCAGCTGGATGCCCCGGCGGATTTTCTCATACACAGCATCATCAGATACAGACCTTATCCCCAGTTCCGCCATGTCAGCGCTGCCCAGGATCACATGGGGAAACAGGCTGCTGACCGTCTGTTCCAGGCAGCCGTAGGGATAGGCATCCAGGATTCTTACATGTTCTGCCACGGGGATGGGCGGGGCCGACCCCAGGCTTGCCCGCAGGTCAATAGTCTCCGTAATCATGTTCCGGGGAGGTTCCATTACAAAGGATGCTCCCGGTGCCAGGGTTTTGTGCCATGCCGTGGTGGTTGCCGGATAGGGGGGGCGGGTTTCCAGAAACCAGGACCGCTCCATAGTGCGCTGCTCTCCTTCCACCACAAGCCCCTGGATGGCGCAGGTGATGGTTGACCTGCCAGGGGCGGTTTTGGCAGCCACCGGGATGGATACCGACTGTTTCTCATCCGGCGCAAGGTCCAGGTGCAGATCTGTCTGCCCCTGGATTTCCAGGGGCAGGCCTGCGGTAAGGGCCAGAGAAATGTCCTGGCGGGTGCTGGTGAAGTTGTGCAGGTCCAGGTGCAGCCGGGCCTGGTCCCCTGCAGCCAGAAACCGGGGCATGATCATCTGGGTCACCAGAGGAGAGGCCAGGGTCAGTTCATGGTCTCCGGACCCGAAATCCGCGGCAGTATGGACGACAGCCATGAGCCGCACCTGTCCGTTGAACTCCGGCATATCCAGGTGAAACACTGCCATGCCGTCTGCATCTGCGGCTACGGCTGCCTGGTGTAAGGAGATGATCTGCACATCTGTGGCCGGCCGGTCCCCGCCCCGGGAGAGGGTGGGGGCATCCCCGCCGAACCGCTGCCTGGCCCATGCGCCATCCCCGGTTTCGATGAGTTTCTGGTACATATCATGGATGTCAGGGCCATACTGCCGGGGCTGGAAAAAATAATCAAAGGGTGACGGGGTATCATACCCGGTAAGGTTGAGAATTCCTGTATCCACGGCTGACAGGGTGATGCGGGCACCAGACGGAATGGTGCCGTCAGGACGGCGCACCTGCACCGGCACTGTGATGCGGCGGCCGGGCTCGGTTTTTGGGGGCATCCGGATGTCCACGGACAGGTGCCGGTGGCTGCGGTCCAGGGGAAGGTGCACCAGGCCCACGGCCCGCTTGGGCAGACTGCTGGACCGGCTTTCCCCGGGCCGCACCACCACGGCGGACACATACAGGTCATGGCGCTGCCAGGCCGGATCCAGATCAAAGAAAAAATCCGTTCCTTCCGGTGGGACCGTGATGGGCCTGGTGAGCAGGTTGGTGTCAGACTCCACAAACAGATACCCTGATCCCCCTTCAGGGGATTTCACCGTCACCTGTACCCGGTCTTCTGGTGCATAGGCTTTTTTGTCCAGGACCAGATCCACCCGGTCAGGCCGGTTCAGGTCCCTGGCTTCAGATCCCCGGGGCTGCCACCCGGCCCATATGTCATGGGATGCGGTAAGCCCGGTGTCCGGATCAAAAATTTCCAGGCGGTATCCCCCCCATTTCACCGGCACATCCACAACAATGCTTTCCTGGTCCGGGATATCAACAGAATACCGCTCCTTTGGATAAAACTGGCTGGCGGAACGCCATTCCCATGCCCCGTTTGTATGTTCCCAGTAATACTCCCTGTGTTCCTTGATAACCGTGACTTTCAGGTTTTCAGCCCCCAGGCGCCGGCCGGTTTTATCCACGCGCATAATCTCGAACCGGGCAATGGTATCGCTGTCCAGTTCTCCTTTTTCAGCCAGGCTTCGGATACCCACCAAAGATTCTGCCGGCCATACCTGCCAGGATTTGTTCCGCACCACGGGCCTGCCTCCGGCATCATACAGGCTGACATTGGCGGTGACCCAGTGGGGGGAGGTGACATTGTGCCACTGGTTTTTTACTGTCAGCATCCCATGGCCTTCTGTATCCAGGGTTATTTTGTCCGTGGTGAACGTGTGGGTGACCAGGTCTGTGATGTGACCGAATTCAAATCCGGGCCATTTTTCCTTGAAAAGTTTTCGGGCAGGGGAGATGTGGATTGCTGCATCCACTTTGCTTCCGACTGCCGGGGCCCCGTAAAGAAATGCCCCGAATACCTGTATTTTCAGTTCGTTATCCCGGTTCAGAATGTCTGTCTGGCCCTGGGGATTGCTGATATCGCATTGCATGCGCTCGGGAAGAAATTCCGCCACCAGGAACCGGTAGGCGGTCACAAGGGTGCCGGCCTGGGAAAACCGCACCTCCCAGTTGCCGGTGAGGGCCTTGCCAGGCAGCTGGTACCGCGTGGTATAGTAATTGTTTTGCCGGGGCTGCCACAAAAATTCATGGATCATCCGGCCGTCAGGGGCGTATACCTGTGCCTGAATGGGGATTGCAGGGACCATGCCGCCATCCTGGTTCCTGAGAAGGCCGTCCATGGGAACTGTTTCTCCGGGCCGGTAAATATCTCTGGGCCCGTAGACAAACAGCTCCACCGGCCGGTACCTGGCCGCGGCAGTGCGGAATTCGGAAAGATCCAGAGCAGGAACGTTCATGGGCAACAGGCTTACATGGGATTCTTTTGCCGCCGTCACCAGAACAAGGTCTGTGAATGCGCCGAAAACTTTTGCCGTTCCCTCTTCTGTTGTGCGGACCTGGAACAGGGTTCTGCCGTCCTTGTCAACACCGGTCACCCGGACATTGGCCTTCGGCTTTGCTGTTTCAAGGCTCTGAACATGAAACTGCAGGGCGTTGTCATATTTTCTGACATGGAGCCCTAAGTCACTGATGGAAAACCAGGTGGCACTGTAGCCGTATTCATATATCCCGGCGCCCTTGAGCACGGCAAAATACACCCCTGGTTTCTGCAGTGCCGCAATATGGGTGATGGGGATATTGGTCCGGGTTCTCAGATTTTTTTTGATTTCAAGGTCCCACCGGCCGGAATACACCAGGTCTGTGAACTGCTGCAATTCCGGGCTCTGGTAGTAATACATTCTGCTGTCACGGGAAAAAACTTCTATAAATGGTGCCAGTTTATCCGGTTTGACCCGGAAAAAATCAATGTCTGCCTGATCAATATCCAAAGTAACCACAGGCAGTCCCTTTGTCAGCCCGGATGCCAGAACCGATCCCCTGGCGGCAAATCCGATCATGGGTTCAACCTGCCGGGTCTTCACCACAAAAGTCCGGGGGTATGCCAGCTGCTTTCCGGACCGGGATCTCAAACCCTTGTGTATGGACACCACATACCGGGTATCCGGCTGAATATTGCGAAAATACACAGTGGCAGGATCTTTGGACAGGATCCAGGCACCCTCCACCGGCACATCATTGTCAGCAAAAATGGCCAGATAGGTGTCCAGGGGCTGGGTGGTATCCAGATCCCCGGAAAATGTGACAGCCACAGCATTTTGTTCATCCACGGTCTGCTGGCCTGCAAAAAGGGCCTGGAAGGCATCTGCTTGCGGTAAAAAAGCGAAAAAAACTATCACCAGGGCCGATAGCACCAAAAATTGCCGGATCTGTTTCATGGCAGATCTCCTTTTGTCTTTCATCTCTTTGTATGAAAGCTGTTAGCTGTTAGCCTTAATTTATGCACTTCCCGAAAACAATTACAAAGTTCTTCCTGCTGGTCACTAACAGTTATAACAGCTTTCTTGCCTCTGTCAGGGCATGGGTATTATTGAAAAGATGCCAGGTCCCTGAGCCGGGAGGTGACATGTACCGGCTGTTTGATCATCCCCTGTTCCAGCATGATGGCTTCGGTCTGGGCCCAGGCTGCCTGTCGTATCCGGCCCACGGCAGTGTCTGGCCGGGGCTTGACCAGATCCTTTGTGGCATCCAGCTGTGCTTTCTGCACCTCCCCCTGGGTGCCTTTGTCATACTTTTTCACTGCTGCCAGGACCTGTTCCTGGTTGGTCGGATCCATGGCTGCTTCCCAGGCATCCAGCAGGCCGGCCAGAAACTGCCGCACCAGATCCGGGTGGTCAGCTGCCATCTTCCCGGATGTCACAACAGAGTTGGCCACAAAATCCACCCCAAAATCAGCCGGGTTGAAAAACCGAACCGACTCGCCTTCTCTTGCCAGCTGTTCTGCCAGGATAACGCCCTGGGAATTTCGGTATACCGGCCAGAGGGTCACCTGCTTCTTTAAAAAAGGGGTAAAGTCAAATCTTACACCTGTCACCTGTACATCCCTGAGGGTGAGACCGGCCTTTGCCAGCAGGGTTTTCATGACGGTTTCATCATTGCCCCCGTAGGTAATGCCCAGGCTGCAGCCCTGTAAATCAGACAGCCGGGTGATTTGTATCTGGTCATCCCGGTAAATCCACTGCATGGGGTTGGTCTGGAAAATTTGGGCCAGTACCACCACGTCGGCCCCCTTTTCCAGGGCCCGGATCACCTGGTCTGCCGAAGCCACCCCGAAATCCGCATATCCCAGTTCCAGCTCCTTGATGGCATCTTTTTCCGGACTGCCCTCCTTGACAGTGACATCCAGTCCGGCAGCAGTGAAAAATCCTTTTTCCATGGCAAAAATGTCACCTGCCACACTGGCATTGAACAGCCATTTGAGCCGGTAATTCAAAGATACCTGTTCTGCCCGGCTGTCAGACACACCGGCAACGCAGATGCAGACAACCATACCCAGTAAGGGGGCCAAAATTTTTGTATGTTTCACAGCAGCTCTCCTTTATTTTCGGAGCCCCATTTGGCTTTGACCATTTCTCCCAGGGTTTCCAAAATACCCTGGTAAACGGAAATGACAATGCCGATCATGAACAGGGCCGTGAGAATCGCAGCCAGATCGCTCTGATACAGGGCGATGCGGATACTGTATCCGATGCCGGCATTGGCGGCAATGAATTCCGCCACAATGGTGCCTGCCATGGCCAGGGTAGCACTGCCGGCAATGACAGTGGTCAGTTTGCTCAAATTTTCAAAGGCCCGGATTTTTACCTCCAGCTGCCAGCGCATCCGGCCGGTGGTAATATAAAAATGCTCAATATTCTCCACAGGCGCGGCCATCACCCCCAGTACCGACAGCAGCAGTGGAAAATAACAGATCATGGCGGCAATGAGCAGCCGGGACAAAAATCCGTCCCCCAGGAGGATAAAAATAATAGGGGCCAGGGCCACGATGGGGTATGCCTGGATATTATAAGCGGTCACCCGGATCATGGAACCGGCCCAGGAAGATTTGCGGCCCAGGATGCCCACAAAAAAGGCCAGGAAAATAGAAATGATCTGGCCCAGAATGGCAACAGACAGGGTATCCATGACATCGGTGAAAAATCCGGCAGACATGTGCACAGCGGTTTCCAGGATCAAAGCAAGTCCGGGAATCACATAATCAGACAGGGACAGCCCCTTTTTCACCACCAGCAGGATGCTCAGAAACACGGCATAAACGATTATGAACTGGTAAATCCGCCTAAAAAGCATTCATAACCTCCAGCATGACCCGGTCCAGGGATGGTTTTTCCAGGACAGGAATTCTGGTGTCATCCTGTCCGGATACAATTTTGCTGGGTTTTTTCCGGGACGGTTGGGTCAATACCAGGATATCTTTGCAGAACCGGGCCACCTCCATGAGGTTGTGGGAAATATATAAAAACATCTTGTGAGAGAACAGCTCTTTTACGGCCAGTAGAATGGTCTGACGCAGTTTTTCATCCACATTGGCCAGACTCTCGTCCAGGATCAGGAGATCAAAATCCTGGAGAAGATAACGGATCAGGTTCATGCGGTTCTGCTGGCCCATGGACAGCTGGGAAAACCGTGCATCCAGCACCGGGCCAAGCTGGAAAATATCGATCAGCGCTTTTTTCAGATCCTGCCTGTCTGCCGGGCAGACCCGCTCCAGATGGCGGCCGGTGGAAGACCACCCGGGCAGGCGCTCCAGGTTGTAGGAATACAGAATGGTACCAATGCCCGGGGTCTGGATGGGCAGTTCCGGTCTGTCCCGGTAA
>JAABSB010000067.1 GCA_011390615.1 Desulfotignum sp. | reverse complement strand
TTCCGTAGGGATAGAGCACATTGAAGATATCTGCGGTGATCTATCGTCCGCCCTTGAAAAGGTGTGACCATGAGTGAGTATATCGGCCATGATCAGAACGGTGCCTCCGTGGGCCTGGTGGAAAAACAGTTTTTCACCTTTGCCGGACCCAAGGATCCGTTTTCTCTGGAAAGCGGCGCGTCGATAAACCCTGTCACCATTGCCTATGAAACCTGCGGCACGTTGAACCAGGATAAATCCAACGCTGTTTTCATACTCCATGCCCTGTCCGGCGACTCCCACGTGGCCGGATACTACAAGGCCGATGATGCCAAGCCCGGGTGGTGGGACATCATGGTGGGACCGGGCAAAGGCATTGACACGGACAAATATTTTGTCATCTGCTCCAATATCCTGGGCTCCTGCATGGGATCCACCGGACCGGCTTCCGTCAATCCGGCCACCAAAAAAGAATACGGCACCGATTTTCCCATGATCACCATCGGGGATATGGTCCGGGCCCAGAAAGCCCTCGTGGATCACCTCGGGATTGCGCGTCTGCTGGCGGTGGTGGGGGGATCGGTGGGGGGCATGCAGGTGCTGGAATGGTGCGTGCGGTATCCGGACATGGTGGCATCGGCCATACCCCTGGCATCCACCTGCCGCCATTCCGCCCTGGCCATTGCCTTTAACGAGGTGGCCAGGCAGTCCATCATGGCAGATCCCAACTGGTGCGGCGGCCATTACTACGGCAGAACCAAACCGGGTATGGGACTGGCCATCGCCCGGATGATCGGCCACATCACCTATTTGTCAGATGAATCCATGCGCATGAAATTCGGCCGCCGCCTCCAGAACAAAAGCGCTTTGAGCTTTGGATTCGGGGCGGAATTCCAGGTGGAATCCTATCTTCAGTACCAGGGTAACAAGTTCATCGAGCGGTTCGATGCCAACTCGTTTCTCTATATCACCAAGGCGGCCGACTATTTCGACCTGGCCCGTGAACACGGCAAAGGCTCCCTGGTAAAGGCGTTCTCCAAATGCTCGGCCAGATTTCTGGTGGTATCCTATACATCGGACTGGCTGTACCCCACCTACCAGTCCAGGGAAATGGTGACTGCCATGAAAAAGAGCAACCTGGATGTCAGTTTCTGTGAAATTGAAGCCCAATGGGGCCATGACGCATTTTTACTGCCCAATGAAAAACTGAACAACCTGATGAAAGGCTTTTTAAGGAGTATCACCCATGCATCCGCTGCGGTATGATTTACAGATCATTGCCTCCTGGATCTCCCCCGGATCCAGGGTGCTTGAGCTGGGCTGCGGTGAAGGGGACCTGCTGTTTTGGCTCAAACAGAAAAAACAAGTGAAGGAACGGGGTATTGAGATCAGAGAATCCAAAATAGTCACCTGCATTGAAAAAGGCATTTCCGTGCTCCAGGGGGATATCAACACCGAAATAATTGATTACCCTGACCATGCTTTTGACTATGCCATCTGCTCCCAGACCCTTCAGCAGGTATATGATCCGGTTTTTCTGATCCAGTCCATGCTCAGGGTAGCCGGCAAGTGCGTGGTCAGTTTCCCCAATTTCGGCCAATACCGGACCCGCACCCAGCTGATGTTCACCGGCTGCGCCCCGGTCACAAAAGAGCTGCCCTATGAATGGTACAACACCCCCAATATCCGGGTACTCAGCCTCAGGGATTTTGAAAACTTTGCCCGGCAGGCCGGGTTCACCATTTTAAAAAAAGCCGCCATCAACACGAAAAACCACCAACTGGAAGGAAAAATTGTCACATTTTTACCCAATCTGTTTGCCACCTATGGTATCTTTCTGATTGGAAAAGAGTGAATCATGGCAACAACGCTTACCACCCCTGAATAAAAGGAGATCCTCATGGCATTTCAAGATATCCTGATAGAAAAAAATGACCGGCATGTGGCCATCATCATGCTGAACCGGCCTGAACAGATGAACACCTTCAGTATTCGCATGGCACAGGAACTGAACCAGGCACTGCTGGATCTGGATGCAGACCCCGGGGTGCGGGTGATCCTGCTCAAAGGGTCCGGCAAGGCTTTCTGCGCCGGCATTGATGTGAATGAACTGGCCGGCAAAACCCCCATGGAATACCAGGCGTGGATCGAGTCCATGGAGCAGCCCCTGGTGACCATCTCAAAACTTAAAAAACCGGTGATCGCCCAGGTTCACGGGGTGGCTGTCGCCAACGGCATGGGGCTGGCCGCCGCTGCCGACCTGGTCATTGCCGCTGACAACGTGCGCATGGGCCTGACCGCCATCAATGTGGGGCTTAACTGTGTGGGACCGGTGATTCCGGTATCCCGGTGCGTGGGCCGGAAAAAAACCCTGGAGCTGCTGCTTTACGGAGACCTGATCAAGGCCCAAGAAGCCCTGTCTTTAGGACTGGTGAACAAACTGGTTCCCAAAGAGGACCTGGAGGATCAGGCCCTGGCCTGGGCAGCTGACCTGGCCCAAAAAAGCCCTGTGGCGGTGCGCATTGCCAAAACTGCGTTTTACCGGTCTGAAGACATGCACTATGAGGCCCGTTTCGCCTATATGAATGAGGCGTTTGCCCGGCTGTGCACCACAGAAGATGCAAAGGAAGGGGTGAGCGCATTTTTTGAAAAACGCCCCCCCCAATGGCAGGAAAAATAAGGAGGGGACATGACACACTGGCATCCCGGCACCCTGCTGGAACTGTCCGGATATTACTGGAAAACCTGCACCCTCCATGCGGCCGTGAAACTGGATATCTTCACCATCATCGGCAAAGATACCCTGACGCCCCGGGAAATGACACAAAAGACAGGATGGGATGCCCGGGGGCTCGCCATGCTCCTGGATGCCCTGGCTGCAATGGCCCTGTTGACCAAAACACCGGCCGGCTATGCCAACGTGCAGGCCTCCGCCGACTTTCTCTCAAAAGATTCCGACCGGTATATCGGTTACATGATCCAGCACCATCACCATCTCGCAGACTCCTGGGTCCGCATGGACCAGGCCGTGACCATGGGCGGCCCCATCCGGGAACGATCATCAGTGTCTTCTGATGAATGGCGGGAAGCATTTCTGATGGGCATGTTCAACAATGCCATGGCCACAGCTCCGGTTGTGGCCCAATCTTTGGATCTGTCCGGCTGTACCCGCCTGCTGGATATGGGGGGCGGCCCCGGCACCTATGCCATCCATTTCTGCCGGGCCAACCCGGACCTCACGGCTGTGGTGTTTGATCTGCCCACCACCCGACCCTTTGCCGAAAAAACCATCCGCCAATTCGGTCTGTCAGACCGAATCCGGTTTGTTCCCGGAGATTACACCACAGATGAGATCCCGTTGAGCCAGGAGTTCGATGCTGCCTGGCTTTCCCATGTCCTCCACGGAGAAGGACCGAACAAGGCCGCCGATATCGTTGCCCATGCCGCAAAAACGCTGGTGCCCGGCGGGCAGCTGCTCATCCATGATTTCATCCTGGCAGACACCCGGGACCGTCCCGAATTTGCAGCCCTGTTTTCCCTGAATATGTTTCTGGGCACCGAATCCGGACAGTCTTACACAGAATCAGAGATCCGGGAGATGATGGCTGCCGCCGGCCTGACAGATATCATCCGCCTGGATTACACCGGCCCCACCCAATCCGGTATTCTCAGGGGCCTGATGGATGCGCATCGCTGCTAGTTGCCGTCACGGTCCGGTTACGGCCCGAAGTTTTGGCCCGGTAAAGGGCCATGTCCGCCCGTTTGATCAAATTGGCCCTGTCTTCATCGGGCAGCAGCTGGCTGACCCCGAAACTGGCGAAAATGGGATGACCGTTCTGCAGCAGATTTTTTTGGGGCAGGGCCAGCCGAATCCTTTCTGCATAGGCTAAAGCTTCACAGAGATCTGTCAGGGGCAGCAGGATAATAAATTCCTCTCCGCCGAAACGGGCCACCAAGTCTTCGGTGCGGGTGCTGGTTTTCATCAGGTCGGCAAATCCCTGAAGCACCCGGTCTCCGGCATCGTGGCCATATGTGTCGTTGATGGTTTTGAACTTGTCAATATCGGTCATGATCAAGGAGAGGGGGTGGGATTTCCGGACCGCCAGGGAGATCATCTGGTCTATCCGTTCGGAGAAATAGCCCCGGTTTGCCAGACCGGTCAAGTGATCGGTGCGGGAAAGGGCCAGGATCTTTTCATTGGCCCGGGCCAGTTCCCGGTTTTTTCTGTTCAGCTCCCGGGTCAGGTTGTTCAGCTCCTGATTGACAGCCAGCAGCTCACTGCTCAAAGATTCGATTTCATCTATATCCAGATGACCGAAGACCAGGATCTGATCTTTGGCGGAATAAAAACGACAGTGATAGGTCTGAACATTCCCAGACAGTATCTTAAAATCCAGCAGATGAACGGTATCGGAACCGGCAGCAATATGATCCAGGCAAAAGGTGTGATGAAAATCGTTGAGGATGTCCTGAAAAATTTTCCCAGGCGTTTCCGGCCCCAGCAGCCGTGATCCGAACCGGTTGATCTGCTGGATGATACCATGTTTATCCAGAACCAGAAACAGCACCGGTGCCTGGTGGACAAGGTAATGAAGAACCGGCTGCCGGTCGGTATCCCACATCATTTTTTTCCTGCAGCAATCAACGGGCTGAGCCGGTCAATGGACGGTACATACGCTGTTCCCCCAAACTGCTTGATGATCTCGGTGCCGCCCCATTTGAAGGCCTGTCCCCCCACCATGATATCCAGATGGTTGAAATTCCCCCGGATGGCCGCCAACCCGGATTTGAGTGCCGGCATGTTGAAATAGACGCTCACAGACAACCCCACCAGGTCGGGTTTTTCTTCCTGGATATGGGACAGCATCTGGTCCACTGGGGTGTTGGCCCCCAGAAACTGGCTGTCCCAGCCGTTGAGTTCAAAGATGTCTGCCACCATTTTGCCGCCCACCTGATGAAATTCATTGGCCGCACAGGAGATCACAACTTTTCTGTCATTCCCGGAATCGGAAACTGCTTTGTCAAACAGCCGGGGATAGACCAGATTCAGCAACCCTTCGGTGATGGCGGTCACCAGATGCTCCTTGGCAACAGAAATCCTGTTGAACTCCCATAACCGGCCCACCTCGTACAGGCTTTTTTGAAACAGGTCGGCATACAGGGTCTTGATCTCGATATCCCGGTCCAGCAGCTGCTGCACGATGCGGGCACATTCCCGGCGGTTTCCGTCTAAAAGCAGGGCCAGGTATTTCTGATAAAACGCTTCGGTGATCATTTCAGTGTACCTGTTCCATGAAGATGATCCGGGATATTTGAAATGGACGCTGTCAGATCGGTGTCGGTAACGGCGGTAAAAACCGGGATGTTGACGATCAGCCAATTGTAGAAGGGATGGATCTGTTTCCATGCATCAGCGGACAATCCTTTTTGCAGCAGGTCCACCCAGATGTTGAGATTGGCGGCCCAGTAGGTGGTTTGAAAACCATGGGACCGGTAGGCCCTGAATACCCAGAGTACGGTTTCCACAAACACGTCAGGTTGGTAATCTGAAAACAAAGATAACATGAACCGGGGAAAATTGCGGTTGTTATCTTCAGCCATTTGTTCATTTCCTTTTCCCACCAGTTTTTCAAGGTCAGGCCGCGCCATGAGCCGCCGGTTGCCTTCGGCGGCGATCTGTTCCCATTTAGCTTCAAATTCCCTGATGGCCGTTTCTGCCGGTGAATCGAGTTTCTGAACAGTGGTCAAAAGTACGTCTTTCATGGTTGGCTCCTTATATGCGATGGGTCACAGACATTTTTGTAGTGGATATCTCCATATACCGCCTTTTTGCAGCAGATGCAATGCCGGATTCCAGATCAGGATATTTGCTATAGTAGCGTGTGCTTCTATGGGGAGCCCCTGTTGGTGTCGGCAACAGCGTGCTGCAGCAAACGGTCGAAAACCCGGGATGCTTATAGCAAATATCCAGTCCAGATGCCCGGTGCTTCTTTCCTTCTTGTCCATAAAACCGGGAAATTAAGCCGGATTGTGTTGACACCCCATTGTGTCCTATGCATGAAAATGGTATGTATTCAGCGGTTGTAAGGGAAACCGAACCCCGTGTTTATTTCAAGGAGCCAGAAAACGATGCAAAAAGATCCCCTGACAGCAGAAGACAACATTCAAGACAGCAAGCTGATAGTAGACATCCGGGACCATGTGCTGTGCATGGGACTGAACAGGGCCGAAAAACGCAATGCATTCGACCTGGATCTGTATCGGCAGCTGAGCCTTGCCTATGGTGCGCTGCACCGCAATCCGAACCTGCGGTGCGGGATGCTGTATGCCAAAGGAGACCATTTTACTGCCGGCCTGGACCTGCCGGAATGGGCGGAATGCTTTTCCAGAGGGCAGTTTCCTGAACTGCCTGAAACGGGGATGGATCCTTTGGGGCTGGATCCGGACAGACAGGTGGGCAAACCCGTGGTCATGGCGGTCCAGGGACTCTGCCTGACCATCGGCCTGGAGCTGCTGCTGGCCTGTGATATCCGGGTGGCGGCAGATACCGTCCGGTTCGGCCAGATTGAGATCAAGCGGGGCATCTACCCGGTGGGGGGTGCCACGGTCCGTCTTTTCCAGGAAGTGGGCTGGGGAAATGCCATGCGCTATCTTTTGACCGGCGATGAGATCACGGCCAAAGAGGCGTTCCGCCTGGGCCTGGTCCAGGAGGTGACCCCGGCGGGATCCTGTCTGGACACCGCCCTGGCCATTGCCGATACCATTTCAAAGCAGGCACCTCTGGGCGTTGCCGCCTCCCTGCGTTCCAGCCGCCTGGCCCGGTCCCACGGAGACCAGGCCGCCATTGAACGCCTTTTGCCGGACCTGATGCCTCTGATGAAAACCCGGGATGTCCAGGAAGGGCTGGCCTCTTTTCTGGAACGGCGTGAGGCCCGGTTCAAAGGGGTATGAGGAAGCTGGTGATCACCCTGGTCTAATCAAATTGCCTTTATTCCGGCCTGCTTTGCTGAAGACCCGGGATTTCTTTTATTGGATTCTTACGCCCTGACTTTTCAGGGCAGACTGGACCGCTTTGATATCCACTTTTCGGCAGGTGGTGCCGGTTTTAAGGGCCACGGCCGCAGCCGTGCCGGCACCCTGACCGGTAACGGTGCAGCACATCATCTGGCGCAGGGCCGCATGGGAGATCCTGTCCCCGGACACACACCGGCCCCCCACCAGCAGGTTTTCCACGGAACAGGGTAGCATGATGCCGTAGGGCACCTGAAAATATCTGCCTGTGGTGGGGATGATCACCACGCCGTAGGCATCCAGGAATTCCGGAAAAATGCCGATGCTGTCTTCAAACCGGGCCTGGTTCTGCACCTGTTCCCCTGTCATGGTGTGACGGCCTGTGATTTTCCGGGACTCCCGAACCCCTAAAGAAGAGCCGAATGTGCGCAGCCGGGCGTTTTCGAATCCTGGGGTGTATTTGCGCAGGGCCGCAATGGCGGCCATGGCCTGTTTTCGGCCTTCCATCTCCCCGTGGGTGAGGTCTTTGATTTTTGTAGGGTCCAGACCCGGCAGATAGGTCATGTTCATATAGGTGGCTTCCCCCGTATCTGTGAGGCTGCTCCAGAATCCGGCCGTCAAGACCTCTGCCGGGATTTCACCGGCAGCCCGTGCCCTGTTAAAGGGCTCGGCCAGGTAGGGGCTGAACAGGCTGTCTTCTTTTCCTGTGGTTTTTCCGGCCCACTGGCCCAGGGTGCCGGGATTATTCTCCACATAGGCAAGGAAACGGCGGCGGTCCACTCCGCTGCATCCAAAGGATACCGACACCCCCTCCAGCTGATCCCCTGGCGGATGGGTGCAGGGAACCCCGGACCGGAAGGCGATGTCTGCATCACCGGTGCAGTCGATCACGGCTTTTGCCAGGATGGCCTGGCGGCCCTGTTTGCTCTCCGTCACCACCCCGGTGACGGTATTTCCCGACAGGAGGGGGGCCACCCCCAGGCAGTGCAGAAACGGCGTGATCCCGGCCTGCTGCACCATCTGGTCAGCCACGCACTTGAAGGTGTCCGCCTCCAGGGCCTGGGAAATGGATTGGGGTTCTTTACGATCACCGCTGAAATTTCTGGCTTTTGCTTCAAACTCCAGCCCGATGCCGGGGGATTCCACCGTACCCGCATGCCGGTACCAGCCGATGGATTCCACCATGGCCTGGGTGATGTTGCCGCCAAAGCAGCCGTACCGTTCCACCAGCAGGGTGTCCACCCCCTGTCTGGCAGCTGCAAGGGCTGCGGCAAGCCCGGACGGCCCCGAACCCACCACCAGCACATCGGTTTCGGTCAATACAGGGGTTTTTCGGGCCGGTTCATTGATGAATGCGGTGTTCATGCGGTCATATTCTTATAACTTATGTGATGTCTGTCAATAGAAATGTTCATCAGAAAAAATATCTTCGGATACATGCCAAAAAATGAAGACATCAAAGCAAAAATCGCATACATAAAAATGCCAAAAGTGATATACAGTATAACCAGCGAGATGAAAAATTATGATGCAAATCATTTACCATACCTGCAAATACTGATACTGGAACCCGATTATGAGCTTTACCATAGACGGAAAACAGGTTCTTACGGCACTGGACCGCTACCTGGAAGAAAGCCGGCAGGCCGAAAAACCGGTCATTCATCAGGAAACCATAGAGACGATTCACGAACAGCTGAATCTGGCAGCAATCTTTCGGGAAGGGGGATTGTCAGGCAACCGGCTGGACCGGTTTTTGTCATCCTACCTGGACAACACCACACGGCTGCACCACCCAGGCTACCTGGCCCACCAGGTGGGAAATCCCCATCCCCTGGCGGCATTGGGATCTTTTATTGACGGTGTCACCAACAATGCCATGGCCATCTATGAAATGGGTCCGGCTGCCGCAGCCATTGAATTTTTCATGGTCAACCAGCTCCTGGACCGGGTGGGATGGGCGCAGATGCCCTTTGACACGAAAGAGCGCCTGACCTTTGACCACGGGGCAGGGGTGTTGACCCATGGCGGTTCTCTGGCCAACATGACCGCCCTGATGACCGCCAGAAATCATGTGAATCCAAATTTACGGGAAAACGGGTGTGCCGGCGGCCTGGCCATTCTGGCTCCGGACAGCTGCCACTATTCTGTATCCAAAACCGCAGGGATACTGGGGATTGGTGAAAAAAACGTGATGGGACTTCCCACAGACCGCATGGGGCGGATACAGCCGGACCAGGTGGTAAAATCCATTGAAAAAGCCCGGACAGCAGGGCACAGCATTGTGGCCCTCATTGCCAATGCCTGCACCACAGGCACCGGACTGTTCGATCCCATTGATGCCATTGCTGATATCTGCAGGGAACACAGCATCTGGTTCCATGTGGACGGGGCCCACGGGGGAAGCCTTTTGTTTTCAAAAAAACACCGGCACGTGCTGGCAGGCCTGCAAAAAGCGGATTCTTTGATCCTGGATGCCCATAAAATGCTGCGGACCCCCACGGTGTGTGCAGCCCTTCTTGTGAAACATGCCGCCACCCTGGACCATGCATTTCAGCATGATGCCGGGTACCTTTTCCATGAGAAATACCAGCCCGGGTTTGATTTTATCTCCCAGACAGTGGAATGCACCAAGGCAGGACTGGGCCTCAGATTTTTCCTTGCCATTGCCGCCCAAGGGGAAACCGGCATGGCGGAATATATTGACAGCTGTATTGACCTGACCGGTTCGGTCCACGCATTCATCGCTTCCCAGCCGGATTTTCAGGCCCCTTATTCACCGCAAAGCAATATCTTGTGTTTCAGGTACCAGGGATCCGACAGACAGCAGCTTGCCATACGGGACCGGCTCATACAAGAGGGAGATTTTTATCTGTCTTCCACCACTATACACGGGCAGCGATTTCTGCGTATGGTGATTATCTCACCGGCGACAACCCTGGATGACATTAAAGCGCTGGTCCATACCATTCGAAAGGTTGCAAAACTGGTGTGACCTGTGTGAAAAAGCGTGTGGGTCTTATGCAGGCCGGATCAAATAGTTTTTGACGGCCCGGTTGTGTTTATGTATACTGTATCAAATTTTGCGTTCCTGTTATAATTTGTGAATTTTCCTGCAGCGCCTGTGCAGCATGTATCCCGTTCAGAGGTTTTTCAATACCGGTCAATTTTCAAGAAAAAGGAGCAGGTATGAAGGATCAGTCTTCTGAAATTATTCTCCAGAGGTCCCGCGTCTTCAGCGCGGTCAGAAAAATCGCCTTTGTTTTGTTTGCCCTGTTTTTGTGCTATTCTCTGGCTGCCATTGTCTATTCCACCCAGGTTATCTACAAGGTCAAGCTCAACCATGCCGTGATCCTGGAAAAATTCGGGGGCAAAAGGCAGGCGGTCACAGATGTGGGGTGGCATTTCCGGCTGCCGTTTTTCACCCGCCTGGAATCACAGGTCACCCTGATGAACCAGAACATGTATCTGGGGGGATCGTCCGCGCCCATCAAGATCATCTCCCAGGAAAATGTGGCACTGTGGACATCTGCTCTGATGACTTTTAAAATAAAGGATTTAAAGGTGTGGGGCATCGACAATCTGGCACCTGAAATCCTGCTCCAGGGCGATTTTGACGGCATTGCCAAAGATATTCTCCAGGGAGAACAGGTAAACAAGCTCATCAGTGACAGAGAAACCATCAAAGAAGCTATATTTGCGGCATTGAAAAACCGGCCCATCAACCAGAACGGCCCCACCATGGAGGAAAAATACGGTATTACCGTTATCAGTTTCGTGCTCAACGAGACCCGGTTCGGGGACAAACTGGTGGAAGCCACTGAAGAGAAAAAGCGGCGCCAGCTCATCGCGGAAGCGGAAAACTATGCCGCAGACCAGGAAGCCCAGCGCATCAAAAAACTGTACAAAGCATACCATGAAGGGATCCAGGCCCTGCACCTGGCCCTGGGCAATGCACAGAACCGGGCGGTGAGCCCCTCGCTCCTTGAGTTTTTGTCCCAGCAGAAATGGGCGGATGCCTATGAAAAAAATCAGACAGACCAGAAAACCTTTGTGCTCCATGGCAAAGGCGTGGTACCGGCACTGACGCTGCCGGAAACTGCACCTGACAAACCTGATTCCAGTGCATCCTTTCAGACAACACCCTAAATTTCCACTGGCTTTTTGGGGGAAAACAGATGGCGAAACGCATCACCAAAGAAAAAACCTATATCACCCTGCCTGAAGAGAATATCCAGCAGATCGAATCCCTGGTGGCCACGTGGACCTATGACACAAAGGTGTTTGTCCGGTCGCGTCTCAACCAGTACAAACCGCCCCATCCATTGGTCAGTACCGCCAAGGATTATTTTTATTTTATGTTTTTCATGCGGCGGAAAAGAAAAACCATGGCTGTGCTCAATAACCCCAAAGTACTGACAGACTGGAAAAAACGGTATTTATATTCCGGTGAAACCAATCCAGGCGCCTCCTGGAACCGGATCATTGAAAAAGAGTTGACCAAAGCCCAATATCACTATTTGATAGCTGTTCTGGACAGGGAATTAACCGATCTCCACGTACCTGTGGAGCTTGAAAAAACCTTTGAAAAGATCTACCGGGTCCATATCCGCAAAGAATATATTGAAGATACCGACATACCCAAGGCCCCCATCGTGCTCATAGAAGGCTCTTCAGGCAGCGGTAAAAGTGCCACTGTCAGAGAAGCTCTTGAAAAAGTGATATTCCGAAACCAGGTGATTCCCACAGTGGACTGGAAACAGAAAAAAAATGAGATCCTGGCCAGGCACAGCCTGTTCACCAACCTGGAAGATGTGGATCCGGACTTTGCTGTAAAAATCGCCGCAAAGAAAAAACAGAATTTTTACCGCCGGCTGGCAGGGATTCCCTTTTTGCGCCGGATATTCAAAAAAAGGATCATGAACAACCTCACCCGGTTTGAAGAGCGGGGCATTGAGGTGGATGCATCGGTCATCACCCCCAATGATTACCAGACTGCCCTTTCAGGAGAACCGGGCAACTACTTCAAACGTGCCATGGGAAATCCCAAGGTAACCTGCATCCGCCATATTGAAGAGGCCCACTCCGCTTTCGGCAAGTCTGAATCCGGTCCAGGATCAGGCGGTGGTGCTGAAAAACAGCAGCGCACCCTCATTGATACCTCCAATATCGTTCTGGACGAAATCATAGACGGTAGGCGGGACTGCTTCGTTATTGCGACAACAGACCAGACCCACCGGTTTGACTCCGCCATCTACCGGCGGTTTGTGGAAAAAGGTGTCATCATTGACATATCCAAATTCTGGATGAACCGGGAAAATCTGAAAAAAATTATTTTTCTGGAAATCAGGCGCCACCAGATACCCACCAGATACAGATCCAGTTCAGAAAAACTGGATACCGCTGCCGATAAAATATACACCATTTTCAAAGAGCGCAGCCTGAAAATCAGCCCGGCCTATGTCAGAAAACTCATTGAATCCATCATCAATATCAGGGGGGATTTTCTCCTTGAGTACTTGGACAACAGCATCTTGATCCGGTCCGCGTTTCAACTGGTGGCCAAAAACGTGTATGGTGAGCTTTACAGCAAGGTGGTGGACCACATGGACAGAAATGTGCTTTGGGACGAATATGTGGGGGATATCAAGGACAAATTTTCTGAAATGGCCAACAACTGTTTCCAGTACGGGGTCAGCGAAGACAAGGGCGTGGTTCTCACAGGGCCCCCTGGCAGCGGCAAAACGTTTCTGGTAAGAACCTGGCTCTCCTCCAACACCCAGGTCCATGACATTGCCACCTCCCCCTCCGGTCTACAGGATCCCACCAGCCCGGTCCACGGCACTGTGGCCAATCTGGAAAAGGTGTATGATATCGCCAAGATGATTGCACCCACCGTGATCTTCTTTGATGAAGGCGATGCCCTGGCCCCCAAGCGCAGCAGCACCGGTGGGCAGCCTTCGGATGTGCTCACCAATAAATTTCTCAACATCATTGACGGTGAAGTACCTCTGAACAAGGTTTTCACGGTGCTCACCACCAACCGGCTGGATATTCTGGACCCTGCCCTGATCCGCTCCAAACGCCTCAAAACCCTTGAAATAACAGGACATATGCGGCAAAAAGATATCTTTGACATCATCTCAAAGCAATTTGAAACCGTGCCCCACCGCAGGGAAGTGGATGTGGAAAAAATCATAGAAACTGCCCAAGGTATCTGCAACACCCCGGCGGATTACACCTCTTTTACTGAAAAAGCCATTGCCCTGTGCACCACGGAATTCAAAGTACTGCTCAAACTGCGGCAGCTCACCAAATCCACCAAAGGGGAAAAATATGAATTTGTCAAATTGAATTTCAAAACTGTTCTGGGCATCCTGGATACGGTCAAAGCCCCGCCCCTGCTCAAATCAAACATTAAAAACGATTTGAAAAACTTTGTGAGCCACTATGAACAGATCCTGGAAAATGTGGACCACATCACCAAAGAAGCTGACTATCCACTGGTGGAGGCCCACCTGGAATCAGCCCGGCGGGAAATTTCCCAGAGCCCGGTGCGCAAAGGGTCTGTCCAGCTCAATGAATTTCTTGAAACCGAGCTGAGCAAAGAGCCCCAGGTGGGGTTCATCATCGGCGCAGGCGCCAATGACATGACCGGCATGCTGCTGCCCATTGCCACCAGCCTGACCGGACGGGTGGAGCGATATCCCATCATCGTGACCGGTGCGGTGTCTTCAACCGCTCCCAATGCGGCCCAGCTGGATATGGCCGTGCAGATGACCCGCCAGTCAGCCCAGGAAGCTTTGACCATGGTGAAAAACTATATCCAGCAATTGTCTCCGGATATCAGCATTCCCTGGCTGTTCGGCGATTTTCTCAAACAGTATTCCATTCACCACCAGCTTCTGTCCGCCTCATACAGCGTCGGCGGTCCTTCTGCCGGGTATGCCCTGGCTTTGAATACCCTGTCCGCACTGCTGCAGATCCCCTTGTGCATCGATTTCGGTATCACCGGGGCCCCCTGGACCAAGGGAGTGAGAAAAGACGAAGTCGGGGGGTCCGTCATCATCGGCGGCCACAGGAAAAAAACCGAAAAAGTGCTTTTGTACCTGCGGCGCATGTATATGCCGCTGCAAAATTACAAAGATCTTGAACCTGAATTTCTCATGGGGTACTGGCTCCGGCAGAAAGACATCATTGCCGTAACCCATTTTGCCGATCTCATGCCCGAGGTGCTGTTTCTGGACAAGACCCACAATGATATGAGAGAAGAACTGATTGCCAGGCGCATCAAATACAAGACGGAAAAATACTATGATACCCAAAAAACGCCTTATTTAAAGGAAGAGATCATTCACACAAAATTATTGATGCGCCAGCGGGCGGAATCGGAAATTCTGCACAGGGTTAATGCCATTCGGCTGTATCTGGAAGACCCGGCCCGCAAAAAATATATCTCCCACGAAAAGATATTCAAAACCTATATGATAAAATCAGAATGATCCTTTCGCAGGGAAACAGGCCTGCCGATGATTTCCGACCAGACAACAGCCTGGCGCAGGCTGGGGCGCCTGCCATAGGGGTGAATGGTGGGGGGAGGCACCTCTTCTTTTAAGGCTCTCTTTCCAGATGTCCGGGTGTCGGCAGGTTTTTTTTGTGACAGGTCTTTTTCTTTGGTATCAACCGATGCCCGGGCCGGTTCTGTATCAGGCGGTGTTTCCTCCTCGAGAATCAGCCCCTCATCTGCCAGTTCATCCCAGAAGGTTGCGTCAGATCCCTGTTTTTCTTTTTGCTGTTTTGCCTGTTCTTGTCTGGCCTGTTTTTCCAGTTCCTGTAAAGACTGCTGTATCTGATCTTTTATCTTATGGAAAAAAGAAAACATCATCGGTTTGGCCGGCTCTTTTTTCTTTGCACCGGCCTTTTTTTTCTTTGCCGTCTTCAGGCTTTTTGAAATGATGGTAATCAAAAGGAATAAAAAAACCAGACCAATATTTATAAGGGTTTCCAATTCCATGGCACTCCTTGTGGTGCAGTGATTCCCTGAGAGTTTACACCCCTTTGGGAATCACTGAAGTTATGATTTATGTATTCTGATCTGTCCGGGTGGAGTCTGTTTCACCCTTTGCGATCTGGTCCCGCATCTTTGTGTCAGCTGCCACATTTTTCATCTTGTAGTAATCCATGATGCCCAGATTACCGCTTCTGAAGGCTTCTGCCATGGCCAGGGGCACCTGGGCTTCCGCCTCCACCACCTTGGCCTGCATCTCCTGGACCCGCGCCCGCATCTCCTGTTCTGTTGCAAATGCCATGGCCCGTTTTTCCTCTGCCTTGGCCTGGGCAATTTTCTTGTCTGCCTCGGCCCGGTCGGTTTCCAGTTCCGCTCCGATGTTTTTGCCCACATCCACATCCGCAATATCAATGGACAGAATTTCATAGGCTGTGCCGGCATCCAGGCCTTTTTTCAGGACTGTCTTGGAAATCATATCCGGGTTTTCCAGCACCCTTTTGTGGGTCTCGGCAGATCCGATGGTGGTGACTATGCCTTCTCCCACCCGTGCCAGGATGGTTTCAGCACCGGCCCCGCCCACCAGGCGGTCAATATTGGCCCGGACCGTGACCCGTGAAATCGCTTTCAGCTGGATGCCGTCCTTGGCCATGGCTGCAACCAGCGGGGTTTCAATGACCTTGGGATTCACCGACATCTGCACCGCTTCCAGCACATCCCGGCCGGCCAGGTCAATGGCGGCAGCCCGGTTAAAGGTCAGTTCAATATTGGCCTTGTCTGCGGCAATCAGGGCCTGGATCACCCGGGACACATTTCCGCCGGCCAGATAATGGGATTCCAGGCTGTCCGTGGGAATCTCCATGCCGGCTTTCACCGCCATGATCTTGGACTCCACAATCAGTTTGGGGGGTACTTTCCGAAACCGCATGAAAATAATATTGATCAGCCCGACCTTTGCCCCGGACACCAATGCCTGCAGCCACAAGGCTATATAGGCAAAAATAAAATAAAACAGGGCCACGCCGATAACACCGGCAATAATTAACAGGATATACATAAAATCCATGTCTGCTTCTCCTTATTCGATTTTGTCAACCACGATTCTGTTTCCAGACACCAGGGTCACCACAACCGGTGTACCGGCATCCACATATTCTCCATCGGTTACCGCATCCAGGCGCTTTTTCTCTATCATGACCGTGCCTGAAGGCCGTAAATCCGTTATTGCTTCACCTTTTTTTCCCTTCCACGACACCAGATCCGGGGCCTGGGAAGACACCCCCTCCCTGCTGGACAATTTTTTATGCAAAGACAAAGAAGAGGCCCCCAGTGCCTTAAATCCCAGAACCAGCATCACCGGGATCATTAAAATATCCACGCCCAGAAACACCATGCCCGCGCTAAAGGAAATGGTGGTAAACACAAGATATAGGGAATAAAACAATATCCCGGCAGCCATCACCGACAAAAGCCCCAGGGAAGGGACAAAGATCTCCACCACAATGACCACCAGCCCGAGCACCTGCAGT
>JAABSB010000066.1 GCA_011390615.1 Desulfotignum sp. | reverse complement strand
CATGACGTAGGCTGATGGTACCGCTTTTGGCAACATCCAGCCCCAGTTCCAGAAGCGACTCAGCATCCATTTCAATGCCCTGGATACAATGGGGACATATTTTGCGAACCAGGCGCTGGGCAACAATGCCGTTCAAAGATGCATGTACCAGATATGGCGGAATACCCAGGTCCAGCAGTCTGAACACAGCAGAAACACTGTCATTGGTATGCAGGGTGGACAAAACCAGGTGGCCGGTCAAAGCAGCCTGCACCGCAGCCTGTGCGGTTTCAAGATCCCGGATTTCCCCCACCATGATAATATCCGGATCCTGGCGCATGATATTGCGCAGCACTGATCCAAAGGTCACATCAACCGCCGGCTGCACGGAAATCTGGTTGAACTCCTCATGGATCATCTCAATGGGATCTTCAATGGTGGTGATATTCACTTCAGCGGAAGACAGCATGCGCAGGCTGGAATACAAGGTGGTGGATTTGCCCGATCCGGTGGGACCTGTCACCAGGACAATGCCGAAAGGAAGGGTGATCAGTTTTTAGTATTTGGACAGATCCTGTCCGGAAAATCCCAGTTTTTCAAGATCCTGGAACAGGATATCCGGATCCATGATCCGCATCACCACTTTTTCCCCGAACGCCACCGGAATAGTGGACACCCGGATTTCCACCCCGGTTTCCTCTTTGACCATTTTGATACGGCCGTCCTGGGGACGTCTTTTTTCCGCCATATCCAGGCCGGACAGGGTTTTTATGCGGCTGATAACTGCATTATGCAGCTGTTTGGGCAGTTTGTACACCGTGTGCAGGGCACCGTCGATACGCATGCGTACCAGACAGATATCTCTTTTGGGCTCAATATGGATGTCGCTGGCTTTCTGGTCAAATGAATAGGTGAACAGATGGTTGACAGCATTGACAATGTGCTGGTCCGTGGGCGGCAGGTCCCCCTGGGGGGTCAGGGTGACAAACCGTTCAAGGTTCCCCAGGTCCACCCCTTTTCCGGCAAACAGGTCCTGGGCCGCTGAAATGGAATACCG
The DNA here is from genome assembly GCA_011390615.1 of Desulfotignum sp. GTDB lineage: Bacteria > Desulfobacterota > Desulfobacteria > Desulfobacterales > Desulfobacteraceae > Desulfotignum. Next base: position 15,602 of record JAABSB010000066.1, on the reverse strand, counting down.
GAACCCGAAAAATTCCTGGATCAGTTTTTCGATATCCGACCTGGGGCTGAGCATGGGGACCACCTTGAGTTTTGACACCATTTCCACATCTTTTATGGCTTCAAGATTAAAGGGATCAGGGGTTGCCACCATGAGTTTGCCTGCCGCAACTTTTACCGGCAGCAGCAGGTGTTTAAAGGCAAATGATTTTGAAATAAATCCTGTCACCAGGTTCAGGTCCAGGTCCAGGGGGTCCACTTTGATGAATTCCAGTTTCCAGGCCCCTGCCAGGGCACGGTAAATTATCTCTTCATCCAGAAAAGTACCGGGCTGGTTCCTGGATTTGGGCCTGAGGTGGACCATCACATCGATGAGGGTCATCCGTACCACTGCCTCCTGTCTGGAAAGTCCCTTGTACACACTGTTTTTGCCTGCATTGTAGAGACTTTCTTTCACCCCTTTTTCCCGGCGGATCAGATCCCTTGCCTGGTCTGGTGAAATCAGCTTTGCATTTACCAGAATTTTGCAGATACTCTGGGATGAAAACCGGTTGTTCTGTTGCACATGCATTAAGCCCCCTGGCGGCACATCCGGATGCCAAAGGATCTTCAATGATCCTGTGGACGAAAACAGTCAAAATACCGCCCCCCATGTTATACGGCAAAGGCCTGAATCTTGTAAAGCCCTGTTAAACAATTGTACAGGCAACAGATTCCGACTGCATATTTGCTGTAGCAGCATACGCTTCTATGGGGAGCCCCTGGTGGTGTCCTGTGAACGGACCGTCAGAGCCGGAGGGGGCCTGGTAAAATATGCCGGGATGGTTTTCAACCAGAGGACAGGTTGCCGTACTTCATTGTTCTTATGCAAACAGGCCCCCGGAGGATCTCGGGCCGGGCACAGGACACCACCAGGGGCGGGTTTGGGACAGAGTGCTGCACACAGTGACCGGAAAACCTGGCACGTTTATGGCTAATATTCAGAGATTACGACACTATGGTTGACTTTTGACTGAGAATCTGTGCAAATACAGCCATTTTGACACAGATTTTGTACACCCATTTTTTGACACAGGACAAAAAAGGATTTTCCAGGTGACCTTTATCAAGCTGTTTTTAACCGCATTTTTCTGGGGCGGCACCTTTATTGCCGGGAAAAAAATTGCCGGAGAGGTAGCGCCCCAGTGTGCTGCATTTTTGCGGTTTGCCATTGCATCTTTTTTTCTGGTAATTCTGACCATCCGGCTGGAAGGCAGGCTGCCGCGCATAAAACCGGCCCAGGTATTCTGGATTCTGCTGTCCGGGCTAACCGGCATATTTGCCTATAACCTATTCTTTTTCACAGGCTTAACCCATATCAATGCCAACCGGGCCTCCCTGATCATTGCCACCAACCCGATTTTCATCAGTCTGTTTGCCGCGCTTTTGTTCAAGGAATCCTTGACTGCCGGGAAAATTATGGGCCTGCTGTTGTCGGTCACCGGTGCTGTAACCGTCATTTCCAACGGACACCTGTCCAGTCTTTTCCACAGCGGCACAGGTCCGGGTGAGCTGGCAATCCTGGGATGTGTGGTCTCCTGGGTGTCCTATTCCCTTCTGGGAAAGCAGGTGATGAAAACCCTTTCTCCGGTGGCGGCTGTGTGTTATGCCTCTGTGGCCGGTACGGTGATGCTCTTTTTCCCCGCCCTTTCCAGCGGACTGTTCCAGGCTGTTCCTTTGTACACGGCGGAAAACTGGTGGGCCCTTTTTTATCTGGGTTTTTTCGGCACGGTTCTGGGATTTTTCTGGTATTATCAGGGTATCCAGAAAATCGGTCCCACAAAAGCCGGTGTTTTCATCAATTTTGTCCCGGTGAGCGCCATTGTTCTATCGTTTTTGATCCTGGATGAACCCCTTACCCCGGCAATTGTTGCGGGGGCGGCACTGGTTTTTTCCGGAATTTATCTGACCACCCGGCCGGACAGGGCCCTGGCTGCCCCGTCCACCTGACAACCAAGCTGGAGACACACCAATGTTCACATGCGCCATTGTAAAAATACCGTGTAAAAACATGGTCAACGGCATCAGCCATGCCAATACGGGAAAACCTGACTATGCCCTGGCCGTAAAGCAGCACCAAAACTATATCCGGGCCCTGGAAACCTGCGGCCTGGAGGTTGTTGCCCTTGATCCTGATGACTCCTTTCCTGATTCCACCTTTATTGAGGATACCTGCCTTGTCACCGGCCGCTGTGTTGTTATCACCCGGCCCGGGGCTGTGTCCAGGCGGGGTGAAACCCGGGATGTGGCCCGTGTCATGGCCGGCTGTGACCGGCCCCTGGCTGAAATTCAGGCACCAGGCACCCTGGATGCCGGAGATGTGATGATGGTAAAGGACCATTTTTATGTGGGCCTGTCCGACCGGACCAATGCAGCAGGGGCGGACCAGCTCGAAAAAATCCTGGCACCCCATGGATACACGGTATCCACAATACGTCTCAGGTCAGTGCTCCACCTGAAAACCGGGATTTCCTATCTGGAAAACAATTGCCTGCTGGCCTGGGGGGAATTTTTAACCAAACCGGAACTGGCCGGGTTCACAGTCCTGCCTGTGCATGATACTGAAGCCTATGCAGCCAATTGCGTATGGATCAATGACCGGGTACTGGTGCCGGAAGGATTTGCAAAAACCAGGGATATGATAGAAAACAAAGGATATGAAACCATTGCCCTGGATGTATCTGAATTCAGAAAACTGGATGGGGGATTAAGCTGCCTGTCGCTGCGGTTGTGACTACTCCCACCACTAAGCTGCCGCTATCCCACAGGGATGACCTTCGGCCTTAGTGGGGGCTTCTTGAGCCGAAAGGCTCTGAGACTGTAGCCCCAGTCTCAATATGTTTATTGCCGCATTATGGTCCCGGTTCAGGATCAGACCGCAATGTGGACATTTGTGTGTTCTCACTGACAATGATTTCTTTACAATCTCGCCGCATCCAGAACACTTCTGGGACGTGAAGTGCGGTTTGACAGCAATCAATTCTTTTCCAAGGCCATGTGCCTTATATTTCAGGATAGAGAGGAACTTCCCCCAGAACCAGGGACAATAAGCAATGCCGTCTATCCATCCTCCACCAAGCCTGCGGGGCTATGGAAAGGGAATTCCGGCGGAGGATGTTAATATTTGGAGCCATAAAAACCGGATCCATGCGACAGATACGAAAATCAGCGGTAGAAAGGGTTGCCAGGCATGGGAAAGGAACATTTTTGATGAATATTCAACAGTCACTTGCCACAATCACGCTGTTAGGGATGTGTCTCGCCGTGCTCATGTCGGGGGGATGCGTCACACTAATGAGGAGTGCAACAGAGGAACCTTCGCGCCGGCTTGATGGTGCGGAGGCTGGCGAACGAATTACCTCGGCGGAGCTGGATCAACTCACCCGCGGCTTTGCCGACCGCTACGTCGGCCTGCTCTATTCCGTCTGCGATGCTTTGAAGGAGGATAATCCTGATCCCGAGCAGCGCCGAGCGGCACAAATGCTTCTCGTGGACAACGCCACCAACGTTTACGACATCGCCAGTAATGCCGACGCGTTCACCCGCGTGCTCGATTTGGTAGTGGTCACGACATTGGTCAGTCAGGAGTGGGACGTGGATGGCAGGGCCGTGGCGGTGTTCGGAGAGCGGGGTCAGGCGCTGGCCGACGCCCTGTCTCAGGCCAGAGTGGAATCGCGGCTGCTCGCCGCTCGTGTGCTCTCCGCCGAACAACTCGACATTTTTGAATCTCTGCTGCAGGACTGGCGAGAGGAGAACCCGAAAGTTGTTCGCGCCTCGTTTGTTCGCTTCTCAAATTTCGCCATCGGGCGGGGTAAGTCGGCCGCCGCCCAGGTACTCGAGGCCCGGGGCCTCTTTGAGGAGATCGGGGAAGCGGCGCAGTCCGTCGACGAAGCACGACTTCTTGCCGAGAGAACGTTCTATCGGCTCAAGCGCGAGTCCACACTGCTCCGGTGGCAGGCGGCGGTGATGAAGGAGGATTTGGTCGCCACCCCTGAACTCAACACGGCGCTTGCCGACATGCATTCGGTGACCGATCAGATCGAGCAACTACCCGCAAACTTTGCGGTCGAGCGGCAAGCCATCCTCACAGGGATCGATGACCGTTTGCAGCGTGCGGATGCGGCAATCACCAACGTGCGGGCCGCTGTAGACGATGCAAACACGTTCGTCGCGTCGCTGAAACCAGCGGTCGAATCACTCAACAAAATGATCACGACGGCGGATACCCTGTATGCTCGGCATGCGGCCTCGACCCATTCGAAGACGGGCAAGGAGGGGCATGCCTTTGACATCCGCGAGTACGAGCAGACAGCTAAAGACGTGACGCTCGCCGCGGAGGAAATGAACGAGTTGCTCACAACGGCGGATACCCTGTATGCTCGGCATGCGGCCTCGACCCATTCGAAGACGGGCAAGGAAGGGCATGCCTTTGACATCCGCGAGTACGAGCAGATGGCCAAAGATGTGAAGCTCGCCGTAAAGGAAATGAACGAGTTGCTCACAACGGCGGAGCAACTGTTAGGATTGTCAAATTTGAAAAACGGGATGCAGAAGGTGAATGATTCGGTCGATGGGCGGATCATGACGGTTGCTGATCAGAGCCAGGTTGTGATGAATGCATTTTTCTGGCGCGCCTGCGCCTTGTTGGGTGTGCTATTCACGATGCTCATCTTGTACCGGGTGATTTCACTTCTGCTCATGCGGCACTTAGAAAAGGGGCAGGCTGCCAAACACAATAAACATATCGGCGCATCAGTGCCGGAAAGGTAAAAAAATGAGTAAAATAGCTGTAATTATAGACAATTATTTTGAAGATTCAGAATACACCGAACCTGTAAACGCGTTTTAGAAAAGGGCGTGAAATTGTCCATGTGGGTCCGGCAGATGGGATAACGGTAAAAACCAATCTATTGAAGCAGCAGCAAGAAAATTTGCTTTGTGACCAGACCTAAAGGTTCTTTATCTGCTGGGCTGCTTCAGCAACCTGTGTCTTTTCTTTTTCCTCCATGGTTATCAGCTGGTGGAAAAATTCTTTAACCGGCTCGGGGATTCCGTTCTGGTTAATCATTTTGTCGTAAAACCGTATCAGTTTACTGTCCAGATCAAGTACCTGTTGAACCGCGATATCGATATCCTCCGGATCTGTCAATTTTTCTTCGGGCAGTGTGGTTTCAGTGAAAGGGACAAACTGAATCCAGGTCTTCAAGATGATGTCCCGATCTTTTTCATGAATGGTTTCAAGCATATCCTGAATATTTTTTTCATGACGGCTGATATAGTCAAGCAGCATTTGAAGGCGTTCAGAATTCACGGTATCCCGGTGTCTAAGGTAAAAATTTTTTAACTGCCGATGATAGGTTTCAAGAAAATCGACAACTTCTGCCACGGTCTTATAGGTCTGCATAATTCGGCCCTTCCATTTCTGGGGGGATAAAGCGGGTTTTTTGGGGGTCAATCATTATGTCCGGATGCGGTTTTTGTTGATCATGAGGCACACCAGGCAGAGTGCATTGTCGAGTTCATCCTCTTCCGGATAGATGTCGGTGTTGGTATGCTGGCTTTGCATATCAACAAACCCCGGTATGATCGGCATATCTGTCATCCCTGCTCTGTCGTTGTCGCCCATACGCTCTTTTTCCATAACGTCCTCCTGATTTCAATCAATCTATACAATCTATACTTACTAAGCCTGATTGTGGACCTTTCTAATTTGAATTATATCCCGGTTTGGATAGAGGCACCATGGGGAAATCATGTATTTTTGATCCGCCTGCCCTGTATTGTGTTTTTAAAAGCCGTGCCGGTTCTTTAGGTATACAGGCCTGGCAGTGAAAAAATACAGGCTTTCCAGTATTGTTGAAAAAAAACATTCTTTTAAAATAAGAAAGATACCACATCATCGGCACAATAGGCCGGGAAAGGATAAAAAAATGAGCAAGATAGCTGTCATTATCGATGATTATTTTGAAGATTCAGAATACACCGAACCTGTAAGCGTGTTCAGGGAAAAAGGCCATGACATTATCCATGTGGGCCTTGAGAAAGGAAAAACGGTAAAAGGAAAAAAAGAACAAACCCCTGTGGTGATAGATGAAAGTGTAGACATGGCTGGTGCAGGTCATTTTGATGCGCTTCTCATCCCCGGCGGTTATTCACCGGACCAGCTGCGTGCCCACCCGGGTGCTGTGGCGTTTGCCCGGGATTTTATGCAAAAAAACAAACCGGTTTTTTCCATCTGCCATGGCCCGCAGCTGTTAATTTCAGCGGATGTGATTCGGGGCAGGACTTTGACTGGCTGGACATCTATTATTCAGGACATTAAAAATGCGGGAGCAACATTTGTAAATAAGCCTGTTGTCACGGACGGTAATCTTGTGACCAGCAGAAATCCCAATGATCTGCCGGACTTTATTCAAGCTGCGTTGGAAAAACTGGCTTGAACAAAAATTTTTTTCATGACTGTGATAAAAACCATACCATCTGAATTTCATCCTGAATTTCATCTATAAAAAAGGGAGGCACCCCATGCGTATTGATCTTACCGTCACCATCGGAGGGGAGGCCGGTCAGGGGATACAAACCGTAGGCGATATTATCGCACGGGTCTGTCACAAGGCTGGTCTGCATCTTTTGGCCATCAATGATTTTGAATCGCGTATACGGGGCGGACACAGTTTCTTGCAGATCCGTATCAGTGACCAGCCGGTTCTGGCCCCTCACCACAAAATTGACTTGTTAATCGCACTGAACGCTGAAACCTGTGCTCTGCATAAAAAAGAAATGGCTGAAAACGGACTTGTATTATTGGATGTTGAAAATGATGCTGAAAAAGAGGATGCCAAAGAAAACCTGCCTGAGGAGGCCCGTGAAAAAAATGTATTGCCGATCGCTTTTTCGCAAATGGCAAAAGATGCAGGTGGAAAGATCATGACCAACACAGTGGCTGCGGGGGCGTGTCTGGCGCTTCTGGGTGCCCCTTTTTCAGCATTTGAACAAATTCTGAAAACCACATTCGCAGAAAAAGAAAAAATATTAAGAAATAATATTACCGCCGGCCGCAGCGGGTTTGATGCGGTAAAAAATTCGGATTTCGACAAAGCCTTTGACTGGCCTTCCGATGGTTCGGAAAAAGGAAAACTGCTTTCCGGATCCCAAGCCCTTGCTTTAGGTGCCTTGGCAGCGGACTGCCGTCTGGCCGCATTTTATCCCATGTCACCGGCAACAGGCATCATGATCCATCTGGCTGAAATGATGGATGAACTGCCCGTGTTGGTGGAGCAGACAGAAGACGAAATCAGTGCGGTAAATATGATAATCGGCGCCTCTTATGCGGGTGTCCGGTCGTTGACCGCCACATCCGGGGGCGGATTTTCCCTCATGGCCGAAGGTTTAGGGCTTGCGGGAATTACCGAAACCCCTGTCGTGATCATCAATTCCCAGCGGCCCGGACCGGCGACCGGTCTGCCAACCAGAACCGGGCAGGGGGATCTGCTCTTTGTGATTAATGCATCCCAGGATGAATTTCCCAGATTTGTTTTTGCCCCGCGCTCTGTAAACCAGGCATATGACACCATGATCCGGGCATTTCATCTTAGTGAAAAATACCAGGTGCCTGCTATCATCCTCACAGATCAGTATTTTAATGACTCCTTATGGATGACGACCCGAAAAATGGCAGTCCCAAAAAAAATCGAACGATTTGTGACCACTGATGAGGATATGAAGTCCCCTTCGGACTATAAACGGTTTGCGGTCACAGCATCCGGGATATCCCCCAGAGCACTGCCCTGCAAAGGCCGGGCACTGGTCTGTGCTACGGCCAACGAACATGATGAAGCAGGCCATATGAGCGAAACAACTGCCGACCGAAACACCATGGTGGAAAAGCGGCAGACCAAAGCAAAAGATATGACCGGGGAAATGAACGGACCCGAAGGGTATCATGGTGAAAGTGAATCACTTCTGGTGGGATGGGGTTCTTCGGACGGAGCCATAAGAGAAGCAGTTGATCTGCTTCGATCTGATAATTTTGATGTCGGGGGCCTGGTTTTTTCCGATATATGGCCGTTTCCCCGGAAAAAAACAAACGATGCATTGTCCCGGTGCAAACGCTTTATTACCGTGGAACAGAATGCATCCTCCCAGCTGGGCCTACTGATCCGCCAGCAAACCGGCCACTCCTTTCATACATCCTTGCTGCAATATGACGGCCGGCCGTTTACGGCCAACTGGATAGCAGAGCGTACCAAATCCGTACTGGAGGAAATACGATGAGTAACACAACACAATACGACAATGACTATGAAAACAAGTGGTGTCCGGGATGCGGTAATTTCGGCATTCTCAATGCCATAAAAAAATCACTGGCTGATATGGAAATTGCACCGGAAAAAATATTGATGGTTTCGGGCATCGGCCAGGCTGCCAAAACCCCGCATTTTTTACACTGCAATTTTTTCCATGGACTCCACGGGCGGGCACTGCCGGTTGCCACCGGGGCCAAATTAGCAGATCATGATCTGACTATCCTGGTCAATATGGGGGATGGGGACTGTTATGGTGAAGGCGGCAACCATCTTCTGGCAGCCCTGAGACGTAATATCAACATCACCTTGCTGGTGCACAACAACATGGTGTACGGACTGACCAAAGGGCAGGCTTCTCCCACCTCCCGGCATGGCTTTGTCACCAAAGCCCAGCCCCAGGGGGTTGCCTACCAGGCATCCAATCCTCTGGCACTGGCATTATCACAGGGAGCGGGATTCTTGGCCCGGGGGTATTGTGGAGAGATAGAGCATTTGAGCCAATTGATCAGTGCAGGTATTTCCTATCCGGGATTCAGCCTGATAGATATTCTTCAGGTCTGTGTTTCCTTTAACAAAGAGAACACCTATACATTTTATAAAGATCGCGTGTATACATTGGACAAAGAAGAATATAAAGCCGATGACATGCACCAGGCCCTTGACTTGACCATGGAATGGGAAGACAAAATTCCCATCGGCATTATATATCGAAAAGAAACTAGGTCCTATACTGATGAACTGGCACCATTGCAGTCAGGGCCCCTTTTTAAACAGACATACGATCCAAAAAAGATCCAGAAAGCCATTTCAGCTGCATAATGGATAAAACAAGTAATTCCCCGGGCGGCAATTATTTGTGCCCGGGGAATATGATCACATCACAAAGATTTTAGTATTTTTTGAACTCATCTTTTTTTGCATTGCAGACCGGACAATTGTCCGGTGCTTCGCCTTCCAGTGTATACCCGCACACCTTACATACCTGGATGTCATCCAGTTGTACATCTGTGGCATTGTCTACGGCTTTTTGGGCTTTTTCAAACAATTCCTTGTGCTTTTTTTCCGTTTTATATGACCATTCAAAACTGCGGTGCGCACTTTTCTCCTCCTGCAGTTTGGCGATTTCCATATAAGCAGGATACATCTCTTCGATTTCAAAGGTTTCACCGTCAACAGCTAGGCCCAGGTTTTTGGCAGTATCCCCCGGGCCGAAAGCGCCCATGCTGTTGGCCACCATTCCTTCATTCAGGTGTTTGATTTCCCGGTAATGGTCCCCTGCATGGATAAATTCCGCATGGGAGATTGCTTCAAACAACCGGGCGACATTCTGATAATTCTCTTTTTGCGCCTGGATGGCAAAATGCCGGTAACGCATGTTTGCCATGCTTTCACCGCCGAAGGCATTGATCATGTTCTGCTGGGTCATTTGTTTCATGGTTTTTTTCCTGTCTTTAAGATTATTTTTGCTCGTCTCACATGTGTAATTTATTGTTCAGGTTTTATCACCGTAAAAAAGGTGTTTTCTCCCCGTCTGATCAAAAACAGAAATTTTTCACCTTTGCTCACCGCTTTATTATATGCTTTTACCGAATCAATCAGGGTTTGATTGATTTCCTGGATGAGATCGCCCCGCTGAATGTTTGCTCCGGCTGCCGGGCTGCCCGGTTTTACACCAGCTACAACAACCCCTTTTTCCTGTTTATATCCCAGCTGGGCAGCAATATCCGGGGTCAGCTCCTGAACGTGAATTCCCAGGGGTGCGCTTTCCGGAGAATCTGGTCTGGATTTTCCGGTCTGCTCTTCAGATGCCAGTTCTCCGATTTTTACCTGCAGGGTTTTCTTTTTTTTGTTGCGGATTACCGTAAGCGGAACAATACTGTCGACCTCTTTTTGTGCCACAAGGTTTTTCAGGGCCGTGGGGGTTTCCACCGGTTTTTTATCCAGTGAAACAATGATATCCCCCCGAAGTACACCGGCTTCATCCGCCGGGCTGTCTTTGGTGACATCAGCCACCAGGGCGCCCTCGGCTGTTTTCAGGCCGAAACTGTCGGCAATGTCTTTGGTGACCGGTTGAATACTGACCCCCAGCCATCCACGCACTACGCGACCATGTGCAATAAGACTTTCCATAATAGCTCTGGCCATGTTAATGGGAATGGCGAAACCGATACCCTGGTAACCGCCGCTCTTGCTGAAAATAGCCGTATTCATGCCGATAACCCTACCGTAAATATCAACCAGCGGGCCGCCGCTGTTGCCCGGATTTATGGCTGCATCGGTCTGGAAAAAATCTTCGTAATCCACAATGCCGATATTGGCACGGCCTGCGGCACTGATGATGCCGGCGGTCACCGTTTGCGAAAGACCATAGGGCGTGCCTACCGCAATAACCCAGTCCCCCACCTGTGCGGTACTGGAATCACCAAGTTCGGCTGTCGGTAAATTTTCCCCCTGGATTTTTATGACCGCCACATCCGACATCGGATCAGTCCCGATGACCTCGGCTTTAAATTCGCGTTTGTCCGGCAGTGTGACGGTTATCTCTTCGGCCTTTTCCACCACATGGTTATTGGTCAGGATGTATCCTTCTTCATTGATAATAAATCCTGACCCCAAACCGCGGCGTTGGTATTCTCTCGGTTTGGGCATGCCGAAAAAGCGGCGGAAAAACTCATTTTCAAAAAGTTCCTGGTATTCTTCAGGAAGCGATTCCATGGAATAGACCGTACTGATATAGACGACTGCAGGACTGATTTTTTTGCTTACATCCCTGAACGCCTGCCCTAATGATTCGAGACGGTGCTGGGGATCCTTCACCGAACTGTCTGCACTGGTGGCCAGTGGACCGGTAATCATCATCAATCCTGAAAGTAAAACCGCCGTAAAACAGGCCGCCTTTGAAATTCTATGCATGATTTTCTGAAACATGATGCAGTTTCTCCTTTTTTGTTGTGTAATATGTTTTGGTGGTCTACCAACAAATCATAGACAACCAATCTGTTCTCAACCGCCGGCCGGATTCTGGTCTAAAAATGAAAAGTCGGCCTCTGTGAGATCAATTTTCAATTCCATTTCTCCCAGATCTGTATCGGTGCTGGGGGTAAACCCAAGCCTCTTTCCCAGCGCAATCATTTTACGGTTTTCCCGCAGAACAGTTCCCCAGACCCTTTCAATTTTCCGTTTTTTGGCGATTTGCAGCACACGGCCAAGCAGTTTTGCGCCGATGCCCTGGCCGTGCCATGGATCTCCAATCAATATGGAAAACTCCCCGGTTTTACCGTCCGGATCAGTGATGACCCTGGCTATCCCGAACATTTTTTCTTTTTTTGAACTGTCATCCAGGGCGGTCAGTGCGATGTGCCGGTCATAATCGATCTGGGTGAAGCGGGCCAGCATGGCTGGAGAGATTTCTTTCATGGCGCTGAAAAACCGATGATAAATACTGGTGGGTGACAGTTCCTTGAAAAGCTCCTTGAAAAGGGGTGCATCTTCCGGCGTTACGGGACGCACAAAAATATGTTTGCCCTCATCGGTTTTTTCGTGGAATTCATATTCATCCGGATACGGGCTGATGACCAGATGCATGGGAGATGGTTTTGCCGTGTCTTCAAGTCGTATACGGGCATCTACAGCCCAGGGGTGTCCGTCCTTGACAAGCACCGGATTCATGTCGAGTTCAGCAATCTGGGGAAAATCAGTCATTAATTGTGAAACGCGCATGAGCATTGCTTCCAGTGCCTCCATATCTGCGGGCGGCCGGTTGCGGAATCCCTTTAAAAGCGTAAAAACACGGGTATCTTCCATCATGCGCCGCGCCAGCAGGCGGTTTAGCGGGGGAAGCCCGAGGGCCCTGTCTTCCAGGATTTCCGTGAAAATGCCTCCAGAACCAAACACGATAACCGGTCCGAAAGAGACGTCGCTTTTTGCGCCGATCAGCAATTCATAATCCGGGGTGTCAATATGCTGTTGAACAGATACCCCTTCAATGTGTGCATCCGGATTATACGCTTTAGCACCTTCCATGATTTTGCCAAAGGCGCTTTGGACCGCATCATCGGATTGTAAATTCAGATGGACGCCACGGGCATCGGTCTTATGGGAAATATCCGGTGATATGAGCTTCAAAGCTACGGGAAATCCGATCTTGCGGGCCGTGGAAACAGCTTCTTCTTCGGTGGCGGCCGATTGTGTCGTATTTACCGGTATGCCGTAGGCGGATAAAATTTCTTTGGCTGCGGCTTCGGACAAAAAACCGACATCTTGTTTCATATGATCTTGCAGCAGGTGGTGGACCTTGGTGTGATCATACTGCAGCTTTTGGGATAGTTTCCGGGGAATTTGTGTCAGCATTTCCAGGTTTCGGTTGTATGCCACCATGAAAACAAAGGCTTGAATGGCCCTTTCCGGCGTTTCATAAGTGGGGATTTTTGCCTGGTTTAACACGCCCATCGCTGTTTCCATCTTTTTGCCGCCGATCCAGGAGGCAAATATGGGAAAGTTTTTTTCTGTGGCTGATGCGGCCAGCGCTTCTGCCACAGGTTCCGGATCTGTCAGTGCCTGGGGCACCATAACGGTGAGAATGCTGTCAAAGGATCGGCTGTCATGGCATAACTCAACGGTTTTGATAAACCGTTCCCGGGTGGCATCTCCAAGAATATCAATGGGATTATTCCGGCTCCAGAACGGCGGCAGCAAGTCATCCAGCCCTTGGGTCAGTTCTTTGGACAACGGGGCGGGTTTCAATCCGTGATCTGCCAAAGCATCCGTGGCCATAACGCCGGGTCCGCCCCCATTGGTGATGATTGCCAGGCGTGATCCCCTGGGGCGTGGGGGTTTGGCCATGAGTTCCGCGCAGTCGAACAATTGTGCGATGGTTTTCACCCGGATAATGCCGGCACGCTTGAACGCGGCGTCATATACGGCATCCTCTCCAGCCAGAGCCCCGGTATGTGAGGATGCCGCTCTGGCGCCGGCTTCACTGCGCCCGGCTTTCAAGACCACGATGGGTTTGATTCTGGACACTGCCCGTGCGGCGCTCATGAATTTGCGTATCCGGGTCAGGTTTTCGATGTACAGCAGGATGCTCCCTGTCCGGGAATCATTACCCAGATAATCGATCATATCTCCGAAATCCACATCCACCATGGAACCGATGCTGACAAAGTGGCTGAAACCGATTTTTTCCTTAAAGGAAAGATCCAGAATTGATGTACAGATGGCACCGCTCTGGGAGACAAAGGCCAGTTTTCCCTTAGAAGGCATATCAGATGCAAAACTGGCATTGAGTTTCATTTCCGTATTAATGATTCCCAGACAATTTGGACCGACAAGCCGTAGACCGCCGGTATAGGCTTTTTCCTGAATTGTTTTTTCGATGTCACGTCCCTGATCTCCGGTTTCTTTTCCTCCGGCCGATATGATCACTGCGCCACCTGTGCCTGCGGCAATGCAGTCATCGACTATATCCGGAACGGTGGATATGGGGGTGGCGATGATGGCAAGATCTATGGGATGACTGCGTTGCCGTATTGATTCCAGTGTTTTTATCCCTTTTACCGTTGCATATTTTGGATTTATCGGTACGATTTTACCTGAAAAACCCCCAGTTTCCAGGTTGGTCATCAGGGCATTGCCAATGCTGCTTTCTGTTTCAGTGGCACCGATAACGGCAACACTTTCAGGCTGAAAAATACGGTCAAGATTATAAATTCCCATATCCTGTCTACCTTGCTGCGTTTAAATTTATCATTGGATTTTTTCGAATTACAAAAACCGGTATTTTCCAAAAACAGGGATCACGCTTCATCTACATCAGCATTCGGAAGATTTTCAAATACCCGGCTGTTTATATGCAGCTGAACAACGTCTTCAACAATATCTTTGATCCAGTTGACCGGAACAAATTTTCTGTCTTTTTTTATCATGCCGAAGGAGACCAGAAGATGCGTTACTTTAAAGGTTTCGGATTCAGCATATATATCTTCGATGGTTCCCAGCTTTTTGCCGTCTGTATCTGTTACATCAGCACCTTCTGCCACTGCCACGGCATCGTCAGGGATATTGCGGTGTGTTTGTTTATAATACAAAGGTTTTTGCTCAGACGGATAAGGCGCTGATTTCAAGTTCGGGGCTTTGACAGCTGAATGATACCACAGCAGCTTACGTGCTTCATCAGTCTGGCGCCGGTTGAAATCCTCCACCCCACCGTTGGGCACATATTGTGTTTCATCAAATTCCGGATAATCATCCGGTGCAGCAGTTTTTTTTAAAATGACAATTTTTTCACTGGTGGTTTGGATATCTGTTATGGGAACCACCTTGTCTTCTGTGAACAAGAACCCTTTTTTAACTATCAGGTGGGAGACCTCATCTGTGGTGGGATCAATCACCACCCGATCAATCTGACCCACGGTGTTTTTGTCATGGGTAAGGACATCGCAGTTTTTTTTAAAATGCATACCAACTCCAAAAAAGTTTTTTTCGTTAGGATATTACGCATCGGTACATAATAATTTACAGATGCGTAATTTTACATGCATTTTAATGAAAAAATGAGGTTTCTGAAATACATGGATACATGCATTTAAACCATTTTTATCCTGTATGCAACCAATCTGATCATGCCAATTTTATCCAAAATCTATTTGCTTGCCGCCCTTTTGGTTCTATGGTATTTTTTTTAAACTGGTTATAAAGAAGTGATTTTTTCAGACAGCTCCAACAGGTGTGTGACCGGCACGCTGGAAACCTTATTTAAGACAAGGAGACCCACATATGCGCAAAAAACCCCATATGATTTTAATAAGGGATGGATGGGGATTTTCTCCCGATAAACAATACAATGCCATTTCAGCCTGTAATCCCCTCAACCACAATAGCTATATTGAGAGGTATCCGACAGCACTGATCCATACTTCCGGAGAATATGTGGGACTTCCCCAGAAAAATCAGGGCTCCAGTGAGGTGGGCCACTTGAATATGGGTGCCGGCAGAGTTGTTTATCAAAATTTGATGAGAATTTCCACTGCGATAAAGGAAAACCGGTTAAAAGACAACCCGGCTGTGAATGCCTGCATAAAACATGTAAAAACCTTCAACAGTGCTGTGCATCTCTATGGCCTGGTCCAGGATCAGGGCGTTCATGCCCATACAGATCATTTGATTGGATATCTGCAGGTTTTAAAAGATGCCGGCGTTGAAGCGGTATATATCCATGTGATTTCCGATGGCCGGGATACACCGCCGCAGTCTGCTGCTGCATATATCGAACCCCTTCAGG
>JAABSB010000065.1 GCA_011390615.1 Desulfotignum sp. | reverse complement strand
ATGAGCCTGGCCGCGCTCAGAAACGTGCCGTCCCCCCCAAGCACCAGAATGCAGATGAGGTCATCAGGCAGACTGGCATCTGCACTTTGTCTGCTGTCGATGATGACCACCTTGTCCCCGAATGTCCTGACCAGTTCTTCGGCCTTTTTCTGGGCATCTTCCTGGGGTTTGACAAAAATGCCGATACGCTTTTTTTCCATGGTGTGTGCCACAATTTTTCCTAGTGTGCCGCTGCCCAGTTGGCACCGGACCCAAAATTGACCTTTAACGGTACCTTTAAAGGATATACCCCTTCCATCACCTCCCTGGCCAGATCCATGAGGTCGGATTTTTCTGCAAACGGGGTTTCAAATATGATTTCATCATGCACAGACAGGATCATCCGGGATGCCATGCTGTTTTTTTCCAAAGCCTGTGCCATCTGGATCATGGCAAGCTTGATCAGATCTGCCGCACTGCCCTGGATGGGGGTGTTGACAGCCGCCCGTTGGGCAAAATTGCGCAGATTGGCATTGGAGGAGCGGATGTCGGAAAGCCTGCGTTTCCGGCCGAAAATGGTGGTGGTTTCCTGGGTTTCCCGGGTGTGGCGGATGGTGTTGTCAATGAATTTTTTTACCCCGGCATACCGCGAAAAATAGTTGTCAATATAGGTGGATGCCATTTTCCGGCTGATATTCAGGTCATTGGCCAGACGGAAAGCACTCATACCGTAAACGATCCCGAAATTGATTGCCTTGGCCTGGCTGCGCAGATCATCGGTGACAAAACCGGGAAGCACCTGGAACACTTCCATGGCTGTTCTGGTGTGGATGTCTTCATCATTGCAGAACGCTTCCATGAGGATCTCATCTTCTGCACAATGGGCCAGGATCCGCAGCTCGATCTGGGAATAATCCGCAGACACCAGGGTACAGCCCTCTTTGGGAACAAAGGTTTTGCGGATTTTTCTGCCCTCGGGCTTGCGGATGGGAATGTTCTGCAGGTTGGGATGGGAACTGGACAGCCTCCCGGTGACAGTGATGGTCTGGTTAAAAGAGGTGTGTATCCTGCCGGTGTCCGGATGGATCAGCTGGCCCAAAGCATCGGCATAGGTGGATTTTAATTTGCCCAACGTCCGGTACCGCAGCAGCTTTTCCGGCAAAGGATGGCTGGCCGCAAGTTTGGTGAGTACCTCCACATCCGTGGAATAGGCGGTTTTTTTCCGGGTTTTCTTGGCAGACTTGAGCTGGAGTTTTTCAAACAAAATCCCCCCCAGCTGCTGGGAGGAATTGATGTTGAACCGTTCCCCTGCCAGGTCATATATCTCCTGCTCTAAAAGGGCCATTTCTGCTTCAAATGTTTTAGACAGTTCAGCCAGTTCCTGTTTATCCACTTTGAACCCGGTCATTTCCATATCAGCCAGCACCGTGATCAAAGGCACTTCAAACCGCTCCATGAGGTCATACAGTCCCTCATCTTTGAGCTGTTTTAAAAAATGCCGATAGGCCATAAAGGTAAGATCCGCATCTTCAGCAGCATAAAACACCGCATCCGCCACCGCCACATTCTGAAATCCGATCTGGTCCTTTCCCTTTCCTACCACCTCTTCATAGGAAAGCATCTTGTATCCGAACAGGTTCATGGCGATCTGGTCCAGGCCGTGCCCCCGGGTGGCTGGATTGAGCAGGTAGGAAGCGATCATGGTATCAAAAGCAATGCCCTTAAGATCAAGGCCGTAACGGGCCAGTACAATATAGTCATATTTGATGTTTTGGCCGACTTTACGGATATCTGGGTTCTCAAGCACCGGCCCGAAAATCCGCAGGATATCTGTCTTATCCGGCTGGTCTGTTTCTTTGGTATGGGCCACAGGTATGTAAAAACCGCTGTCTTCCATATAGGAAAAAGAGATCCCCACCAGGTCCGCTTCCATGGGGTTTTTGGAAGTGGTTTCCGTATCAATGGCAAACACCTGTTTGTTTTCCAGCACCTTGGCCAGTTTTTCCATCTCATGGACCTGGGTAATCAATTTGTAGATCTTTTTGGATGTATCTGCTTTTTCAGCAAACTCCTGTGCCAGGGATTTAAATTCCAGTTCATTGAACAGGGCAAATGCCTGTTTGGTGTCAAAGGGTTTGAGCCGGAAATCCTCTATGGTTTCACGGATCTTCACGTGCTGGTCAATTGTTGCCAGATCCCGGCTTAAAATCACCAGATCCCGGCCGGCATTCAGGTTTTCATACAGCTTTTTCTTTTTTGCCACCTGGTCCAGATTCTGGTATAAATTGTCAATGGACCCGAACTCGGCCACCAGTTTCAAAGCTGTTTTGATACCCACGCCCTTGACCCCGGGGATATTGTCTGAGGCATCACCGGCCAGCCCCAGCACATCGATAAACTGCGCCGGTTCGATATCCATGTCCCCCAGAACAGCATTCCGGTCCATGACAGTATCTTTCATGGGATCCCACAGGATGCAATGGTCGGTGATCAGCTGGATAAAATCCTTGTCACCGGTGACCATGACCACCTCGAAACCCTGGTCCTGGGCCATTCTGGCAAATGTACCCACCAGATCATCCGCTTCATACCCTGTTTTCTGGACAACGGGGATGTTCAGGGCCGCAATCATCCGGCGGATATCGGGTATTTGGGCTGCCAGCTCATCAGGCATGGGCGGGCGGTTGGCCTTGTAGGCCTCATACAGCTTGTGGCGGAAGGTGGGGCCTTTGACATCAAAAAAAACAGCAGCATAAACCGGATTTTTTTCCCTGATCAGTTTCATCAGAATCCGGGTAAAACCGAATGTTGCATTGGTAGGGTGTCCCTGGGCTGTACTCAGGCTCTGGATGGCATGAAATGCCCGATACAGAAATGCACTGCCGTCTATGAGAAATATTTTTTCAGGATCTGCTGTCATCTTGCCCTGCCTTTTGGATATTGCAGTTTTTTGTAATTCAGGGCATATATACTATCTTTTGGTAAAAAGGAGAAGCAGATTTATATGACACAGGAAAATCAAGCAGCCCGGCAGCAGAAACGCCGGGAAAAACGTATCGCAAAAAGCCGGCGCCAGTGCCATTGCTGCAGACAGGTTTTCATGTTCTGCTGGCACTGCCGTTGCGGTTTCTCCATGTGCCAGGCCTGCATGCATGAAAATGCCTGGGGCCTTACCTGCAACGGAATCACCTGGACCTGCCCGGACTGTGGAGAGCAGAACGGTTACGGCAACCAGTAACCCCACCTGAAAAAACCGATACCCTCTCTGGTAAAAATGCGGTAAAATACACTGCATCTTTGTGGCAGACCAGGATACAGCCCTGCCCATAAAACAGCTATTCATATGGAGGACAGGAAACATGGCGGCACACATCAACATCGGCACCCTTATTTCCGGTGGCGGCACCAATCTCCAGGCCATCATCGATGCCTGCAAAGACAACACCATATCAGGAAATATCGTGTTCACCGGATCAGATACGCCGAACGTCAAGGGACTCAAACGGGCGCAAACTGAGGGCATTGACACCTTTGTGGTGGATTATGCAAGCATCATCCGCTCCTGCAGATCCGGCATTGCCGATAAAGACCTGCCGGAAGATTTTCAACTGGATGAAGTCATGGAAAAGCAGAACCTGGTTGACTCTGCAGATGGAAATGCCCTTTTTTTTCTCAAATCCCGGGCCATTGCAGAAAAACAGCTGCTTGACAGAATTCTTGCCTATGACATGGACCTTCTGGTCCTGGCCGGGTTCATGCGGGTATTGACCCCGTATTTCATTGACCGCATCAATACAGTTCCAGAAGCGTACCGGATCATGAATATTCACCCAGCCCTGCTGCCAGCCTTTCCGGGCACGGACGGGTACGGCGACACCTTCCGCTACGGATGCAAGGTGGGCGGGTGCACGGTGCATTTCATCGATTACGGAGAGGACACCGGTCCCATCATCGGCCAGAAAGCCTTTGAAATCGCAGATACCGACACCCTGGATGATGTCAAACACAAGGGCCTGGAAAAAGAATGGGAACTCTACCCGGCATGTATCCAGAAATTTGCCCGCAGGATATTGTCCGGGAGGGCCTGAAAAACACCATCAGACAAAAAAAGCATCTGCCATGGCCAAGGCATCCTGATAAAACCCCGGCATACGGTCAATTATCCTGCTGCCCTGCAGTTGTTTATACACCTTGTGATCCCAGCGGCCCTGCTCAAAACAGGTAACCAGGGCAAGAATCCGCTGGAAGATCTTGTCTCTACCTAAAAGGGCATCTTTGAATTTATCGGAAAGGGTAATTTGTTTCAAAATATCTGCCATCGGCATATCCAGAATAGCATCCATTCTGGAAAACAATCCCATGGTAAACATTTCATCGGGTGTAAACCCGGTTTTTGTCATGCCGGCAAAGTGCTCACACATTCTGGCCCGAATAACTGATGAGCGGATCAGCTCGTTGGGCTTGTCTTCATTGAGATCTGCTGCCACAACAATATTGATAAATTTTTTCAGGGCATCAGATCCCAGGACCACCATGGCATCGTGAATGGTATCAATGGCAACGGACCGGGAAAAATATGCAGAGTTGATGAACTTGAGCAGTTTAAAAGATACAGATATGTTTTTTTTGATCAGAGCTTCTATTTCATCCAGGTCCAGCTCTGCTTTGGCAGCTGCATTGATGAGTTTAATCTTGGTGATCTGGTCAGCTGAAAGATCCCGGCTGGAAAGTATTTCCGGTTTTGAAAAAAAATATCCCTGGAAAAGTTCAAACCCCATTTCCTTTGCCTGGTCAAACTGGGCATGGGTTTCCACTTTTTCCGCCAGCAGTGTCATGGGAAAGCGGTTCTGGATATCTTTGATTACCGGGACCAGGCTGTCTAGAGGGGTGGCAATGAGATCAAATTTTATCATGGAACTGCGTGCCATCATGGATTCATATTTTTCATCATAAACAAAATCATCCAGGGCAATGCGGTACCCCTTTTTTTTAAAAAGATCCAATGCTGCGATAATATCAGGATCCGGGGATACATCTTCCAGCACCTCTATGATGATATGATTTTCAGGAAACAACAAAGGGGTTTTCTGGCGCAGCAAAGATGCAGTAAAATTGATCAGACCGGGCCTGCCGGCAAGCATTTTGTCCAAACCAAAAGAAAAGAAGGTATTAGCAAGAACGCCTGCGGTTGCGCTGTCTCCGTCAATTTCTGGGAATACGTTTTCAAGGCCCGTGCGAAACAGCAGCTCGTACCCGAAAACTTTTTTCCGGGCGGTAAAAACAGGCTGCCGTGCAACAAAGATATCCATTGAAACTCCGGTTTCATGCAGGCCATAGTTCCTGCTTTCTGAAAAATACCTGTCAGTGTATCCTGAGTGCCGTCAGGAAATCAAGCACAAAAACCTTTGGATAAAAACAGGACAGCCGATGCTGTTATGCGACCAGATCTATGCGACCGGTTCTCCTTGCCCGTTCTATCCCAGAAGCTTGAGCATCAGAGGAACCGCGGTCATGGTTCCGATGGAGGATCCCAGGTTGGTGAAAATCACCACCAGCAGAATCCGGGTGACATTGTTGCGCCAGAATCCTTTAATGGAAACAATATCTTTTGGGATGGCTTCCAGGTCCCGGACTTTGGGCTTTCGTGAAAAAGCCTCCACCAGACCGGACACCCAGCCAGCCGCGATCATGGGATTCAAGGAGGTCAAAGGAGCCGCAAGAATGGAAGATAAAATAGTATAGGGATGGGCCAGGGCCAGGGCTGCCCCAAGGCCGGCAAAAATCCCGTTGGCCGCCACCCAGATCCAGATCATATCCGTGCCCGCATCTTTGCCTTCCATGGCAAAGCCGGCAGCAAACAACACCAGGATCAGACCGGGTATCAGCCACTTGAGAATCCTGCCCAGGGAACCGGCCGGCGGTATCCGGGTCAGTTCTTCAAAATCCACATCAGTATCTTCTGCCAGATATTTTTTGATGCCCGGGACGTGGGCTGCTCCCACCACTGCAACAATGCGGCTGCCGGCAGCGCTGCTGATTTTTTTGGCAAGATACTGGTCCCGTTCATCAATCAGCACCTGCTGAATGATTGGATGGGCCTGTTTCACATCAGCCAGCAAGGTCTGGAGAATATCTTCCTGTTTCATTTTTTCGATATCTGCTTCCTGGATATCATCGGCGCCGCCAAAAGAAAACACAATGGAAGCAAACAATTTTATTTTTGCCCACAATCCCATGCCCCGCCACACCCGGGACAGTGTGATCTGGATATCCCTGTCCGCAGGCACAATGGCGGCTCCGGTTTTTTCTGCCGCAGCAATGGCATTGAGCATTTCCTGGCCCGGTTTGATATCGAACCGGTCGGCAATCTTTTTCTGGAAAGATGCCAGAAGCAGATTCATGAACAACACCAGGGCTTTTTTTTCTTTGATAACCTTGACAATATCCATATTCCGCCACCGGTCCGCATCCTGGATAGCAGCCAGACGGGTCTGGCACAGTTCCACACAAACGGTATCCGGTTTTTCCGCCAGAATGGTTTCCTCAACAAGCTGCGCACTGCTCCGGGAGACATGGGCCGTACCGATGAGGGTTATGGTTTTGTCTCCATGACAGAGCCGGTGAACCATATGCGCGTCGTTTTCTTCCACTGCCTTTTCCATATATACAAAGCCTTTTTGCCTGTCTATTATGTATAACAGGGTCCAACAGCCCAACGGGGTCAGGCTTGCGTTATTGTGCTTCTCATAAACAAATTATGTCTGCCACATGCCAAAAGCGCAATAACGCAAGCCTGACCCCATCCTGATGTTCCCCGTTCTGATGCCAACTCCGAAAGTTGCGTTAAGGACTGATTATACGCATTTTATCGGTCATGGCAACAGCAAAATCTTGACCTTGGGGCAGGGTTCTGGTAAACACATTCATATGAAATCAATTGATGAACAGATACTGCGCTCTGCCAAGGAAATCATCGTCAAATTTATTGAAATGGGACGGCTGTCTCCTTCCAATGTGCATGAAGCCTTCAAAGATGTCTATGCCACGGTGGATGAAACTGTCAAAAACCACGTACCGCAAGACAGCCCTTCCCATGACACAAAACAAAAATAACCGTCGGCAACAGCTGGTTTCAGGCATACGGACAGGCCTGAAAAAAGGCTGGTCCGGTTTTGTCTGGCTGTTGAAAATTATTATACCGGTGTCATTTATCACCGGCCTGCTGGTATATTTCGGCCTGATCTACAAACTTGATTTCTTACTGACCCCCCTCATGGGCTGGATGGGACTGCCCCCCTCTGCCGCCCTGGTGATCATTGCCGGCATTTTCACCGGCATTTACGGCACTGTGGCGGCGCTTTCCGTGATGCCATTTTCCATGGACCACATGATTCTGCTGGCAGTTTTTACCCTGATCTGCCACAACCTGATCCAGGAGAGCCTGGTCCAGGGCCGGTCCGGTATCAATCCTTTTTTTGCGGCAGCCTTCCGCCTGGTGGCCGCCTTTGTGGTGACCTTCTGCTGTGCAAAAATCATGGGCACCACCCCGGAAACATCTGCAGGTGTTTCTGCAGGGGCCCTGCCCGGAACTGACCAGGCATTTACCACCTGGCTGTCAGGGTGGTCCATGGATACCCTGACATTGACCATCCAGATCTTTTTCATCATCATGCCGTTGATGGTCATGCTGGAGTTGGCCAGGATATTTCACATCATTGACTTTGTCATACGGCCCCTGCGCCCGGTGCTGGCCTTTATGGGCCTGGACAAATCCTGCGGCATGCTCTGGATGACAGCGGCGGTTTTCGGGCTGGCATATGGATCTGCCGTGATTATGGAAGAAACCCGGACCCATACCTATGACAAGGAGGCGTTGACCAGGCTTCATCTGTCCATCGGCATCAACCATGCCATGATAGAAGACCCGGCCCTGCTTCTGCCGCTCGGCATACCGCCCTTCTGGCTCTGGATTCCCAGGCTGGTGGCGGCCATCCTGGTCGCCTACACATTTTCGGTGTTTTCGATTCTAAGGAGAATATATGCTCAGCGAATTGGCCATAAAAAAATTCGCCATTATTGAAGATATCCGTATCCGGTTTCAGCAGGGCCTGTCCGTACTCACCGGAGAAACCGGTGCCGGCAAATCCATTATCATCCAGGCGGTCAACCTGCTGCTGGGCTCTCGGGCCTCTGCCGATCTGGTCCGCACCGGAGAAGAAACCGCAGAGCTGGAGGCCTGTTTTGATATCACCCCTGATTCTGAGCCGGCACAGCTGCTGGCAGCCCAGGGCATGGAAACAGATGACACCCTCATCATCCGACGGCTGATCACCAGGTCCGGCAAAAGCCGTATATTTATCAATTCCCGGCAGTCCACCCTGGAGTTTCTGAAGCGGCTGACCCGGAACCTGGCCGGCATCTCCAGCCAGCACGCCCACCAGGGACTTTTACGGGAAGAAAACCACCTGGATATTCTGGATGAATTTGCCGGCACCATGGCCCTGCGCCGGGAAGTGGCCGACCTGTACAAAACCATTATGCCTTTGAACACCCGTATCCAGAACCTGGAAGAAGAAAAGATCCGACAGGAAGCCCACCTGGAACTGATCCAGTTCCAGGTGGATGAAATCCAGGCAGCGGCCATCCAGCCGGAAGAGGACCTGGTGCTGGAAAAACGAAAGGAAAAGCTTTCCAATGCCGCCAGAATTTTTGAGGCTGTAAATGGTACGGTCCACGCCGTATATGACAAGGAGGGGGCTGTTATTGAACAGCTTTCTTCCCTTGCCGCCGGTATCCACAGATTCGGATCTGCCGACCAGACCCTCGCCCGGACAGCGGACCGCCTCAATGCCATCATCCTGGATCTGCAGGATGTGGTGGACAGCCTGCGGGACTATTCTTTGGAAATAGATCTGGACCCGGAATCTCTTGATGCCGTGGACCTGCGTCTGGACCTTATCTCCCGGCTCAAGCGCAAATACGGGGGAAGCCTTGATGCCCTGTTTGAAACATATGAAGCCCTGCAACAACAGCTGGACCAGACCCTGGGAATGGACCGGCAAATCAGAGAGCTGATGGACCAGAAAAAAGCGCTGGAAGATCGGATCCGACAAAAAGCTTTGGATCTTTCCACAAAACGCAAACAAGCAGGCACCCGTCTAGCCGAACTTGCCTGCGCTGAACTGGCTGCCCTGGAAATGGGCAAAGCCAGATTCCAGGTGGATATCTCCCATGAATTTTCTGAACGGGAACAGGATATCTGCACCCGAAACGGACACAAAATTTTAGCCACAGGAATGGACAGGGCATGTTTCATGCTCAGCCCGAACCCCGGGGAGGCCCCCCGTCCTCTGGCAAAAATTGCCTCCGGCGGTGAATTGTCCCGGATTGTCCTGGCGTTGAAAGCGGTGCTGTCCCGGAAACAGTCCTTTGAAACCCTTATCTTTGATGAGGTGGATGCCGGCATCGGCGGGGCCGTTTCCGAAAAAGTCGGTTTAAAACTGGCGGCACTGGCAGAACAGCACCAGGTGATCTGTATCACCCACTTGGCCCAGATAGCCAAATACGGGCTTCACCAGTTCCGCATTTCAAAACAAATTGTCAACGGCCGCACCTGCACGGATATTGTCCCCCTTGCTTCCCTGGAAGAACGGGTGGAAGAGATCGCCCGGATGATGGGGGGCGAAAAAATTACCGATGCCACCCGGACCCACGCCCGGGAGCTGCTGACACAAAAAACCTGACGAACCAGCAGTGTGCTGGATGGCCCAAGAAACCATATTGACAACAAAATAAAATCTGATTATATTAGCAATCTATTGTAAATATAACAGTCCAAGGAGTTATTATGCCCATATATGAGTTCAAGTGTACAAAATGTGAAGAGTTTTTTGAGGTGATTGTCATGGGGTCCAAAAAAGATGAGGCGGTTACCTGCCCCAAATGCCAATCCCCGGAATTTGAACGGGTGGTTTCCACCACCAACTATGCCATGGGTCACGCTGCCGGCCAGGGTCAGGCAAAAGGTGTGTCCGCCCAGGAACGCACCTGCTCCAGCGGTTCCTGCAAAACCTATACGGTTGCCGGCGAAAAACGCGATTAAAGGTACCATTCATTACCTGAACCATCTTTTCGGCTATCTTTTGCCCAGGCAGTATCCGACCAGCAATTTATTATTTATCAGACACAGGGGCACCATTCCCGGGGGATGGGCCTGTTCCATGAGGAGGCTTTATGCAGGAATATGCAAAACTGATCATTGACGGAAAAGAGATGGTCCTGCCCATAATAACGGGAACAGAAGGGGAAAAAGCCATCGACATCAGGCATCTGCGCCAGGAAACCGGCTGTATCACTTTTGATCCGGGCTATGGCAACACCGGTGCCTGCAAAAGTGCCATCACTTACATGGATGGTGAAAAAGGCATCCTGCGGTACAGGGGCATTCCCATTGAACAGCTGGCTGAAAAATCTAGTTTTGTGGAAACCGCCTATCTGCTCATTGTGGGCAGGCTGCCCACCAGAGAGGAATTGACCCGCACCTCGGTGTATCTCAATGATTTTTCCCTGGTCCACGAAAACATGCGTGCCTTTTACCAAAATTATCCGCCAAAGGCCCATCCCATGGGGATTCTGTCGGCCATGGTCAATGCATTGCGCTCGTTCTATCCGGAACTGATTGACATGGAAGAGGAAATGAATACCACCTTTTTGCGGATCATTTCCAAAGTCCGGACCCTTGCCGCCATGGCGTATAAGATTTCCATCGGGCAGCGGGTAACATACCCCCAGCCCGGCCTGTGTTACTGTGCCAATTTTCTGAACATGATGTTTGACAGTGATGTGATTCCCTACCATGTGGATGAAGACCTGGTAAGGGCTTTGAACGTGTTCTGGATTCTGCATGCAGATCACGAACAGAACTGCTCCACCACTGCGGTCCGGGTGGTGGGCTCCGGAAAAGTGAATATCTATGCCTCCTTGTCCGCCGGTATCAGTGCTTTGTGGGGGCCGCTTCACGGCGGGGCCAACCAGGCAGTGATCAACATGCTGGAACAGATCGAAAAAGACGGTATGACCATTGACCAATGCATTGCCAGGGCCAAAGATAAAAATGACCCCTTCCGGCTCATGGGATTTGGACACCGGGTTTACAAAACCTATGACCCCCGGGGCAGGATCATGAAAAAAATGTGCGATATGGTTCTGGCCAAGGTGAACAGGCAGGACCCATTGCTGGATATCGGCCGGCGCCTGGAAGAAGCGGCACTGGAAGATAACTATTTCAAGGAAAAGCACCTGTATCCAAATGTGGATTTTTACGCAGGAATTGTGCTGCGGGCCCTGGGCATTCCCACCAACATGTTCACCGTAATGTTCGCCATCGGCCGGCTCCCAGGCTGGATCGCCCAATGGAAAGAGGATATGGCAGATCCGGAAATGAAAATTTCCCGGCCCAGACAGATCTACATGGGCAATACCATCACCGATTATGTGCCCATTGACCAGCGCAGAAACGAAAATGGACAAAACTGAGACTTCCATACCAGCGTCCATGATCGAAATTATCGCCCACCGAGGGGCCAGGAGCCTGGCCCCGGAAAACACCCTGGCCGCCGCAAAGGCCGCATGGCAATCCGGTGCACACCGCTGGGAAACCGACATCCAGGTTACCCGGGACGGTTTTCTGGTACTTTTCCATGACCTGGATCTGCTCCGGTGCACCAATGCAAGAAAGCACTTCAGGCACCTGACATCCGATGGCCGCAGAAAATTTCTTGTGTCCCATTTTACCCTGGCTGAACTCAAAGCCCTGGATGCCGGGTCCTGGTTTGAAAGCACCGACCCGTTTTCAACCATCCAAAAGGGGTATGTAACAGCAGATGCCCTGGCCGGATTCTGCAATGAAAAGATTCCCACCCTTGAACAAGGGCTGCTGCTCACAAAAAATCTGGACTGGCAGATAAACCTGGAACTCAAAGACCATGGCACAGATCCCAGCCCTTTTTATACCGTGGACAATACCCTGGCAGCAATAAGTGAAAGCACAATTGCGCCTGCCCGGGTGGTGGTTTCCTCTTTCAACCATGCCTGGCTGGAGCAAATCCGGCTGCTGCGGCCGGATATCGCAGTCCAGGCCCTGGTGGGGGAAGCCGGCACAGATATAAAAAATTTTCAACCCGGTGCATTCAATGTCTATAACATCAATGCTGCCCTTGTAGGCGCGGATTTTGTCCGAAATCTTGTGCAACAGGGCTTTGCAGTGAACCTGTTCACGGTTAATGACCCGAGAACAGCTGCCATGCACATCCAGGCCGGTGCCAGCGGCATTATCACGGATTTTCCCCAGTTTTTTGTCAACTATATCACCTGCTGAATAGCCCATCCGATTATTGCCTTAGTTCCTCCATCGGTTCGGGAAAATGTTTTTTTAACGCGTTGTTTTTTTTAATATTGACATTTTTAACGCGTTGTTTTAAACAAATCCCATGGAAAGATCGGCATCACAGCATCTGGACAACTGGCTGGCGGAAAAGAACCGAAAACCCCTGGTGATAAGGGGGGCTAGACAAGTGGGAAAAACCTGGCTGGTCAGGGATCTTGCGGCCCGCCATAATTTAACGCTCATCGAACTGAACTTTGAAAGAAACCCGTCCCTTGCCGATCTTTTTAACACCAACGATTCCCAAGAAATCCTGCTGAACCTGGAATCGGAATTCAACACCCCGATCCATCCGAAAACCACACACATTTTTCTGGACGAAATTCAGGCTGCGCCGGAAATATTTGCAAAACTCCGGTGGTTCAAAGAGGATTTCAAGGATCTGGCCCTTATTGCCGCAGGATCTCTGCTGGAATTCTCCTTGAATACCTATCAATACAGCATGCCGGTCGGCCGGATTTCATATTTTTATCTTGAGGCTTTTTCATTTTTTGAATACCTGTCGGCAACAGGCAACGATTTTTTGTTAAAAAAACTGGCCCGCTTCTCCATGAATGAAACCATCCCGCTGTCGCTTCATGAAAAAGCCTTGAAACTTTACCATACCTACTGTCTTGTGGGCGGAATGCCTGAAGTTCTGCAAAAATGGGCGGACACCGGTGATCTGAAAGCCTGCATGAAACTGCAGCAGGACCTGCTGGCAACCTTTCGGGATGATTTTTACAAATATGGAGACCGGTTTGATCCGGACCTGCTGTTCAAACTGTTTAATTCCGTATGCCGACAGATCGGCACCAAATTCGTATACAGCCGGGTGGATCCCTCAGCAGCATCCCAGGCCGTCAAAAATGGCTTGTCTGTGCTATGTCAGGCCCGGGTATTTTCCCAGATACGTCATACCAGCGCCAATGGCCTGCCCCTGGGGGCTGAATCCAATGACAAATTTTTCAAAATTCTGTTGATAGACACCGGCCTGGTCTCGGCTCAACTGGATCTGTCATCGATTCCATATTCCCAGGCAGGAGATATCATTTTCACCAACAAGGGCCCGTTGGCCGAACAGTTTGTCGGCCAGCAGCTCAGGGCGGCCCAGTCGCCGTTGACAGACCCGTCCCTGTTCTACTGGCAGCGCACCGGCGGCCGGCAGGGAGAAATCGATTACATCATCCAGTACCGGAACCGTATCATACCGGTGGAAATCAAATCCGGAAAAGCCGGCAGCATGAAATCCCTGCACCAGTTCATGCACGACAAAAGACTGGACCTGGCTCTCAGAATCAATGCCAACCTCCCGGCAATGGAACAGATCAGCATTAAAACCACCAAAGGTGACCCGGTTTCCTATACCCTGATTTCCATTCCTCTTTATCTGGCCCAGCAGATAGATTCTTTGATCGGAGAATGAGGTGGGATCACAAGCTCTTCCTTGACGTATCCAAAATTGACATACTCCCCACAGATAAATCAGGGGGATTCTGGGTTCAGGCAGGGACTGCCTGCAAAACAGGTCTTACGTCCCCTAATCCAAGAGAAGATGCCCCTTCTCTGTGTATATTCGTTGCAGCGTTTTTGTCCCGGTCGTGATCTTTTCTGCATTCAGAACATACCCATGACCGGTCCTTTAATGCCAATTCTTTAGTAATAGGTAAAATAACCTGATATATTTTTGGGATCCGACCGCGACAATCCATAATTATACGTTCGTTATCGCAAAGCTTTCTCACAAATGGGAAAAAATCCTTCACATCGACGGTCCGTCAGATTCGGGACTTAGATCCAGATATGGTCGGCCGATAGCAGCAATAAGATCATCATTCCAATTCTTTTTTTCCGGAAATTCAACAGTTGCATGCGGATAGTTCTCTTTGAATTTTTCCGCAAATGCTCTGCCAATCTCATCATTATCATACGCAACAGTCAGCGCCCATCCGTTCTCAACCAGTTCATCAACAAAGCATGGTTTAGTCGTGGCCCCGGCAGTGCTGATGATGTAGCAGTCCCGGTCTGGATGAAGCTGCCCATACGCCAAAGCATCAAGTGCAGACTTGACAAAAACCGCACGTTTGCTGAGATGGTTGCCGATGCAAAACGCACCGGCTTTCCGGTTACTGCCCGTCGTCATACCGCTAAAATCTCCACTGAGCCCCTTAACCTCCTCGGCGCCATTTATGCCTTTAGAGTTCCGCGCCAAAAAAACTGCGTTGACATCCCCCTTATACTCAGTTGCATAGATCGAGCCATGGTCGATGAGCGAATCCGTCAGTGCTGGATCCAGGCCTCGAGTTTCCTGCAACCATTTTTTCAGCGCCGGCAAATGCTCCGGTGCCGGATCCGGAGGGGTAAATTTCAGATCAATGTCTTTGAACCGTTCTGCCATGGTTTGGGCCTGGGCCCTTATCGCCTGGCCGGCGGCATCGATGTCAATTTTTTGCCCAAGCCAGGCTACCGCCTGGTGGAAATTGTATTGATTAAGATGCATCACTAAGTCAATTGCGCCACCGCCGTCCTGGCCACGGTTGTGAGCAAACCATTTTTGACCAGTGACATTGATCTGGTGCCCGCCGCCAAGCCATTGTTCCCGATCTTTTGGATTCGGATCCAACCCTGCCTTTTCAAGAACCAGATCCAACGGCACATCCCGCGCCGCTTCAGTCGCAAGCTCCAATTCATCCTGGAGGCGCAAGTTTTCCTCAGAGAGTGCCGCAGCCGTCGCCTGATACTCGATTTTTTGCTTTTTCGCCGAGACAAAAAAATTGGCTTTTGCAAGCACGGGTTCCCATTCTTTTGCCAAAAATTCATTGATGCCGTCAGCATATTCCTGCCTGGTTTGTTCTCGGAGCATCCGCCCTGGGGGATCGATCTTCGGCACCGTTGCCCTCGTCGTGTCCTCTACCATTTTATAAAATTTTTGAATATCGGTATGCTTTGCTTTGCTGCCAGGAATGCCCCTCTGAAGACCGATATCCGCCGTAGCTTGGGCATATGACGTCTGCATTTCCCGCAGGGATAGTTTTGAAAAAACCTCCTTGGCAGACAGCCTCATCACATCTTTTTTTATATCTTTGACCAAGGGGACCACAATTGCGTGCATGTGCGGTGTTGATTCATCCAGATGCAGCTGACAGTCGATCATATTTTCACCAAAATTTTCTTGCAGCCACGCCATCGAAGCCTTCTCCCAGGCTTTCATTTTTTCTTTATCCCACTTTCCGGCCTGGCCCGGATCCTCGTGCCGGAAATATTCTGGTGACGCAGATAAAAAAACTTCTTGCGCCAGCACTGCATCTTTCCGGATTTTCCGTTTGATTTCAGCACTCCGAATTTTTTTCATTACCGTTCCATATAGATCATTCCCCCCATCCACCAACACCACATTTTTTTTCTGGGGATCTGCATTTGGGGTTTGCCGTGTCCGAGCATTGTGTCCACCTGCACCACGGATGGATGGCGCAGATTTTAATTTTTTTGTCCGTAAAATTGCAAATGCCATTGTCTGCCTCAAGTTTTATATATTTCCCCAGTAAATTTTTGGGGGGTCCAAAGGGCACGCTTTCTATATTACATTTTTATATAAAAGTATACTTAGTAGACATATTTCTTTTGCATGCCTAACAACTGAAGTTGCCCATAAAAAAGTCATACTGACATCTGTGGCAGAGCGGTTACACCAGAATTATCAACCGGTTTTCCTGCTGGTGGGCAAAGTAATGTAAAATTATCATCAAGCGTGGCTTTTGTCACCATTCTTCTGACATCGGAAAAAGCAAAATGATCACGACCATTAACTGCATGCCTTCGGCTTGGAGTGTTGACCAGTCTACAGGCATAAGTCCAGGTGATTGATGTCGCCATCATACAGAATTCCAGATGATTTGTTAACTGCTACAGAATTTCTTGTTTGGGTTTCGGCACTGTCGATTTCCCTTTTCAATTCTTCTAAACAGACTTCGATCTTCCAGCGGGCACCGTAGTATTTGATAATAGAAGATTTTATGTTCTGGATGGGGTAAACGGAACTATAATTGCCAGCAAAGTACAAATAAACCATGATCCACGCTCATTTCCTATTCTGGACCAAGTAAACGACCACCGGCTGCAAGCCGGTGGGTTCAAAGCTCGGCGGGTTTAACCGCCGACTGAAAGCTAATACGTCTGAAAGACGGTGGCTTTAATCCACGGGATTAAAAAACGGCTAAAGCCCGCACCGTAACGGTAAAACCCCACCTACTCAAAGTCCGCCAAAGGGTAGTGGTGGGAAAATTGTAATCTGGATGAGAATGATCACAATATTTGATGGAAATAGGTTTTGTTTTTTGCAAGTTATCTTATGGAAAAATTCCAATCCCCCTGTTGTTCCTCATTTTTCACAATATTTTAGGGACGATCAGTCTTCCTTCCGTTAATTTGAAAGCGCACCCCGCCGGGGCAATGCCCTGCACCAAGCCACAATCAACTCAAATGAGTTACTTAGAAGAATCCAAGATAAATGAGGGGCGCATTTTCGAAATTCGATTTAATTACAGGTAGGTATGAAATTCTTAGAGCGTGCCACCCCTCCCTTGGGTATCGTGAAAATTTGTTGATTTGAGACATTTTTGTCAACTTTCCCATCTACCCCTGGGGGGTGGTGTGTCAAGCTATTATAACTTCTCCCCAGTTCCACCAAATAGCATGAAAACGTGTCCATCAAATATCGTGATTGCTCTCATCTGGATTGATTTGTATCAAATAGTTTCGGACAAGATCAACAGATACGTGACTGCCTTTCAGGTTTTGGGAACGAATATACTGACGTACAATTGACTG